>JBFGFY010000006.1:0-45222 GCA_041579355.1 Longimicrobiales bacterium | reverse complement strand
CGCGGCTTCAAGACCCGCTTCCACCTCTACACGGTGCCGGGCCAGGTCTACTACAACGCCAGCCGGCGCCTCATCCTGAAGGGGGTCGACGGCATCGTCTTCGTCGCCGACTCGCAGGCTTCACGCGCCGAGGCCAACATCGAGTCGATGCACAACCTCTACGAGAACCTGGAGACCTACGGCTACGATCTGGAGAGCATCCCGTTCGCGATCCAATACAACAAGCGGGATATGCCCGACATCCTCAGCGCCGAGGAGCTGCGGGCCCAGATCAACCCCATGGGGGTTCCCGACTTCGAGGGAATCGCCATCGAGGGCAAGGGGGTGTTCGAAACGCTCTCCTGCGTGAGCAAGCTGGTCGTCGAAGGTCTTTCGTAGCCTCCTGTGTCAGGGAGAAGCTTCACCCTCCCGAACGTGATCACGCTGGCACGCATCGCGGCGTGCCCGGTCATCTTCTACCTGGCGATCGCGGCCGGCGCGGGGGCTCGCTACTGGGCCTTCGGTCTCTTCGTGGTGGCGGCGCTCTCCGACGTGTGGGACGGCTATCTGGCGCGTCGTTACGGCCTCATCACCGACGTCGGGAAGCTCCTGGACCCGGTCGCTGACAAGCTGCTTCTCGTTGCGACGTTCGTGCCCTTCTACATCATCTCCCATCGAGGAGGGCCGCTCGATCCCATCCCCTGGTGGGGTCCCATGCCGGTCTGGGTGATGGTCGTGATCTTCGGGCGCGAGATCTTCATCACGCTCTTCCGCAGCTACGCGGCCCGGCGGGGCGTCGTGATCCCCGCAGGGAAGTCGGGCAAGCGCAAAGCGCTCTTCCAGGCGCTCTTCGTCGGGGGGCTGCTCCTCTGGTATCCCCTCCAGCTGTCGGCCGAGGCGCGTGGGTGGGGCGGCTCCTTCTGGACATTCTTCACCCCCGTCCACAGGGCCTGGATCGGTGTGACCCTCGCCGTGGCGATCGTCCTCACGGTGTACTCGATGCTCGACTACCTCTGGTCCTACCGCTCCGTGGTGGGGATCCGGGGGTAGCGCCGAAGGCGGGGTCCGTGTCGGGCGGCGTGCCGCCGGTGGCCGCGCTCGTGGCGGTCGGGAACGAGCTCCTGTACGGCGAGACGGTCGACACCAACGCCGCGTGGCTGGGGCGGCAGCTCGCCGCGCTGGGCATCTCGGTGGCCCGTAAGTTCACGGTCGGTGATGCGACCGGAGCGATCCAGGAGGCAGTGGGTTCCGCGCTCGAGGGGGCCGACCTCGTGCTCGTCTCGGGCGGCCTCGGCCCCACCGAGGACGACCTGACCAAGGAGGCGGTCGCCGAGATGCTCGGTCTCGAGCTGCGGCTCGACGAGGAGCTCCTCGCGGCCCTCCGGGAGCGCTTCCTCGCCAGGGGGTACTCGGACCTTCCCTCGCCCAATCTCAGCCAGGCCGAGGTGCCCGCCGGAGCCATCTTGCTTCCCAACGGTTACGGCACGGCGCCGGGCATACTCCTCGAGACGAAGGGCGCCCTGATCACGCTCCTGCCGGGGGTGCCGCGCGAGCTGCGGGGCATCTGCGAGGAGGGGCTCTTCCCGGAGCTACGGAGCCGGTACGCGGCGCGCCTCACGCCTGTGCGCCACCGGATGATCCGCACGACGGGCATCCCCGAGTCCCGGCTGGCGCAGCTCGTGGAGGCCCGGCTCCCCGAGGACATGGGCCCGGTCACGCTCGCGTTCCTGCCCGACCTACGCGGCGTCGATCTGCGCCTCACCGCGAGGGGAGTCCCCGAGGCCGAGGCCGAACGCTGGTTCGGGCGCCTCGAGGAGGCGCTCGATCCGGTGTTGGCGGAGTGGCGGTTCGAGGCCGCCTCGGGCGACGTGGTGGAGGCGGTCAGCGACGCGCTCGCACGGGCCGGCAAGAGGCTGGCGGTCGCCGAGAGCTGCACCGGGGGCTTGATCGCCAAGCGGATCACGGACCGGGCCGGCTCCTCCCGAGTCTTCCTGGGGGGCGTGGTGGCCTACGCCGACGAGGTGAAGGTGCGGGACCTGGGCGTCTCGCGGGAGGAGCTGGGGCGCGAGGGAGCGGTCTCCGAGCCGGTCGCTCGCCAGATGGCGCTGGGCGTAGCCCAGCGCTTCGGCGCGGAGGCCGGCATCGGCATCACAGGGATCGCCGGCCCCGAAGGGGGCACGAAGGAGAAGCCCGTCGGAACCGTATGGATCGCGGTGAGTCTCGACGGCGAGGTCGACGTGATACGTATCGGGCTCGTTGGGGACCGTGAGCAGATCCGGGAGAGGGCGGCTCAGGAGGCCCTCGCACGGCTCTTGCGCCGGCTCACGCGTCGCCCCGGGGAGGCCTGAACCGACGCGCCCGGGCGTGGTATCTTGTAGCGTCGCGGGCCCTGGATCGGGCTCATCAGGGGCTACCTGAGGGCCCCTCGCATGTCTGGAAGGAGACGAATGACGGATTCCGTGACGAACGACGACGAGATCGTGGCGGAAGCTGAGGTCGCCGACGCGACGGAGGCGGACGACGAGGATCTCGGGGGCGCCGAGGCGGATGCTGATGGCGTCGACCTCGCAGCCGACGAGGGCGGCGCCGGTGCGAAAGCCGACGGGGCAGGGGACGGGGACGAGAGCGCGGCCCTGAAGGCCGAGTTCGAGGGACTGACCGACAAGCACCTGCGGCTGGTGGCCGAGTTCAACAACTTCCGGCGACGCAGCGAGCAGGAGCGCCTCGCCGCCTGGGCCCGGGCGCAGGCCGACGTGATCGCCAAGTTCCTCGACGTGCTCGACGACCTGAACCGCGTCGCCCAGCTCGACCTCTCCAACGCCACGGTGGAGGCGATCATGGAGGGCGTCGACCTGGTGGAGCGGAAGTTCGTCCGCATGCTCGAGGACACGGGCGTCGAGGTCATCGATCCCGTCGGTGAGCCGTTCGACCCGGAGCGGATGGAAGCCATGATGCGGGTTCCGGCCGAGACCGAGGAACAGGACGACACAGTCTCCCAGGTCTTCCAGAAGGGGTACTCTCTGAAGGGCACCCTCGTGCGCCCGGCCCGCGTGGCCGTCTTCAAGCAGGACTGACGGAGCACCCATGGCGGCCGGTAGAAAGGACTTCTACCAGGTCCTCGGCGTGCCCGAGAAGGCGAGCCAGGACGAGATCAAGAAGGCCTACCGCAAGCTCGCCAAGACGCATCACCCCGATGCGAACCAGGGCAACGACAAGGCCGCCGAGCGCTTCAAGGAGATCGGTGAGGCGTACTCCGTCCTGAGCGACCCCGAGAAGCGCAAGAAGTACGACCAGATGCGCAAGTTCGGTGGCCTCGGCTTCGGCGGTGCGCGGCCCGGAGGAGCGCCGAGGGGCGGTCCGGCGGCCGAGCCGGGCTTCTCGTTCGAGGATCTCCAAGGGGGCTTCGGAAACATCTCCGACCTCTTCAGCTCGCTCTTCGACCTCGGCAAGAAGTCGCATCAGGAAGCCAAGACGTCGGGCCGCGAGAAGGGTCAGAACGTGGAGTACGTCGTGGAGATCCCATTCCTGAACGCGGTGCGGGGCGGAAAGGTCTCCGTGGACGTCGCGATCACGGAAGACTGCGCAACGTGCGGTGGCGACGGGGCGAAACCGGGCACGCAGTCGAAGCGGTGCGAGGAGTGCAAGGGGAGCGGCACGGTCTCCTTCGGCCAGGGCGGCTTCGCGGTCAAGCGTCCCTGCCCGGCGTGCTTCGGACGCGGAAAGATCCCCGAGGCGTACTGCGACTCGTGCGGAGGCAGGGGCAGCGTGCGTCAGCAGCGGCGCCTCCAGATCAACGTTCCCGCGGGCGTCGACACGGGCTCGAAGGTGCGCCTCTCGGGGCAAGGCGAGCGCGGCCGGGAGGGAGGACCGCCGGGGGACCTCATCATCACCTTCAAGGTCCAGCCACACCGCTTCTTCAAGCGCGACGGCATGGACATCCACGTCACGGTGCCGATCAACATCGTGCAGGCCACGCTCGGCTCGAAGATCCGCGTGCGCACGGTCTCGGGTAAGAAGGTCGTGCTGCGCATCCCCAAGGGCACCCAGTCAGGAACGAAGTTCCGCATCCGTGGGCAGGGCGTGCAGAAGGACGGTCGCGTCGGAGATCAGTACGTCGAGGTGGTCGTGCGCGTGCCCGAGGAGCTCTCGGAGTCGGAAAGGCAAGCGATGGAGGAGTTCGCCGAGGCCAGCGGCCTCAAGCACTGACGCGCTACGCGCCCAGACTTCCCGCGGCCTCCCCGGTCGCCCGCGTGGACATCTCGGCTCGGCTCGCCCGCACGATGCGCCCGCCTCCGCGGAGCACGTCGCCCTCGAAGAGAACCGCCGACTGCCCGGGGGTGATCGCCGGGCGGGGCTCGGCGAGCCCGAGCTCGAGCTCCTCGCCGTTCGCCTCGACGACACACGCCACCGGAGGCGCGCGGTGGCGGAGCTGCACCTCGAGCGTCTCACCGAGCGCAGGGGCCTCGCCGAGCCAATTCAGCTCCCCCACGACCACCCGGTCTCGAAAGAGCTCGTCCCGCGTGCCCACGAGGACCTGCCGCGACTCGGGTCGGATCTCGAGCACGTAGAGCGCCTCGGGGAAGCCACCGCCGAGCCCGCGCCGCTGTCCGACCGTGAACCCGACGAAGCCCTGATGTCGGCCGACCACTTCACCGTCGGTGCGGACGATGTCACCGGGCTCGAGCGCCGGATGGCGGACGAGACGTCGGTGGAGCAGGTCGCGGTAGTCACCCGTGGGAACGAAGCAGATCTCCTGTGACTCGGGCTTGTCCGCCGTGACGAGCCCGAGCTGCCGCGCGCGGTCGCGCACCTCGTCCTTGGTGAGCTCACCCACGGGGAAGAGCAGGCCTGGCACCAACTCGGGCGGCAGCCCCCAGAGGAAGTACGCCTGATCCTTCGCCCCATCGCGACCTCTGCGAAGTCGCGATCCCGCGCTCGTGTGCTCGATGCGCACGTAGTGACCCGACGCGATCCGGTCGCAGCCGAGCGCGCGACCGCGGGCCATGAGGTCCCTGAACTTCGTGTTCCCGTTGCAGCGGACGCATGGGTTCGGCGTTCTTCCCCGCGCGTATTCGCGCACGAAGTCGTCGATCACGTCCCGGGTGAAGTCCTGCTCGACGTCGAAGACGTAATGCGGCATGCCGAGCGCGTGCGCGACCCGCTTCGCGTCCGAGATGCCGTCGAGACCGCAGCACGTCTTGCCGTGGTCGGGAGTCTCGGAGTAGCAAAACGTCTTCATGGTGACGCCGACGACCTCGTGACCCGCCTCGACGAGAAGCGCGGCCGCCACGGAGGAGTCCACGCCGCCGGACATCGCCACGAGCACGCGACTCATGCGGCCCTCAGCCGGCCCACGACTCGGACCGTGATGCTGGCCGCGTGCTCCACCGCGGCCATGTCGGTAGCGCGCCCGAAGGAGAACCGGACGGTCGCGTGTGGGTCCCGCGCGCCGTAGAGGGCCCGCATCACGTGACTGGCCTTGGCGGCTCCGCTGAGGCATGCCGACCCGCCGGAGACGGCCAGCCCCTCGAGGTCCAGGGCCATGAGCAGGGCGCTACCGTCCTCGATGCCGGCGATCCCGACGCTCAGGACGTGCGGCGCGCGGTGCGGAGCGGTCCCCGCGTTGATACGGACCCCGTCCAGGGAGGCACACAGCAGCTCGGCCAGCCGCTCCCGGAGCGGGGTGAGGCGGGCCGCCTCCGACGCCTGCTCCTCCACGGCGAGCCTCATGGCGAGCGCGAGCCCCACGGCCCCGGCCACGTCTTCGGTGCCGGCGCGGAGGCCTCGCTCCTGACCGCCGCCGTGCACGAGAGGGGCGAGGGGCGTCCCCTCGCGCACGAAGAGGAGCCCGGTCCCCTTCGGCCCGTAGATCTTGTGTCCGGTCGCCGACAGCATCGCAACGGGCACCCGGCGCACGTCCACGGGGACCTTGCCGACCGCCTGCGCGGCATCGGAGTGCACGAGCGCGCCGCGCGCGGCGGCCCGCTCCAAGAGGGCACCCAACGGGAGTGTCATGCCCGTCTCGTTGTTGACCCACATCACCGACGCGAGGGCCGGCGCGGAGGAAAGCGCCCCGTCGGCGGCGTCGAGGTCGATCTCCCCCGACGGCGTCACCGGCAGCCGCGTCACGCAGGCGCCCTCGTGCTCCGCCTGCTCGGCCGCGTGCATCACGGCGTGGTGCTCGATCGAGCTCACGACCACGGAGGGGGTGGCGCCCGCTTCCACCTGGGCCCGCGACCAGCCGAGGACAGCCAGGTTGTCCGACTCGGTCCCACCGCGCACGAAGCGGATCTCCGAGGGACGCGCCCCGAGGGCTGCCGCGGCCTCTTCACGCGCCGCCTCGAGCCTTCCCGCGGCCTCCCGTCCCCAGCGGTGTACGCTGGACGGGTTGCCGAACGCTTCGGCGAGGCACGGGGCCATCGCGGCGCGCACCTCCTCGCGGACCGGCGTCGTCGCGGCGTAGTCGAGATAGATCGGCTTCATGGTCGGCTCTCCTCCCCGGCACGCCCTCACACGTGAGGCGATTGCCCGAGGTCGGACGGCCCCTAAGTTAAGGAAGCGATGAGCCTTCCACCGCCCCCCTTCCCACCGGGCCGCCCTGTGTGCTTCCGCTCGACCGTCCACGGGACGGTGTTCGCGGGGCGCGATCGCTTCGTGGCACGGCTGAGCGAGGGACAGAGCGTGCGTCTCGTCGCCGACCCGCCGGTCCAGGATCGCCCCGAGGTGTGGGTCCACCTGGAGTCGGGCGAGCCCATCGGCCATCTCCCCCCGGAAATCGGGCGCTGGCTCTGGCCATGGATGAGTCGCGGGGGCGTCGCGGAGGCCCGCACCCTGAGAGTCGGCGGTGACGAGGTCCCGTCGTGGCGGCGACTGGTGCTCGAGGTGTCCTGCCGAACCGCCTGACCCGCCGGGGCTCGCGTCAGAACGAGGCGACGGTGAGCTCCGAAAGATCGGCGACATCGAACGGCTCGTCCGTGCGGAAAGGCTCGCCGTACTCTACGCGGATGTACGTGCCGTAATGCGCCATCTGCACCCGCACCTGCTCGAGTACCATCCGCTCTCCGCCCGGATACACCTCACCGATGGCACGCACGCCGTCGAACTGGGACGAGTACGCGGAGAGCGCTTCGAGCTTCGTGCGCAGCTGCTGCGAGATGTCGACCACGAAGTCCGGCGGCTCGGCGTCCTCACGGAAGGCCGTGGCGTAGACGAGCTTCAGCGGACGGAAGGGCTCTCCCTTCGCATCCAGCTTCTTCAGCCCGGAAAGGAAGCAAGCGTCGCGCACGAGCTCGGAGGCGATCCGGTGGTCACGGTGACGCCCCACCTTCCAGTGCGTGACCACGACGCGAGGGCGCAGCGCCCGCAGGTGCTCGGCGACCACCAGGCGCGACTTCACGTCGTTCTCGAGGGCGGAGTCGGGCAGTCCCGCGCAGCGGCGCTCGGCCAGCCCGATGATCTCGGCGGCTCGTGCCGCCTCGCGTGCGCGGATCTCCTTCGAGCCCGAGCTCCCCATCTCGCCCGCGCTCAGGTCGAGTACGCCCACGCGAGCGCCACGCGTGACCGCTTTGATGAGGGCGCCGCCGCAGAGCAGCTCGGCGTCGTCGGGATGCGCCATCACGGCGAGGAGATCCAGGGGCTCGATCATGTGCGCCGCAGCGATTCAGGAGTGAAGCCCCGCCTCACTCGTAACGTAGCGCGGCCACGGGCTCGAGCCGGCTGGCGCGGTAGGCGGGCAGCAGTCCGAAGAGCATCCCTGTAAGGGCGGCCATCGTCAAGGCCGTGCCGACGGCCCAAATCGGGATCTCCGCCGGCAGCGGGGTCCAGGTCGCCACCGCGGTGGCCAGCACGAAGCCGATGAACATGCCGACCGCGGCCCCCGCCACCGTGAGAACCGAGGCCTCGACGAGGAACTGCCAGAGGATCTCGCGCCTCGTCGCGCCGACGGCCTTGCGGACGCCGATTTCCCGCGTTCGCTCCGTCACGGAGATGAGCATGATGCCGATCACGCCCACCCCTCCGACGAGTAGGCCCGCTGACGCCAGGAGCAGGATCACGAGGAAAAACACGGCGGTGAGTTGGTTGAACATGTCCAGGATCTGCGCCGAGGCCATCAGCGAGAAGTTGTTCTCCTC
This sequence comes from Longimicrobiales bacterium, assembly GCA_041579355.1. Lineage (GTDB taxonomy): Bacteria > Gemmatimonadota > Gemmatimonadetes > Longimicrobiales > Gaopeijiaceae > UBA2982. The sequence continues at coordinate 37,111 of JBFGFY010000006.1, read as the reverse complement.
GCCAGGCCCGAGGCCCCGCAGGCTGCGCATCGCTGCGATCACGTCGTCCTGAGCCCGCGAGATGCTAACCGAGTCGCGGGGCACGACGTAGATCTGCGCCTGCCAGGCCGACTGCCGAAGACGGCGAACCGCGGCCGTCCAAGGGAAGATGGCGAAGTGCTCGAAGGCGCTCGCGAAGATGTTCTCCTGGGGCTCGATCACGCCGATGACGGTGAAGGCCTCCTGGGTGCCGCGGAACTCGTTTTCCACGCGCGCGATCCTCCCGATCGGATCGCGCTGCCCGAAGAGGTCCTCGGCGAGCGCCAAGGAGATGACCACGACCGGGGCGTTCTGGTCGACCTCGGAGGGGGTGAAGTCGCGGCCGGCGAGGAAGTCGCCGGGCTGGTAGGCGGGCCAGCCCGAGGAGAAGCCGCGCGCCATGACGCCGGACACGGTCTGCCCCTCGAAGGCGATGTTGGCCTGGAAGTCGAAGAAATAGAGGGCTTCCGCTACGGACGGGAGGCTCTCGATGCGCCGCGCCTCCTCCGGGTCGATCTCCGGGCGGTTCCACCAGGGCGGGCGGTCGTTGCCGACGTTGACCACCTGGACCGCGGTGAAGTCGATGCGCGTAACGACGAAGTTGTTCGGCCCGGCCGACTCGAAGGCCTCCATCACGCTCGTCCGCAGCCCGGTGATGAGCGCCGCGATCGCGACCACGACCGACACGCCGACCGCGACCCCGAGGATCGTCAGCGAGGAGCGCACCTTGTTGGCCCTGAGGGCGTCCCAGGCGATCGACAGGCCTTCGGTCACCGCCGCGTAGCCGCTGGCGCCCTGCGCCCGCTCGGGTTCCGCCGCCGGGGGTCGCACGTCACTCATAGCGGAGCGCGTCCACCGGGTCGAGCTTGGACCCCTGCGACGCTGGGTAGACGCCGGCCACGATGCCCACGGTCGTGCCGAGGGCCACGCCGAGAGCGATCCAGCGCGGGGCGACGGCCGCTGGGATCGGCGAGACCGAGGCTATGAGGCTCGCTATGCCCAGCCCGACCAGAACGCCGAACACGGCGCCGACCGTCGACAGCGTCGCCGACTCGATGAGCACCTGCGTGAGAATATCCCTGCGACGTGCCCCGATCGCCTTGCGGACGCCGATCTCGCGGGTCCGCTCCATGACGGACACGAGCATGATGTTCATGATCACGATGCCACCCACGACCAAGGCGATCGACACGAACATCGGGAGCACCGTGAACAAGATGCGCGAGATGTTGTTCCAGAAGCTGATCGCCTGCTCGGCGGTCTCCAGCGAGAAGTTCGCCTCCTCGGCGGGCCGAAGCTGACGGCGGACCCGCATGATCCCCTCGACCTCCATCTGGATGTCGCGGAGCCGGTCCGGGTCCTCGGCCTGGATGATGACGTTCTCGACAACGCCGCGCGGGGCGGTCACCGACTGGATGGGAGAGCGCGCGGGCGCGATGGCCAGGTTGTCGAGGGATTGCCCGAAGAGCGACCCGCGCTCGGCCAGCACCCCGATCACCCGATAAGGGAAGCCGTCGAGCCGGAGCGTGCGCCCCAGCGCGACGCCGTCCTGGAAGATCACGTCTGCGGTTTCCCACCCGATCACGGCCACCGGGGAGCCTGCCTCGGCCTCCTGCGGCGTGAAGACGCGGCCCTCGGCGAGCTCGAGGTCGCGGATCTGGAAGATCTCGGGCGTCGCGCCGGTGAGCTGGACTCCACGAACGGCCCGCCCGTTGTCGCCGATGGCAGTGACGCTGGCGCGGTTCTCGACCGCGATCCTCGCCGGAATCGTGAGCTGCTGCCTCACCGCCTCCGCGTCGGCGTAGTAGAGGCGAGGGCGGCGCTGCCGCTCACGCCGCTGCTCGTCGCTCGTGTTGACGCTGATCTCCTCCCAGCGCCGGAGCGTCACCGTGTTCACGCCGAAGACCTGCGAGGTGAAGTCCTCGCGCACGTAGCGGTCCAGGCCCTCCACCACCGTCACGACCACGATCAGGAACATCACGCCGAGGATGACACCCAACAGCGAGAAGAAGCTCTTCAGCTTCTCGGTGCGGATCTGCTGGAACGCGAGCGACACTCCCTCCCAGATCTGCACGCTTCCTTCCTAGCTCCCGGTGGCGTCGTCCGCCATGGGGCGTATGGCGTCGCCGTCGCGGAGCTGCCGGATGCGCTGGTACGGTCCGGCCACGACCGTGTCTCCCGTCGCCAGCCCCGAGAGGACCTCGAAGTACTCCCGCCCGGCAATGCCCAGCTCGACCGGCGTGAAGGTCACGCGGCCGCCGCTCACCGTGAACACGCCCTCGATGTCGCGGCGCTGCCGCCGGTCGCCGCGCACGGCGACGGCGGAGGTGGTGTCCTCGCGGACGGTCATCGCGATGATCGGCACGGAGAGGGCGTCCACGCGTTGCTCGACGACGATGTCCGCCGTGGCCGACAGGTCCGGGCGGAGCGGCGCGTCGGTAGGATCGAGGGTGAGGACGACCTCGAAGTCGATCGCGGCCTGTTGTCCCGTGGTCTGCTGCGACGGTGCCGTGATGGCCGAGTTTCCGATGCGGCTCACCCGACCCACGAACGTGCGCGCCGGGAACGCGTCGATCCGCACGGTGGCGCTGTCGCCGAGAGTGATCCTCGATACGTCGGTTTCGTCGACCTGCACCACGGCCTCGATGACCGAGAGGTCCGAGATCGTCAGCACCAGGCTCCCTGGGTTGTTCATCGTCCCGATGATCACGGTCTCGCCTTCCTCGACGTTGAGGCGGGTCACCTTCCCGTCCATCGGGGCCGTGAAGATCGTCTTGGCGAGCTGGTCGCGCGCCTCGTCGAGTGCGGCCCGCGACTGCGCGACGCCGTGCTCCGCCGACGAGAGCGTGGCCTGCGCGACCTCGAGGTTCGTCTGGGCGTCGTCGACCTGTTGGCGGCTCACCATGAGGGAGTCACGCGACCGCAGCGCGAGGGCCCTCTCCAGGTCGCGGCGTGTGCGGATGAGGTTGGCCTCCTGTTGGGTCCGTTGTGCCTCGGCCTGGGCCAAGGCCGCCTCGCTCCGGGACACCGACGCCTGGTACTGGTCGGGCTCGAGTCGGAGCAGCACCTGACCACGGCGGACGTCGTCGCCCTCGTCCACGTAGAGGGTCTGCACCCGCGCCGAAACGTCCGAGCTGATGTCGACGGTGCGTCGGGCTCGAATGTTGCCGCTCGCCGTGACGATCGACTCGAGGTCGCGCTTCGCGATCTCCTCCACGCGCACCTCGATCCCCTGTCGCCGGGAGTTCTGCACGGAGAGCGCGGCCGCAGCGCCGAGCACCGCGATCACGATCACGGCAATGAGGATCTTCGCTCGAGTATTCATCTCGTTGGCGGTCTCCGTCAGTCTCGCAGCGACCCGCCGACCAACGCTTCCAGCGAGGTGACGAGGTCGTGATAGGCGTAGACCGCGTTCAGGCGGTCGGATTCGGCCTGGGCGAGCACCGTCTGGGCGGCGACCAGGTCCACGAAAGTGATCTCACCGAGCTGATAGCGCTCGCGGGCGAGCGAGAGCTGCTGCTCGGCGAGCGCGCGGTTCCTCTCTTCCAGCAGGGCGATCTCGTACGCGGTCCGCACGTTGGCGACGCCGATCGCGATGTCGGCGGAGAGTGCGATCTCCTGTTCCCGCACCTGCTCGACCATGTCCTGTCTCTGCAGCCGGGCGGCTTCGAGGTTCCGCTGCCTCGTCAGGCCCGAGAAGATGGGCACGCTGAGCTGTAGGGAGAGGGTGGGGGGAGAGCGCTCGAATCCGAAGGGGAACTGGTTGTTCTGATCGATGATCCGCTGGCGCTGCGCGTCGGTGAAGGCGAACCGTGAGCAGTCGAGCGGAGGGAGGGGAGGGTTGAGTCTTGAATAGAGGTCGTTGGTGGCGACGCATTGCGCGATGCTGCTCGTCACCTGCGCCTGCGCCTGCGCGATCTGGAAGTCCGTGCTGCTCGCCTCGCGGGTGAATCCGCTCCACCCCGTGGAGACTGTCAGGCTCGGGAAGTACGAGGACCGCGCGCTGCTCACGCCGATGTCCGCCGACTCGCGGGCACGACGGCGCTGGCGGAGCGTGGGGTTCTGCGCGAGCGCCATCGCCTCGAGCTCGACCTCGGTCCACCGCGGCTGGGTCAGCTCGAACGTGGTTGTGAGCTCGAAGTCCTGGCCCATGGGCTGCCCGAGCTGTTGGAGGAGCCGCATGCGTGCCGTGGCCAGCCCGTTGCGGGCCTGGAGGACCTGCACGGAGGACCGGCCCACCTGCACCTCGGCCTGCCCGACGTCGATCCCGGTGACCGCTCCGACCTCGAGCTGGGCCTGAGCGAGTCGGAGGTTGTACTCGGCGTTCTCCAGCTGGACCTGGGCGATCCGCAGGGCCTCCTGCTGGCGGAGCGCCTCCACGTAGGCGTCCGTGACCTGCGCCTCGAGCGACGCTCCGGCGAGAGCAATCTGGGCGCCGGTGACCTCGCGGTCCGCGCGCGCCTGGGCCGGGCCCTTCAGCGTCGCCCAGTCCAGGTAGTAGCTCAGCCCGAGCCGGTAGTTGGAGAAGTAATACGACGGCTGGTTCGAGAACCCGAGGTCGCCGAGCGTGAGACTCCCGAACTGCTGCTCCCCGGCGCCCTGCCATTGTACGCCCGCGCTCGCCGTGGCCTGCGGCAGGAGCTGTCCGTACGCCTGCCGCACGTTCCAGTCGGCGAGCACGGCGTCGTTGCGGGACTGTCGATACGCCGGGTTGCCCGCGCGGGCGATCTCGACGGCCTGCTGGATGGAGAGCCGTGGCGGGACGGCTTCCTGCGCGACAGCCCCGGCGGCGCAGAGGAGGGTGCTCAGGCTGAGAGCCGAGGCGAGTCGCGTCATCTCTCTCGCGGTGCTTCGGGAACGATCCATTCTAAGTAGGCTTGAGCACGTACGCCCCCTGCGGGGGCGCGGTTTCGAAAGCTAACGTGCGGCTTCCGTGGTCCAAGGCGCCCTCAGCTCGCAGCGCGGGTCGCGACGCCGCTCGCCGAGAACTGCCCCGCGCCGACGTCGAAGAGCACGGCGAGCGCCTCCCCGTTCGGGACGAGAGCCAGGGAGACGTCGAAGACCTGGCCCTGCGCGCTCGACGTGAACTTGAGGACGAGGGTCTCACCCGAGCGGGAAATGTCGGTCACGCTCTGCATGCCACCCATCTCCGGTGCCCCGACGCTGCCCGCGACCTTACCGCCCTGGTCGGCCAGGTCGAGGTTCATGCTGAAAGGCCCGAAGTCGGTCTGCATCGAGATGACCCACTTTCCAAGGAACGCCTGTGCTTGGGCGACGTCGAGCTGGGACTGCGCGCTCGCGTGACCCGGCAGCCCCGCGGCCGCCGACAGGGCGACTACGAACGCCACACCCATGATCTTCATTCTGGCATGTCTCATGACCCGCTCCCTGGTGAAGGTGACCGGGCCAAGCTCGCCGGAGGACGTTTCTCGCCGATGTTGCGCGTGTTACAGATTGTTGCCCGCCCTGGGGTGCTAGGCCGCCCCCGGGCCCGGTCGGTGTGGGGCCCACGGGGCGAAACAATCGGTAACCCGCGAGACACACTCCGGTAAGACGGGCACGCGAAGGTCACGTCATGCAGGCACGAGTTCTCGTCATCGACGACGACAGGAAGCTCTGTGGTCTCCTCTCGGAGTACCTCGGTGGCGCCGGCTTCGACGTGCACACCGCTCAGAGCGGCGACGCTGGGTTGCCACTCCTACGAAGCGTGCAGCCCGACATCGTCGTGCTGGACTTGATGCTCCCGGGGATGTCCGGCTTCGACATTTGCCGCTCCATCCGACGTAGCTCGGACGTGCCGATCATCATGCTGACCGCACGGGGCGAAGTGACGGACCGGGTCGTGGGTCTCGAGCTCGGCGCGGACGACTACATGCCGAAGCCCTTCGAGCCCCGGGAGCTGGTCGCCCGGATCCAGGCGATCCTGCGCCGTGGACGCACACACGAGGAGGGTTGGTCCTTCGGTGCGCTGCGGGTCGATCCGGAGAGGCGCGCGGTCTATCTCGATGGAGAGCCGGTGCCGCTCACGACCGCCGAGTTCGACCTCCTCGAGCTGCTCATCCGTAGTCGAGGTCGAGTGCTCTCACGGACGAGCATCCTCGACGGTGTGAAGGGCGAGTCCTGGGACGCCTTCGACCGTTCCATCGACGTGCTCGTGAGTCGCCTGCGCCAGAAGCTCGACGACGACCCGAAGCAGCCCCGTTACGTGCGCACCGTGCGCGGCGCCGGCTACGCGTTCGTGGGAGTGCCCGACGCATGAGGATCGAACTCCTGGGGCGGGTGCGGAGCGCGCTCTTCCTCAAGATCCTCTTGGTGTTCGTGGGCGCGGTCACCGCACTGGGCGCCTACTTCGTGCTCACGTTCTGGCTCTTCGACTGGGAGCGCGAGCGCGCTTCCGTCCAGACGACGGCGATCAACTATGCCCGTTTCGTTCTCGACGAGCTTCCAGAGCCCCCGGACACGGCCGCGGCGCGCGCCGTCACGGAGCGTCTCGGCATCGGCATGCGCATCGAGGGCCCCGGACTGGTCTGGACGAGCGATCCGGGCTTCCCGGAGTTCACGGACGTCGACCTGCCGCCCTGGCCGGGCGAGGCGAGCGCGCGGGCCGGCATCGAAAGGGGCCTCGGCGTCAGCGCCCTCTTGGTCAGGGGGGAGCACCGCTACCTGATGTCGCTCCAGGCCGGGCGCACCGCGCTGGGGTCGGGAAGCGTGACGGAAGACGTGCTGGACGCCCTGTTCATGCTCGCCGTCCTCCTCGGCGCCTACCTGCTCATGCGGCGGCTGCTGCGCCCGGTCCGAGTCCTGAGCGAGGGCGTGGACCGCCTCCGCATGGGCGATCTGGACGTGGAGATGCCCACGCGTCGCACGGACGAGCTGGGCCGGCTCATCGAATCCTTCAACGCGATGGCGAGGGCCGTGCGGCAGCGGATCCGCGCGCGGGATCAGCTGCTCCTCGACGTGAGTCACGAGCTCCGCTCGCCGCTCACGCGCATGCGCGTAGCGCTCGAGATGCTCCCCGATTCGGCTGGAAAGCGGAGCGTGGTGGAGGACATCGAGGAGGTGGAGGCGATGATCGCCGAGCTCCTCGAGACCGAGCGCCTCGACAGCCCCCACGGAGGGCTGGCGCGGGCGCCCACCGACCTCGCCGCGCTCCTCCGCGAGACCGTGACCGCAATCGGAGGGGAGTTTCCCAGGGTGCTCCTCGAGGGCGCCGACGAGCCCCTGCACGCCGACGTCGACCGGGAGCGCATCCGAATCCTGGTCAAGAACGTGCTCTCGAACGCGATCAAGTACTCACGCGCCGACGGGCCGCCGGTGCGTGTGGTCCTGGACCGAGGAGAGGGGGCGATCACGATCGGCTTCCACGATCGGGGCGTCGGGATCGCGAGCGACGACCTGGCCTACGTCTTCGAGCCCTTCTACCGCGTGGACCGCTCGCGGAGCCGAGAGACGGGGGGCTACGGCATCGGCCTCAGCCTGGCCAAGCGTATCGCGGAAGCCCACGGCGGAGCAATCGACGTGAGCAGCGAACTGGGCCGGGGCACGTCCGTACTCGTCTCCCTGCCCGCCGGGAACGGGACCCCGACGCAGCGGCCGCGCTGGTGATGCGGTGGGGAGTGCGTCGGAGCGGCCGACGCCGGGTCGTTCAGCGCAGGAGGTCGACGCGCTCGGCGACGTAACCGCGAGCGGGGATCTCGACGCGCAGGACGCGGCCCAGACGGTCGTACCAGACGATCCGGCGGTCGTCTCCGGCGGTGAGCTCGACCCGTCGCGCAGCCACCACGGACTGACCGAGCCGCAGCTCCTCTTCGGTGGCGGCCCCGACTTCGAGCTGTGTGTGGGTGCGAAGCCGAGGCTCGAGGATCGGAGCGAGGGTCCCGGCGCGCAGGTCGCGCAGGAAGTAGTAGTGGTGCGCGACGTCGAGATCGAGGACGCGCGTCTCCGTCTCGGCCGGGAACTCGCGCTGCTCCTCACCCAGCTCCGACTGGAGAACCGCCACGAAGCGGCGCTGTGCCCGTCGCAGGCGTAGATCGAGCGCGTCGACGCCCGTCACCTGGACCTGGTACTGGCTGGTGAAGCCGTCCGGAGGTGTGGCGCGCAGCAGGGGACGGATCTCCTGCTGCCTTCGGTCCCGGGTGAGCGTCACGGTCCCATTGGCGAAGATGGCGGCGTCGCCGCCCAGGCCCGCCCGACGGATCGTGAACTCCTCGACGCCCGCCAAGCGGCCGGCCGAGGTGATCGTGAAGCGACCCTGATCGACGACGACTCCCTGCGCGAGGGCCTGCGAGGGGCCGAGCACGGCGGCCGCGAGGGCGGCCGCGAGGGCGGCTGCGAGGGCGGCTGCCGGGGCGGCCACGAGGGCGCGGGATCTCATGGCGGTGTCCTACACCACCTCGTGTCTTCGGTTCGGAGTAGCCTCGAAGCGAATGACCCCGGGCACGCCGGGGGACCCTCCCGCGGGCGGCCGCCGTATCTTGCAGTGTCTCGCAACCCACGGGGGACGAGGCAGTGCCTCCAGCCGACGCCCAGCAGAAGTCAGACGACAGGAGCAGGAGCGACACCCTCGCGCGCGTCACCGCGGCAGCGGGCTGGCTCGGGCCGTGGCTCTCCATCGCCGCGCTGGGCCTCTGGACCTCCTCCCCGAGCACGATCTCGCTCCTCGTCGCGACGCTCGGGGTCGGTGCATCCATCCTCTGGGGGGTGCGGGCGCGGGGCTGGGTGTGGGCTCTCGGCTCTGTGCTGCTCGTCGCCGCCATCGTCGTCGGCTTCTTCGCGCACCGGCAGGTCGACCGCGTCCTCTCCGACTTCGACGCCTACTGGGCACAGCGTGACACCGTCGTGGGGGGCATGCTCGGGGAGGAGCTCGACCGCCGCGTCCAAGCCGGTCGCGCGGCGACGACTCAGCTCGCCGACGCGTGGACGAAGTCGGGCGGCTCGCTGGAGGTGGGCGTCCTGCGCGGGCTGCGTGTCCGGTACGCACCGTCCGCGCTCGCTCTCTACTCCCCGGCCGGCACGTTGCGGCTATGGGACGGGGTACACCGGGGACGCGTCCCGGAGGACGTCCAGGTCGGGGCCGACGTCGATGCGTACCACGATCTCCCGCTCTTCGGCTACCTCTACACGACCGCGGTCGCGCCCGACGGCAGCGTGGCAGTGGCGGCGCACCTCCTCCGGTCGGCGCTGCCAGAGAGCTTGGGCGCCGACATGGGTGACTTCGCGACGGCGTTCTACGCCCGGACGGGGGAGCGTATTCGCATCACCGAAGAGGACCCGGCGCCGTGGGAGGGCGTCGTCTGGGACCTCGTGGGGGAGCGCGCCCGCATCCTGAGCGTCGTGGTCGACCGACCCGATCGGATGGAGCGGGCCGAGCAGATCATGGACCGGAGGAGCGGAGCGCTCGCGGTCCTCCTCCTGGCGACCTGGCTTCTACTCGCCGCAGGAGGCCCACGCCGTCGCGCGGGCACGACGGTTGCCGCAGCCGCTCTGCTCTTGCTCGCGGCGTGGATGCCGCTCGACCACTTGACGGCGTTCGCGCCGGCCTTCGATTCGGCCAACTTCGAGTTGCCCGGGCCGCTCCCCATGTCGCTCGGGCGGTGGGTGCTCGTGTGTGTCGCGGCCTTCACCCTTGTCAGCGTGCTCCCCAGACCGCGCCTCGCGCTCCGTGCTTGGGGTGCGGGCCTCGCCACGGCCGCGGCGTTTCCACTGCTCCTGCTGTGGGTCGCGCGGGGAGTGCAGCCGGGCGCGCTGGCCGGGGACGGCCTCGTCTTCGTGGGCTACCAGATCGGCCTCGCAGCGATCCTATCGATCGTGGCGGGGGGCCTCGTCTCCCTGTCCCGCACCACCGAGCGCTCGGAGTGGGCCGCGCTCGCCGCCGTCACGCTCGGCCTCGTCCTCGGGGCGGGGGGGGCGGTGTGGGTTCAGCGGACAGCGGAGCATCCGCTCTGGTGGACGGCGCTCTGGGGCGTGCCGGTCGGCCTCGCGACCGTGGGGGCCGCGGCGTGGGAGGGTTGGCGGCGCTCCCTCGTAGCCTGGGGGCTCGGCGTCGCGCTCGGCAGCTCGGCCGCGATCCCGGTCGCATGGGGGCACCGCGTGGAGGCCCGTCGCGTCGTGGGCGAGGAGCGCCTGCGAGCCCTCTCGGCCCCGGACGATCCGGCGCTCGAGCGGGCGCTCGTGCGCTTCGCCTCCCTGGCGGACTCGCTCGACCGCGGCGGGAGCGACGACGTGAGCCTCCTCTACCATGGCTGGCGATCGAGCGGCCTCGCGGACCTCGGGCACCCGGTGTGGCTCCAGGTCTGGCGGCGGGATGGCTCACCCGGAGAAGGATTGCGCGTGGGTGTCGAGGGCGAGCCTGCCCCGCTCGGTGGCCTCCTCGCCGACGCTTGGGCCGGAGGGGGCACGCGCCTGACGCAGCTCGATCGCGACGACGCACGGTACATCCTCACCGTCCGTCTCGCCGGCGAGGAGGTGGTCTCCGTGGTCGCGCCCCCCTTCGTGGAGAGCACGGCCCGCACCGGGCTGGGGCCGCTCCTGCAGAGCGCCGGGTCGGGATCGGCCGACCGGCTGACCGTGATCCCGCTGTTCGCGGGCGAGTCGCACGAGACACCCGATCTGGTCTGGTTGCGCACGACGGAGGGCTGGCAGGCCGAGACGACGCTCGAGTTCGCGAACGGGACCGCCTATCACGCGCACTACCTGGTCACGCTGCCGGGCCCGGTGCTGGCTGCGGCACGCGCGACGCTGCTGCTGGCACTGAACCTCACGCTATTCGTTTCCTTCTGGCTGCTGGGCCAAGCCCTGGTGCGCGACCTCGGGCGCCGGTCCGTTCGCCTCGGCCGGCTCACGATCTCCTTCCGCGCCCGGGTGACGCTCGCGCTCTTCGGCTTCTTCACGATCGCGAACGCCGTCTTCGGGACGGTGGCCTACCGGACGCTCGGCCAGGCGTCACGACGCTCGGCCCAGGTGATCGCGGACCGCGTCGGCGAGGACGCCGTCGGGTGGTACCGCACCTACGGTGGCCAGATGGACCGGCTCGCCCGGCAGGTCGGCGCGGAGCTCGTCGAGTACCGAGAGGGGGAGCTGCGAGAAGGCTCGGTGGAGGAGCTCGTCGAGCTCGGGCTCTACGAGGGCTGGGTGCCGTACCCCGTGCACCAGGTGCTGAGCGGCCGCGAGGTCGTCTCGCGCTTCACCGAGACCTCCGTGGGGCGCTGGGAGTACGTGACGGCCTACCGTCGCCTCCCGGACGGAGACATCCTGGGCGCGCAGGTGCCTCTCGAGGCCGGCAGCACGGCGCTGCAGACCACGGACCTCATCGAGCTCCTCGGCTTCGTCGTCATGCTCGGCGCGCTCTTGTCTGCGGCGCTCGCCATGCTCGCTGGCCGCGCCCTCACCCGGCCCATCCAGGCCCTGCTCATCGCTTCGGAGAGCGTGGGTGCCGGTGACCTGGGTCAGCGGCTGCCGTCCGACCGCGCGGACGAGTTCGGCGCCGTCTTCCGCGCCTTCAACCGCATGGTCGGCAGGGTCCGCAGGGCGCGGCGACAGCTCGTCCGTACGTCGCGCCGGACGCAGCTCATCATGGACGAAGCCGCGGTGGGCATGGTCGCGCTCGACGCGATCGGGCGGGTGACGCTCGCGAATCCCCGCGCCGAGGTGCTGCTGGGCGGAGAGCTGGTCGTCGGGCGCACGCTTCCGGACGGCGGGCCCCTCGCGGAGTCGCTCATCCCCTGGCTCACGGCCTTCCTCGACGGCAACAAAGAAGAAGCGGACGTCGAGTTCCAAGCCGGGGACCGGCGGGTGCGGGTGCGGGTGCGACGGCTCGGTAGCTTCGGGACGCGGCGTGGGGTGGTCATGGCGCTCGACGACGTGACCGACGAGCTACGGGCGGAGCGCGTCCTGGCCTGGGGGCAGATGGCACGCCAGGTGGCGCACGAGGTGAAGAACCCCCTCACACCCATCAAGCTGAGCGTCCAGCACGTGCGGCGGGCGTGGGAGGACGGCCACCCCGACTTCGAGGCGATCCTGATCCGGAACGCGGACGCGATGCTCGCGGAGATCGAGCGCCTCGCGGCCATCGCACAGAGCTTCTCCAGGTTCGGCGCCCCGGGCGAGAACGTGGCTCCGCTTGCCGAGGTCTCCGTGCCCGACGTCGTCGACGAGGTGATGGCGCTCTATGGAGGCTCTGCAGCGCGCGTGCGCTTCGACCAGGACGTGGAGCGAGGGCTGCCGACGGTCGTGGCCCGCGCCTCCGAGCTCAAGGAGGTCCTGGTCAACCTCCTGGAGAACGCGCGCCTGGCCGGGGGCGAGCGGGTGCTCATCGAGGCCCGCCGGGGCGAGGGGACGGTCATCGTGTCCGTGGTGGACGACGGGTCCGGGATCCCCGAGCACGTGCTCCCCCGAATCTTCGAGCCGCAATTCAGCACGCGCTCGACCGGCACGGGGCTCGGCCTCGCGATCGTGCAGCGGCTCGTGCGCTCCTGGGGCGGCGGGGTCGAGGTGGAGAGCGTGCACGGTGAGGGAACACGTGTTTCCGTGACGCTCGAGAGCTGGGCGGCGTGGCGGCGAGAAGAAGCTGGAACCTGGGCGCCGCTGGAGACATCTTAGAAAAGAGATGCCAAAACCCCCCCGCGATCAGCCCATCCCTCAGGTCGAGCCGCAGCCGCCCGCCAAGGGCGCGCACAAGGCGGCCCCTCCGGCGCACTCCGAGATCGCGTCCTGGCTCGAGAGTCGGGTCCTGCGTCTCGCCGAGGAGTGGGCGGCCGAGATCCGCGTCCGCGGCATGGGGCATGCGACGGTGGTCGACGAGGTCGTGGCCCGTCAGGTCCTCCAGCTCACCTCGATGTTGCCCTGGCTGCTCGGCCGCCACGCCGTGCATCTGCAGGCGCTCTGGGCCCGCGCTTGTGAGCTGTTCGGGACCGTGGCGGCGAAGCGTGGGCTCGCGGCGGGGGAGGTGATCGAGGAGTTCCAGATCCTGCGGTCGCTCGTCATCCGGGACCTCTACCAGGATCCGTTGGTCGGCGGAGCACCCACGCTGCGCGAGGCGCTACGCCTCAATGGGCTCGTCGACCGGGGCGTCACACACGCGAGCGTCGGGCACACCGACGCGATGTTCTTCCAGCTCTTGGGAGACGCCGACGTGCCTGCGATGACGGCGGATCAGATCGTGCTCGAGGCCGACGTGCAGCTGGCCCTCATCCGCGAGGAGCTCGAGTCCGTCATCGGTCCGGGTGAGACGCACCCGGATGCGGTCGTGAAGGGTTGGAGCTCGACGCCGAGCGGGGCCGACGCCTAGGGAGCTCCCGCGGCCTCCTCTCGCCGGGGCCGGCTCCAGACGAGCATCGCGACCCCCAAGCCGCCACCGATCAGCGCCCACGAGGACGTGCCGGCGAGGAGCGAGAGGGTGAGCACCAGGACGCCTCCTCCCTCGACCAGCGCGAGCCCGACCACGACCGCGGTGGTGTAGCGCTCGAGCCGCTGTGCCGGCTCCAGCCCGCTCGGGATCATCGCCACCATGCGGCCCTTCAGGCTCACCCCGGCGAGCATGAGCGCGACGGCTCCAGCCGCCACGTAGGGCATCACTGCTGGCGGAACCAATGCGAGCTCGACGCCCGCGAGCGCGAGTAGGACGTACGCCGTGCAGGTATACGCGCCGAGCCCGGCCACCAGGCCGAGCCAGACGACCTGGATCTGCTTGAAGCCGAGCATGGGCTCCGGGCCTCGCGCGCTCACTACTTCCGCCTCAGGCGAGCTCCCGCACGGCCTTCACGAGGTCGGACATGGACGCCTTCGCGTCCCCGAAGAACATGAGGGTGTTGTCCATGTAGAACAGGTCGTTGTCGATGCCTGCGAAGCCGGGCGAAAGGCTGCGCTTCATGACGATCACGCGGCGGGCTCTGTCGACGTCCAGGATCGGCATCCCCGCTATGACCGACTTCGGGTCGCGGGCCGCGGGGTTCACGACGTCGTTGGCACCGACGATGAGAACCGCGTCGGTATTCCCGAAGTCGTCGTTGATCTCGTCGAGATCGAAGAGCCTGTCGTAGCTCACGTCGGCCTCGGCCAGCAGCACGTTCATGTGCCCGGGCATGCGTCCCGCGACCGGATGGATCGCGTACTTCACGTCCACCCCGCGCTCCTTGAGGAGGTCCCCGACCTTCCGCAGCTCGTGCTGCGCCTGCGCGACCGCGAGCCCGTATCCGGGCACGACCACCACCGAGTTGACGTAGCCGAGCTCCGCAGCGGCACCGTCCGCGTCCGTCTCGCGCACGGGTCGCTTCCCGATGAGCGACCGATCGACTCCGGCGGAGCCGCCAAAGCCGCCGAACGCGACGTTGGCGAGCGAGCGATTCATCCCCTTGCACATGAGCTGCGTGAGGATGAGGCCCGCCGCACCGACCAGCGCACCCGAGATGATCAGCACCATGTTGCCGATCACGAAGCCCGCTGCGCTCGCCGCGAGTCCGGAGTAGGAGTTGAGCAGCGAGATGACGACGGGCATGTCCGCGCCGCCGATGGGGATCACGAGCAGGACGCCGAGCACGAGGGCGACCGCGCAGAAGATCCAGAAGAGGAGGAGCGGATCCGCTCCTCCCACGCCGAGCGCCATGGCACCGACGGCGACCGCGCCCAGCAGGAGCAGGGCGTTGAGGAAGTTCTGGCCCGGGAACGTGATCGGGTTGCCGGTCATCAGCTCCTGCAGCTTCGCGAACGCGATGAAGGAGCCGGAGAAGGTGACGCCGCCGATGAGCGTGCCGAGCAGGATCGTCACGCCCGTCGTCCCGGCACCCACGCCAGGAGCAGCCACGAACTCGGCGACGGCGACGAGGGCGGACGCGCCCCCCCCGAACCCGTTGAAGATGCCGACCATCTGGGGCATCGCCGTCATCTGCACGAGCCGGGCGGCGAGGCCGCCGATCGCGCTGCCGAGCGCCACGCCGATCAGGATGCCCGTCCACGACAGGATCTCCGCATCGACCACGGTCGCCAGGATGGCCAGCAACATCGCGAACGCGGCGAGCGCGTTGCCGGCCCGTGCGGTGGCCGGTGACTGGAGCCGCTTGAGGCCGACGACGAAGAGGATCGCCGACAGGAGGTAGGTGATCTCGACGATGATCTCGAGGTTCATGTTCGGCGTGTCTCCCTACCGCTTGCGGAACATGCCGAGCATGCGATCCGTGACGAGGAAGCCACCGATCACGTTGATCATCGCCATGGCGACCGCCGCGACGCCGAGCACCGTCTGCAGGGTTCCCTCGGCCCGCCCGGCCACGACGATCGCGCCCACGATGGCGATCCCCGAGATCGCGTTCGCGCCGGACATCAACGGCGTGTGCAGGGTCGGGGGGACCTTCGTGATCACCTCGCGACCGGCCAGCGTGGCCAGCACGAAGACGTAGAGGCCGATCATCAGCTCGCCCATGGGCTCTCCCGAGGCGTGTGAGGTCGAAGTGGCATCATTCGGGCGCTCAACTCCCGAGCGCCTCACGGATCCGCTCGTTGCGGACTTCCCCGGCGTGCGTCACGGTGGCCGGGCCGATCACGTCGTTCTCGAAGTCGAGTGTCAGCGCACCCTCGGAGAGGAACTCGCTGACGAGCGTCGTGATGTTCTTGGAGTACATCTGGCTGGCGTGCACGGGTACGGTCGCCGGCAGGTTGGTCGGGCCGAGGACCTGCACACCGTTCACGGTGACCGTCTCGCCGGCGCGCGTGCGCGCGCAGTTCCCGCCGCTCTCGCAGGCGAGGTCGACGATGACCGAGCCGGGGCGCATCTTGGCGAGCATCTCGTCCGTGATCAGGAGCGGCGCGTCCCGTCCGGGGATCTGCGCGGTCGTGATCACGATGTCCGCGTCCACGATCGCTTTGCCGATGAGCTCGAGCTCCCTGCGGTGCTGCTCTTCGGAAAGCTCCTTGGCGTAGCCGCCCTCGCCTTCCGCGGTCACCTCGTGCTCGGCCTCGAGGAACTTCGCACCGAGGCTCTGCACCTGCTCCTTGACCGCGGGCCGCACGTCGAAGGCCTCCACGACGGCTCCGAGGCGGCGCGCCGTGGCGATGGCCTGGAGACCGGCGACACCCGCGCCCAGCACGAGCGCCTTGGCGGGTCGGATCGTACCGGCCGCGGTCGTGAACATCGGCAGGAACTTCGGCAGGTGCTCGGCGGCCATTAGCACGGCCTTGTAGCCGGCGACGGTGGCTTGCGAGGAGAGCGCGTCCATCGACTGAGCGCGGGTGATCCGCGGCACCATCTCCATCGAGATCGCCGTGAGCCCGGCGTCCCGGAGCCGCCTCACGAGGGCGCCGTTCGTGAGTGGGCTCAGGAAGGAGACCAGGATCGCACCCTTGGCGAGCGGCGCCAGCTCGTCCGGATCCGCGAGCGAGGGCGGATTGACCCGCAGCACGAGTGCGGCGTCCCGCAGGGCCTCGGCGGCCGTCTGCGCCACTTTCGCACCCGCCTCACGGTACTGCTCGTCGGAGACCCCGGCGGCCTCCCCGGCCCCCCGCTCCACGACGACCTCGGCCCCGAGCTTGGCGAGGGCCTGCACGCCCTGGGGGACGAGGGCGACCCTCCGCTCTCCAGGACGGATCTCCTTCGGGACCGCGACCTTCATGCGCGTGCTCGGCTGTCTTTTTGGGGGGGCTCTGCGTGAAAGGGCGCCATAGGGTACCGGAGGGGTCGGGGCGACACAAGCGGGGTTCTCGGCGCCCGGGCCGGCCCAGGCGGCCATGCCCGCGCCCCCGCTCCGGCGTCACTCTCGTGCCATGCTCGCCCACGTCCACACCGGGGCCGTCCACGGCGTCGAGCCGTTCCTCGTGCGGGTGGAGGTGCACCTCACCTCGGGGCTCCCGACTTTCACGGTGGTCGGCCTGCCCCACGGTGCGGTGCGTGAGGGTCGCGAGCGCGTGACCGCCGCGCTCCGCAACAGCGGCTACGACCTCCCGCACCGCCGGATCACGGTGAACCTCGCCCCGGCCGACGTCCGCAAGGAGGGCACCGCGTTCGACCTACCCATCGCGATCGGCCTGCTCGCTGCCGAGGGGCACGTCGCCGCGGACGCCGTCGAGCGTTCCGCCTTCCTGGGCGAGCTCGGGCTCGACGGCTCGCTACGCCCGGTCGCCGGCGCGCTTCCGGTCGCGTCGCGCTGCGCGGAAGCCGGCGTGCGAACGCTGGTCGTGCCCCGGGAGAACGCACGCGAGGCCGGCGTGGTGGCGGGCCTCGAAGTCCTCGGCGCGCCCGACCTGGCGGCCGTGGTCGCACACTTCGCCGGACGTGAGACGCTCGCTCCGACTCGAGTGGACGTCGACACCCTGTTCGATCGGCGCCCGCCGACGGGCCTCGACCTCGCCGACGTGCGGGGCCAGGCCACCGCCAAGCGGGCCCTCGAGATCGCGGCCGCCGGAGCACACAACCTCCTGCTGATCGGTCCGCCGGGGGCCGGCAAGACGATGCTGGCCCGCCGCCTCCCCGGAATCCTGCCGCCCCTCACGCTCGCAGAGTCCCTCGAGGCGACGCGCATCCACTCCGCGGCGGGGCACCTTCGCGATGGGGGCGCGCTGCTCGTCGAGCGCCCCTTCCGGGCCCCGCATCATACGGTCAGCGACGCCGGGCTCGTGGGGGGAGGAACGCCCCCGAGGCCGGGCGAGATGAGCCTCGCGCACCACGGCGTGCTCTTCCTCGACGAGCTCGCCGAGTATCGACGCAACGTCCTGGAAGCTCTGCGCCAGCCTCTCGAGGAGGGCGCGGTACGCCTCGCACGCGCTGCCGGGTCCGTGCGCTTCCCCGCGTCGTTCGTGCTCGTCGCGGCAATGAATCCGTGCCCGTGTGGGTACGCGGGCGACGGCACCGACCGCTGCCTTTGCGACCCTACCCACGTGGCGCGGTATCAGGGGAGGGTCTCCGGGCCGCTCCTCGACCGCATCGACCTGCACGTACACGTCCCCCCCGTCCCGATCGGCAGCCTGGACGCTCCGCAGGGAGGCGATACGAGCGAGGCCGTGCGCAGGAGGGTGACACTCGCCCGCGAGGCCCAGCACCGTCGCTTCGAGGGGGTGTGCGGAGTGCACGCGAACGGCCAGATGCGTCCGACGGACATCCGGCGGTGGTGCCGCCTCTCCCACCCCGCCGCGGAGGCGCTGCGGGGTGCGGTCGACCGCCTGGGGCTCTCGGCCCGAGCGTACCACCGGATCCAGAAGGTCGCTCGTACCATCGCAGATCTGGTGGGGTCGGAGCACGTGGGGCCGGCGCACGCCGCCGAGGCGCTCCAGTACCGGAGCCTGGACCGCCAACCGTTGTAAGGACGCGCGTGGGGCGTGAGTTTTTTGCGATGCCATCCCCCCGCAGCCCGGCCCCCTCGGTCGCGACCCCCTCCACCGAGCCGGCCCTCGCCCCCGTCATGGCTGCGTTCGCGGCCGTCTACGTGATCTGGGGCTCCACGTACCTCGGAATCCGCTGGGCCATCGAGACCATGCCGCCGCTCATGATGGCGTCGGTCCGGTTTCTCACCGCGGGTGGGCTCCTCTACGTCTGGTCGCGCGGCCGCGGGACGCCGTCCCCGACTCGCGGGCAGTGGCGGGCGGCGGCGATCGCCGGAGGACTCATGCTCGGCGGCGGCAACGGCGCGGTCACGGTCGCTGAGCAGTGGGTCCCCTCGGGCATCGCCGCCCTGATCGTCGCCTCGGTGCCGCTCTGGCTGGTGCTGCTCGACTACCTCTTCGGCGCTCGCACCCGACCCACGCGTCGTGCACAGGTAGGGCTGCTCGTGGGATTCGCGGGAGTCGCCCTGCTCGGAGGCTCACCGGGTGTCGGACAGGGGAGCGCCATGGAGCTCTTCGGCGCGGTCCTGATCCTGTGCGGGTGCGCGACGTGGGCCGCCGGGTCCCTCTACCTGCGCTACGCTCCGCCCCCTCCGCGTCCCCTGCTGTGGGTCTCCATGCAGATGATCGCGGGGGGCGCCTTGCTCGGCGCCCTCGCCCTCATCACCGGCGAGTGGCAGGGCTTCCGGGTGGCGGACGTCTCGGCCAAGTCGGCGTTCTCCCTCGTGTACCTGATCGTCTTCGGGGCGATCATCGCGTATTCGGCTTACGTCTGGCTGCTGCGGGTCACGACGCCCGCTCGGGTCGGCACCTACGCCTACGTCAACCCGGTCATCGCCCTCTTCCTGGGCTGGTGGCTGGCCGACGAGCCCCTGACCTTCCGTTCCGTCGCGGCTGCCGCGATCATCGTCGGGTCGGTCGTCGTGATCGTCTCCGAGTCGAGAACCGCGAGCAGTCGGGGCATGCCGGTGAGCCCAGCCGAGAGCGCAGCCGAGGGACGCAGGTCGGGAGCGGCCCCGTAGCCATGCGGCTCTTCATCGCCCTGAACCTCCCCAAGAAAGAACGCCAGCGGATCTACCGCGCGACGCGTCGCCTGAGGGACGACGAGCTCCCGGTGCGTTGGCTCGACCCCGACCACTTCCACGTCACCCTGAAGTTCCTGGGCGAGGTCCGCAGGGAGCGCCTCCCCGAGATCGAGGCCGCGATCTCCGGGGTCGCCACCGCGACCAAGAGCTTCGCGACGGAGCTCGCCGGCTTCGGAGCCTTCCCTACGATTCGCCGGCCTCGCGTCATCTGGCTGGGCGTCGGGGCGAACCCTGAGCTGCGCTGCCTCAAGCAGGACCTGGAATGGGCCCTCGGGGACGTCGGCTTCGAGGCCGAGATGCGTGCCTTCCACCCGCACGTCACCTTGGGGCGGGCCAACGACAAGAACGGGGCGGGCGCGTTCCGAGGCCTCGACGAGACGCTCGCGGAGATGGAGTTCACGGGGGACGTGAAGGTGAACACGTTGGATCTCATGAGGAGCCAGGTCTCGCAGGCGGGCGCCCGGTACACGCTGCTGTCGAGCGCGAGGCTCGCCTCGTGAGCGCGCACATTCTGGTCGTCGACGACGAGAAGGGAATCCGCGACGCCCTCGTGCAGCTCTTCGAGTACGAGGGGCACACGGTGTCGGCGGCGGAAGAAGGCCACTCGGGGATCGAGCTGGCCAAGAAGCTCCGTCCCGACGTCACCTTCCTCGACGTGAAGATGCCTGGTCTCGACGGGTTGGACGTCCTCGCGAAGATACGGGAGGAGGACCCCCAGGCGGTGGTCGTGATGATCTCGGGACACGGAACGATCGACACCGCGGTCGAGGCCACCCGCAAGGGCGCCTACGACTTCCTCGAGAAGCCCCTCGACACCGACCGCCTGCTCGTGACTCTGCGACGCGCGCTCGAGCTGAAAGGCCTCACGCGCAGCGTCGAGGCCCTGAAGCGGGAGGTCGAGAGCCGCTACGAGATCGTCGGCAACTCGTTCGCCATCCGGCAGGTGCTCGAGCGCGTCGAGAAGGTCTCACCCACCGAAGCCCGCGTGCTCATCACGGGCGAGAACGGGACCGGAAAGGAGCTGGTCGCGCGTGCGATCCACCGACTGTCAGCCAGGGCGGAGCAGGCCTTCATCGAGGTGAACTGCGCCGCGATCCCCTCGGAGCTGATCGAGTCGGCCCTCTTCGGTCACATGAAGGGTTCCTTTACCGGGGCGATCGCCGACCGCGCCGGAAAGTTCGAGCAGGCCGACGGTGGCACGCTCTTCCTCGACGAGGTCGGGGACATGTCCCTCGAGGCGCAGGCCAAGGTGCTCCGGGCGCTCGAGGAAGGCGTCGTGACGCGGGTCGGGGGCTCCAAGGCCATCGAGGTGGACGTGCGCGTCATCGCCGCCACCAACAAGGACCTCGAGGGCGAGATCGAGGGCGGCAGTTTCCGGGAAGATCTCTTCTATCGTCTGAACGTCGTCCCCATCCACGTCCCACCGCTCCGTGAGCGGCGCGAGGACATCCCGATGTTGGTACAGCACTTTGCGGATATCATGTCGACCCGTGAGGGTGTGACGCCTCGGAAGTTCGAGGAGGCCGCGGTGTTGCGGTTGGCCGGACTGCCGTGGCCGGGCAACGTCCGGGAGCTCCGCAACACGGTCGAGCGTCTCATGATCCTCTCGTCGGGTGACGCCGTTCGCGTCGACGACGTGGACCTGCTCGTCACGGCCCGAGGCGGAGCGCCGGGCGTGGGGACCGAGATTCTCTCGGCCGAGACGTTTTCCGACTTCAAGGATCGGGCCGAAAGAGCGTATATCCTGCAACGCCTACGGGAGAACGACTGGAACGTGGCCGAGACGGCCCGCCAGATCGATATGCCGCGCTCCAACCTGTACAAGAAGATCGAGAAGTACGGGCTCGTCCGAGAGGGCTGAGCCGGGCCTTGCGTAGCCCTTCCGCCGGCCTACCTTGGCAGCGACGAAGAAGTCAGGCGGGTGGGCGGCACGGAAGCCGGTGAGAGTCCGGCGCGGCCCCGCCACTGTGATGGGTCCGAGCGCGACGCTCGGAAACGATCGGCCACGGCTCCCCCGACGGGGTGGCCAGCCACTGGGACTTCCCGGGAAGGCGGCGGATCGGCCCTGAGCCAGGAGACGTGGCCCACCCTCGACCAACGCTGACACCTCCGCGGGGAGGCGGCTTGGGACCAGGGTAGCTCGTGCCCGGTCGCTCTCCGCGTGGGGGAAAGGACCGGATTCCTCCATGCGCGCCGCCCCTATCCTCTCCTGCTCGGCCTTCCTCCTGGCGCTCGCGGTGGCTCCGCCGCGCGCGGCGGGCCAGGAAGACGCCTTCTCGCTCCAGGGCCTCGTGGTCACCGCCAGCCCCACGCCGCGCAGCGCCGACGCGGTGGCGAGTCACGTGACGGTGCTCCAGGGGGACGAGCTACGCGCGACCGGCGTCACCTCTCTCGGGGAGGCGCTGCGAGAGGTCGCCGGCCTCGACGTGGCTCGCGCGGGCTCCTTCGGGGCGCTCACGTCTCTCTTCCTGCGGGGCGGGGAGAGCGATCACACCCTGGTGCTCGTGGACGGCGTGCAGGTGAACCAGGCCGGTGGATCCTTCGACTTCGCCACGCTCACCACCGACAACGTGGAGAGGATCGAGATCGTGCGCGGTCCGTCGAGCGCGCTCTACGGCTCCGACGCGATGGCAGGCGTCGTCCACGTGATCACCCGAATCGGGCGGGGAGCGCCCCGCGTGACAGCGGCCGTGGAAGCTGCGTCGTACGCGGAGCCGCGGGACGAAGCCGTCGACGGCCTGCGATGGTCCGCGGAGGTCACGGGAGGCTCCGACCGCTTCGGCTACTCGGCGACGCTCGCGCGCGACGCGACCGACGGCATCCTCGACTTCAACAACCGGCACCGGAGCACGGTGCTGTCCGGCAGCGCCCGCCTCATGCCGGACGATGTCACGCGCGTGGGGCTCTCCCTCCGCCTCACGGACCGCACGTTCCAGTTTCCGACGGATGGCTCCGGTCGGCTCGTGGACCGCAACGCCTTCTCGTTCGGTGACGAGACTCTCTCCAGCCTGACGGTCGACCGGCGGCTTTCGGATCACGTGTCGGTGCGGGCGCTGGTCGCGGTGCACGAGACCGACACCGGCACCGACGACGCACCCGACGACCCGTCGGACGCCGACGGCTTCCAGAGCCTCGACCATTTTCGGCGCACGGTCGGCGAGTTGCGGGCCAACCTCATGCTCGGCGAGGCCGTGTTCACCCTTGGAGGAGAGCTCGAGGAAGAGCGTCAGCGCTCCTTCAGCGAAGCTACGAGCGCCTTCGGCCCGTTCTACGGTCGCAGCGAGAGTGAGCGTGCCAACGTCGCCGGCTTCGCGCACTTGACCGGACGCCGCGGCCCGGTCGCATTCAACGCCGGTACGCGGGTGGAGGACAACGAGCGCTTCGGTACCGGCGCGACCTGGCAGCTCGGCGTCTCCGCCCACCTCCCCGGGGAGCCGACGACGCGGCTGCGCGCTTCCATCGGCACGGCGATCAAGGAGCCGACCTTCTTCGAGAACTTCGCGACCGGCTTCGTGGTCGGGAATCCGAATCTCGACCCGGAGCGATCCCGCTCCTGGGAGGTCGGCGTCGAGCACACCCCCACCGAGGACCTGCGGCTCCAGGCGACCTACTTCCACCAGAGCCTGCAGGATCTCATTCAATACACCTCCACCCCTCCGGCCCCGGGTGGCCCGAACTACCACAACGTCGGCGCTGCGCGCGCGCGCGGCGTGGAAGTCGACGCATCCGTGCGCGTCGGTGCCGTCGAGACGGGGGCCTCCTACACTTGGCTCGACACACGCGTCGACGACGCCGGCTTCGACAGCGGACCCGACGCGACGTTCGTGGAGGGCGGGGCGCTCCTGCGACGACCTGCCCACGGCGCCGCCCTCCGCGCCGCCGCCCCCGTCACGCCGCGGGGGCGGCTCTTCGCACGCCTCTCCTGGGTGGGCTCCCGTGGCGACCTGAGCTTCGATCCGACGACCTTCACCGCACGCCGGGTGGAGCTGCCGGGCCATGTACTCCTTACGCTCGGCGGGGAGTGGCAGGTCGCGTCCGGCCCGGCCTCCCTCCCAGACCTCACGATCACGCTGCGTGCGGAGAACGTGCTCGACGAAGCCTACGAGGAGGTGACGGGGTTCCGCGCACCGGGTCGGCAGATCTACATCGGGGCACGCGTGGCCGTGGGCGGCTAGTCGCGGACGATCTCGGCACCGTCGGGCAGAGCGTACAGCGATTCCATGGTGCGGTAGTCGCGCGGGCTGAGCGCCGTGGCCGTGTTCGTCGGATACATCACGTCACGCGGGGCGTCGCTGTGCGGCAAGCCCAGAGCGTGCCCCATCTCGTGCGCCGCCGTGAGCCGGACCTGCCGCGGGTCGGCGACCGGGGAGGATCCCTCGGGCCGGCGGGTCGCCAGGTCGATGGAGACGACGGAGAGGCCTTCGGCGGAGGACCACTGCGTGCGCGCGACTCCGATCTGATTGCCGCCGAGCCCCCGCAACCAACGGACCGCGAAGTGGGCGTTCCTGTCCCCCTGTAGGTCCACGAGGATCTGGAACGGCTGGCCGTTCCACGCCCGTACTCCGAGCGATGCCGCCTGCTGGAGCGCGAGCGCGTCACCGGCATCCTCGAACTCGGGGCGCGGGATGTGCACGACGAGCGTGCCCTCGGGGTCGCGCCAGCGACGCAGCCGGATACGGTCTGTCGTCGTGAGCTCGGCGCACAGGTATCCGACGTTGTTGCACACCTGAGAGGCCGCGAACGTACGCGCCTCCGACGACGCCGAGCCGCTCGACCCGGGGCTCGCGGCGCCCGAGGTCGTCGGTCCGCCGGCTTCGCAGGCCAGCTCATCGCCGTCGCACGCGGCCGCCGCCGAGGGAGCTCTCCCCCGCATCCAGCCGTACGCGACGGAAGCCGCGAGGAGGACGGCGACGAGCATCAGAGGGTTGAGTCGGCGCGCGTCGGTCATTCGGCTCGGCTCCCTGGTGTCCGCGGGGTCGTGCCCCGAAGCTACCCCTCGCGCGCGAGGGTCGGAAGCTTGCAACTTCGGAACGGGCCCGCGACGGCCCGTGTACCCCGAGAAGCGACCGCTGGGTCGCGCTGCACGAGAATTCGAGAGGAAGCGTGAGCGAAGGGGATCGGGAGCGGCTGCAGCGGCCTCAGAAGGGCATCGGTGACTGGATGCGGTCGATCGCGATCGCGGTCGTGCTCTTCGTGCTCATCCGCACCTTCGTCATCGAGGCCTTCAAGATCCCCACCTCGTCCATGGAGAACACCCTCCTCGTGGGTGACTTCCTCCTGGTGAACAAGGCCGCCTACGGCTCTCGCGTGCCCGGGACGGACATGCGCATCGCCGCGTTCAAGGAGCCCACCCGGGGGGACGTAGTCGTCTTCCACCCGCCCCACGAGCCGCACAAGAACTACGTGAAGCGGCTGGTCGGCGTCCCGCACGACACGCTCGAGATGCGCGACAAGCAGCTCTATCGAAACGGCGTGCCGATCGACGAGCCGTACGCGCGCCACGAGGACGACCGGGGGGACACCGTGCACCCCGACATGCACTGGCAATCCGGATACCTGATCGCGGCCCCCCGGCCGAAGTACCAGCCCACGCGCGACAACTGGGGGCCTCTCGTGGTGCCGCCGGACAGCTACTTCGTGCTCGGCGACAACCGCGACAACAGCGAGGACTCGCGGTACTGGGGCTTCGTGTCGCGCGAGGAGATCCGGGGCGAGCCTTGGCTCGTCTACTATTCCTTCATCCCGTCCGCGGCTACGCCGCTCCCCTGGATGCGTCGAGTGCGCTGGTCGCGTCTAGGGACGGTCATCAAGTAGGCCCCAGGGTAGCGCTCGCCGGTCCGAACGGCGGTCTGTCGGGGGAGGGGCTGTTGCGCGACGCGATTTCCGTTGAGATTCTAGCCGTGTTTCGACGGTCCGGTGCGGCGGCGTGACCGACACGCATCGAGCCGAACGCTGATCCTCGACACGGGTGCCGCTGGCACAGATGACCTTCTCATCCCGACGTGGAACCGCCCGGGAAGGGTCACTCGATCAATATCTCAAGGAGATCAGTCAGTATCCGCTGATCGACCGAGCCGAGGAGGGGCGCCTCGCCAAGCTCATCCGCAAGGGTGACGAGGAGGCCCTCAACAAGCTGGTCCGCTCCAACCTCCGCTTCGTCGTCTCCGTCGCGAAGAAGTACCAGAACCAGGGCGTCCCACTCTCCGACCTGATCAACGAGGGCAACCTCGGCCTGATCCGAGCCGCCCATAAGTTCGACGAGACGAAGGGCATCAAGTTCATCTCGTACGCGGTTTGGTGGATCCGCCAGGCGATCCTCCAGGCTCTCGCCGAGCAGAGCCGGATCGTCCGCGTTCCGCTGAACCGGGCCGGGGCCCTGTACCGGATCGGGCGCCGCAGCTCGAACCTGCTCCAGGAGCTCGGCCGGGAGCCGACGGTGGAGGAGATCGCCGAGGAGCTCGACGTTTCGCGCGAGGAGATCGAGCGGACGCTCGCGATCTCGCACTCGCACCTCTCGCTCGACGCGCCCATGACGCCCGGCGAGGACAGCCGGCTCCTCGACTACCTCCCCGACCAGTACTCGCCGGGACCCGAGGACGAGACGTACGAGCAGGCCCTCAAGGCGACGATCGAGGAGGCGCTGGCGACGTTGAAGGAGCGGGAGGCCAAGATCCTGCGGCTCTACTTCGGCCTCGACGACCAGGACCCCATGACCCTGGAGGAGATCGGGTCGATCCTGGGCATCACACGCGAGCGGGTCCGCCAGATCAAGGAGAAGGCGTTGGTCCGCCTGCGCCACGCGTCACGGGCCCGCTTCCTCGAAACGTACCGCTAGGCCCTTTTCAGCGGGCCCCCCCCGGAGCCCCGGGGCGGCCGAGCCCGGCACGGCGACGGCACGTTGACACCCCCGCGCGGTCTCGGATATCATTCGTGGCTCTATTCTTGAGGCCTTCAGCCCTGTTCGGGCATGCGAACCATTACACCGAAAGCCGAGGACATCGACCGCCGTTGGTGGGTCGTCGATGCCCGGGACAAGCCCCTCGGGCGTCTGGCGACGGAAGTCGCCCGCGTCCTGCGCGGCAAGCACAAGCCGATCTTCACGCCACACCTCGACACGGGCGATCACGTCGTGGTCATCAACGCCCGCAAGGTGCGGCTCACGGGGAAGAAGGCCGAGAAGAAGACCTACTTCCGGCACACCGGATACATGGGTCACGAGAAGCACATCCCCTTCCAGCGGATGCTCGACACACACCCCGAGCGGGTGATCGAGCTCGCCGTGAAGGGCATGCTCCCGAAGAACGCTCTGGGTCGCTCGCTCGGGCGGAAGCTGAAGGTGTACGCGGATGCCGAGCACCCGCACCAGGGTCAGCGCCCCGAGCCGCTGGAAGTCTGAGGAAACGCACAGAGAAATGGCACAAGACTCGAAGATCCAAGCCGTAGGGCGCCGCAAGCGGTCGGTGGCGCGTGTGCTCCTCACTCCCGGCAAGGGGACGTGGAGCGTGAACGGCCGCGAGCTCAACGACTACTTCCCGCGCGGCACTCATCAGATCCGCGTGACCGAGCCGCTCAAGGTGGCCGGGGCCGAAGGACTGTTCGACGTGACGGTGCGGGTGAACGGCGGGGGCCTGACGGGGCAGTCCGACGCAGTCCGCATGGGACTCGCGCGGGCGCTCGTAGGGCACGACGAAGAGAAGCGCTCACTCATGCGCGAGCATGGCATGCTGACGCGGGATCCACGTCAGGTCGAGCGCAAGAAGCCCGGACGCCCGAAGGCACGCAAGCGGTTCCAGTTCTCGAAGCGTTAGAGCGGGAGCCCCGCTGGGGTCCCTGAGCAGCACCACGGAGGTACGGAGTTCCATCGATCGCGGCCTGGCCGCATCGAACATCCTGACCGGGGCGTACATCGGCCCCACATCGCAAGACGAACTACATGTCCGACGTACGGCTCGATCAGCTCCTGGAAGCCGGAGTCCATTTCGGCCACCAGACGCGCCGTTGGAACCCGAAGATGAAGCCTTTCATCTTCGCCGAGCGCAACGGCATCCACATCATCGACCTCCGCAAGACGCTCGACCGTCTGCAAGTGGCCCAACAGGCCGTGCGCGAGGTGGTCCTTCGCGGTGACCGCGTGCTCTTCGTGTGCACCAAGAAGCAGCTTCGGTCGGTCATCGAGGCCGAGGGGCAGAGGAGCGGCTCCTTCTATGTCACCGAGCGTTGGCTCGGCGGCATGCTCACGAACTTCCAGACGATCCGGAAGCAGATCCGTAGGCTTCGTGAGCTGGAGCGCGGTCAGGAGGAGAACGCCTTCGAGTTCTACACGAAGAAGGAGCGGCTCCTCCTCGAGCGCGAGCGGGCCAAGCTCGACAAGTACCTCGCAGGCGTGAAGGACATGGGGCGGCTCCCCGGCGCGGTCTTCGTGGTCGATGCGCGGCGGGAGATCATCGCGGTCCGGGAAGCAGCCAAGCTCGGCATCCCGATCATCGCGATCATGGACACGAACGCCGATCCGGACCTCATCGACTATCCGGTGCCCGGTAACGACGACGCGATCCGGTCGGTCGCGCTCATCACGAAGGCGATCGCCGACACCATCGAGATCGCCCGCAGGGAGGTCCCGGAGGACGACAGGCGTCGCATCGACGAGCTCGAGGCTACGACCTATTCGACCGAGACCGGTGAGACCACGGAGCGGGAGAAGCCGCAGCGGAGGCGTCCGCGCCGCAAGCGTAGACCGAAGCCGGAGGTCATCGCCGCTCACCTGCGGGACGACGGGAGCGAGGACTCCGACGACGGGTCGGACGACGGGGGCGACGACGACTCCGCCGACTCCGACGAGTAGCGGGTCGGCCGCTTCCCGAGGCTCGGGAGCGCCACCACGACGGTACGACAAACGGTAGATCAGGAGAGGCGGCTGAGGACACGGGCCCCCCCGTGCCGCTCCGCCTCTCTTCACGATGCGGCGCCGCGTGCGCCGGCAGGCTGAGAGAGAAAGACAACGATGGCAGAAGCGACGCAGATCAGCGCCAAAGACGTGAAGCAGCTCCGC
Organism: Longimicrobiales bacterium; assembly: GCA_041579355.1. GTDB lineage: Bacteria > Gemmatimonadota > Gemmatimonadetes > Longimicrobiales > Gaopeijiaceae > UBA2982. The sequence continues at coordinate 8,659 of JBFGFY010000006.1, read as the reverse complement.
GACATGACGGGCGCGGGTATGATGGACTGCAAGAAGGCCCTGCAGGAGACCGGCGGGGACCTCGAGAAGGCCGTGGACTGGCTCCGCGCGAAGGGGGCCTCCAAGGCTGCCAAACGCGCCGAGAAGAGCGCCAACGAGGGCACGATCGGCAGCTACGTGCACTTCGACGGTAAGACGGCCGTGATCGTGGAGCTCAACTGCGAGACCGACTTCGTGGCCAACACGGACGACTTCAAGGCGCTCGCGCGTGATGTTGCGATGCACGTCGCGTCGACGGCTCCCCTGGCGGTCTCCCCGGACGAGATCGACCCAGCGGTGGTGGATCGGGAGAGGGATGTCTTCCGGCAGCAGGTGAGGGACGAGGGTAAGCCCGAGCACATCGCCGACAAGATCGTCGAAGGCAAGCTCCAGAAGTTCTTCAAGGAGAGCGCGTTGTTGGCGCAGCCCTTCGTCAAGGATCCCGACAAGACCATCGAGCAGCTCATCACGGAGGTCTCCGCGAAGACGGGCGAGAAGATCGAGGTTGCTCGTTTCGCACGCTTCAAGGTCGGCGAGCGGAGCTGAACCGCCGTGTCCCGCCAGCGACCGAGTGACCTCCGGTACCAGCGGGTTCTCCTGAAAATCTCCGGCGAGGCCCTCGCCGGTGAGCGCGGGTTCGGCATCGAGCCGAAGGTCGTCGATCAGCTCACCGACGAGATCCGCTCGCTCGCGGAGATGGGGATCTCACTCGGCATCGTGATCGGCGGCGGCAACATCGTTCGCGGGGCGATGGCCTCCAGGGACGGCATGGATCGCGTCCAGGCGGACTACATGGGCATGCTCGCGACGGTCATCAACGCGCTCGCGGTCCAGGACCTCCTGGAGGCGAAGGGCGTGGAGACCAGGGTCATGACCGCGATCCGCATGGAGCAGCTCGCCGAGCCCTACATCCGCCGGCGCGCGATGCGCCACATGGAGAAGGGGCGTATCGTGCTGTTCGCGGGTGGCACCGGCAACCCGTACTTCTCCACCGACACCGCGGCCGTGCTGCGTGCGATCGAGATGGAGGCCGACGTGGTGATCAAGGCCACCAAGGTCCAGGGTGTCTACACCGCCGACCCCAACCAGGACCCGGCCGCCGAGTTCATCCCGAAGATCACCTTCCACGAGGTGATGACCCGCGAGCTGGCGGTCATGGACGCCGCAGCCGTGTCCCTCTGCAAAGAGAACGGCCTTCCCATCATCGTGCTCAACCTGCTCGAGCCCGGCGCCGTGGCCGGTGCGATCCGTGGTGAGCCGGTGGGAACTCTTGTATCCTAAGCGGCCCGCTCTGACCTGATCCATCGGAGGGACGTATGCCGACCGTGGAGGACGCCAGGAAGCGCATGGAGGACGCGCTGGACGCGATCCGACGGGAGTTCGCGACGGTGCGCACCGGCAAGGCGACGCCGGCACTCCTCGACACCGTCCGCGTCGACGCCTACGGCACGAAGCTGCCGATCAACCAGGTGGCGACCGTGAACACTCCGGAGCACACCCTGATCGTCGTGCAGCCCTTCGACAAGAGCCTGATCGGCGAGATCGAGAGGGCGATTCTCACCGCGGACCTGGGTCTCAACCCCGCCAACGACGGAAACGTGATCCGAGTGCCCATTCCACCGCTCAACGAGGAGCGGCGCAAGGAGTACGTGAAGATCCTTCACAAGATGGCCGAGGAGGGGCGCGTGTCCATCCGCCACGCGCGACGGATCGTTCGGGAAGAGATCCACCAGCTCGTGAAGGACCACGAGATCGGCGAGGATGAGGGCCGACGTCGCGAAGACCAGCTCGAGAAGCTGACCCACGAGTACACGGAAATGGTCGACGGGCTGCTCAAGAAGAAGGAAGAAGAGGTGATGGCCATCTAGGAGCCGAAGGGCTCCGACGGCCGCGCATCCCCGATGGAATCCGAGCTACTCGACCGCATCCGCCTTCACGGCGACGTGCCGAGGCACGTAGCGATCATCATGGACGGAAACGGTCGGTGGGCGGCCGCGCGCGGCCTTCCTCGACACCTCGGGCACCGTGAGGGAATGAAGGCGGTGCGCGAGGTGATCACCGGCGCCGCGGACGCGGGCATCGAGATCCTCACCCTCTTCGCGTTCTCCACCGAGAACTGGAACCGACCGCGCCAGGAGGTTTCGGCGCTCATGAAGCTGCTCCAGCTCTACGCCCGCAAGGAGCGTGAGGAGCTCGCGCGGCAGGGGGTGGAGGTGCACGTGCTCGGTGAGCTCTCGCGCGTCGACGAAGCGACGCGCCGAGCGATCGACGCCATCGTCGACGAGACGAGCGGTGGGCGGAGGCTGCGGCTCAACCTCATGATCTCGTACGGGGGAAGGGAGGAGCTCATCCGCGCGGCGCGGATCCTAGGCGAGCGGGTTCGCGCGGGAGAGCTGGAGCCCGACGAGATCGACGAAGAGGAGCTCGAGCGCACGCTCTTCACGAGGGACCTCCCGCCGCCGGATCTGCTCATTCGGACCTCGGGTGAGTACAGGATCAGCAACTTCATGCTCTGGCAGCTCGCCTACACCGAGCTCTACATCTCGCCCGTGTTCTGGCCGGACTTCGACCGGCAGAAGCTCTACGAGGCCGTCCTCGACTACCAGCAGCGCGATCGTCGGTTCGGGAGGGTCGGAGCACGGTGAGCCCGACGTCGGAAGAGCGCTCGACACACTGGGTAACACGGCGACGCGACCGATGAGTGAGCTGGCGAAGCGGTGGGCCGTGGCGGGGGTCGGGATTCCCGTGGTCCTCCTCCTGCTCTACCTGGGCGGATGGGTGCTCGCTCTGCCGGTGGCCGGGCTCGCCGCCCTCGGCGCTCGCGAGCTCTACGGGATGGCCGAGCGGAGCGGGGTGGCGCCGCTGTCGCCCCTCGGTGCGGGCGCGGCCGCGGCGGCCGTCCTCGCGGCGGCGTGGCGGCCCGCCCCTCCGGACTTCGCCGCCCTCGCGCTGGCGCTCCTGGTCGTCACCGGGGTGATCGCGCTCGTCACCGCGCTCAAGGTCCGAGGCCCGTCCGGACGACCGCTCGAGGCGGTGGCGATCACGCTCTTCGGCGTCGGCTACGCCGGCCTCTCGCTGGCCGTCGTCCCGCTCCTGCATGCGTTGCCCGGGCGTTGGGGGGGCGCGAGCGGACCGTGGGACGGGCTCGTCGTGGTCGCGCTGCCGCTCGCGGCGACCTGGCTGGGAGACGCGCTCGCGTTCTTCGCGGGCACGGCTTGGGGGCGGGGAGGCCTCGCGCCCTCGATCAGTCCCAAGAAGAGCTGGGTCGGTGTGTGGGCCGGCCTCTTCGGGGCGGGCCTCGCCGGGGTGGTCTGGTATTACGTGGCGCAGGCGGTCGTACCGCAGCTGCCCGTCGGCGGGCCACTCGTGGCGGCGTCGATCGGTGTCTTCCTCGGTGTGGCCGCGATCGTCGGCGACCTGGTCGAGTCGCTCTTCAAGCGGGCGTCCGGGGTGAAGGATTCCGGCACGTTCTTCCCGGGGCACGGCGGGATCCTCGACCGCCTCGATGCGCTCGTGTTCTCGCTGCCGGGAGCCTACGTGGCCCTGCTCGCCGTGGGGACCCCGTGATCCGGGTGGCGATCCTCGGGTCGACCGGCTCCATCGGTCGCAGCGCGCTGGAGGTAATCGCCCGCCACTCGGACCGGTTCCGCGTGGTGTCGCTCGCGGCCAACCGCAGCGCGGCCGAGCTGGCCTCGCAGGTCCGCCGCTTCCGGCCCGCGCGCGCGGTGCTCTGTGACAGCGACGTGGCACCCGAGAGCGTGGGGGGCGACACGATCTGGGCAGTCGGCCGCTCCGCGCTCCTCGACCTGGCGTCCGACCCCGAGGTGGACGTGGTCCTGAACGCGCTGGTCGGCGCCGCCGGGCTTGAGCCGACCCTGCGTGCGCTCGAGGCCGGCCACCGGCTCGCACTCGCGAACAAGGAGTCCCTCGTCGCGGGGGGAGCCCTCGTGACTCGAGCGGCAGCTCGCGGCGGCGCCGAGATCGTGCCGATCGACTCCGAGCACAGCGCCATCCTGCAGTGCTGCGAGGGATATCCGGGCTCGAGTGTGCACCGCGTCGTGCTCACGGCGTCCGGCGGCCCGTTCCGGGGCCGGAACCCTGAGGCCCTCTGGCACGTACGGCCAGAGGAAGCGCTCCGCCACCCGACGTGGGACATGGGCGCCAAGATCACCATCGATTCAGCCACGTTGGCCAACAAGGCGCTGGAGGTGATCGAGGCGCACTTCCTGTACGGGCTCGACTACGACTCAATCGACGCCGTGATCCATCCCCAGTCCGTGATCCACTCCTTCGTAGAATTCGTCGATGGCTCCGTGCTCGCTCAGCTCGGCTTCCCGACCATGGAGCTGCCGATCCTGTATGCGCTGAGCTATCCTGAGAGGGTGGCCGACGAGGTGCTGCGGACGTACGACCCGGTGAGCGCCTCGCCGCTCACCTTCGAGGAGATCGACCACGCGGCCTTTCCGCTCTTCGGCCTCGGCATGGAGGCGGGCCGGAGTGGCGGTGGCGCGCCGGCCGTGTACAACGCCGGGAACGAGATCGCCGTCCAAGCCTTTCTCGAGGGGCGCGTGAGGTTTCCGGAGATGGCGGACGTGGTGAGGGATGCGATGAACCATGTGGGTGTGAGCGAGATCCGGGACGCCGAGGACGTCACCGAGGCGGACGTGGCGGCCCGCTCGGCGGCCGCGGCGGCCGTGCGGAGGCTGGGTGGCGCCAAAACGGGGGCGACCCCATGACGATCCTCGCCACGATCATCGTCCTCGGCGTGCTCATCTTCGTGCACGAGCTCGGGCACTTCTGGGCCGCGAAGGCGGTCGGCGTCGAGGTGCAGCGCTTCTCGATCGGACTCGGGCCGAAGGTCTTCGGTTTCCGCTCCGGTGAAACCGAGTATGTCCTCAGCCTGATTCCGCTCGGTGGCTACGTGAAGATGGGCGGGATGGACGACGAGGTCATGGAGAAGATCGAGGGTGGGGCCGTCGAGGGCGGCCGCCAGCCCAGCGATCGGGATTTCGACAGGAAGCCCATTTGGGCCCGCACGCTCGTCATCTCGGCCGGCGTGATCATGAACATGTTGTTCGCGTTCGCCTCCTATACGTTCGTGGCCGCGCACTACGGCATCCCCGACTTCGCGACGACGCGCGTGGGGAGGATCGTTGCGGAGGGCCTCCCGGCCGGGACCGAGGAGCTCGGCACGCTCGAGCCCGGAAGCCGGGTCGTCCGCATCGGCGAGCGTTCGGTACGGAGCTGGGGCGACCTCGTGAACGGGCTCTACGAGGCCCCGCCCGGACGGCTGGAGATCGAGGTCGTGGACGTGTCCCGGACCTTGACGATCGACGTCCCGACTAGCGAAGAGGCGCGCCTTGCGCTGGTCTCGGCAGTCGACGTCTGGATGGAGGCGGGGGTCGGGATGACCCTCCCCGGCTCGCCCGCGGAGACGGCCGGCCTCGAGCCCGGCGACCGCATCGTCGCCGTGGAGGGCTCACCCGTGCAAAACTGGTGGGACCTCGTGCGCGAGATCGAGAGTCGTCCGGGCCAGACCGTGGCGATCACGCTCTCGCGGTCGGGCCGCGAGCTCGTGAGGAACGTCGAGGTGGCGTCCGAGGAGGAGCGGCGGGACGGAGAGGCCGTGACGGTCGGCAAGATCGGGATCGGCCCACCCAACCTCGAGATGACCTACGCCGAGGCCTCCCTCGGAGAGGCGGTAGGGCAGGGGTACCGCGAGACGGTCGCGGTCACCGGCCTCATCCTCGGCTTCCTGCGCGACCTGGTGACGGGGGGGATCTCGCCGCGCTCGGTCGGGAGCATCGTCACGATCGGCGAAGCGTCGGGACAGGCCGCGGCGGCCGGACTCAACCAGTTCATCCGCTTCATGGCGCTCTTCAGCGTCAACCTGGCCATCTTGAACCTGCTCCCGATTCCGGTGCTCGACGGGGGCCATCTGGTCTTCCTCGCGATCGAGGCGGTGCGCGGCGGGCGCGGTCTCACCGCCGAACAGCGACTCGCTTGGAGCAACGTGGGCTTCCTGATCATCGTCGGGATCATGCTCTGGGCGCTGGGGAACGACTTCTTGAGGCTCTTCGGGCTCTAGCAATCCGATAAGGACGGGAGACACCGTGGCGCGCGTGCTGGTCATCGACGACGACGAGGAGCACCGGACCCTCGTGCGACAGATCCTCGTTCGCGAGGGCCACCGCGTAGAGGAAGCCGCCGACGGCGCACAGGGCCTGCGCCTCTTCGGAAAGACGCGTCCGGACGTGGTCCTGACGGACATCAACATGCCCGGGATCGACGGACACGACGTGATCTCGGCCCTGCGTGTGTCCCAACCGAGCACGCCGATCATCGCGATCTCGGGAGGAGGCGCCGTCGAGAAGGACGAGCTGCTGCTCAAGGCCGCCTCGCTCGGCGCGGCGGAGGTGATCATGAAGCCCTTCGACTTCCGGCAGCTCGTAGGAGCCGTCGGCCGCGCCCTGGCGAGATCGGGATAGGGGGGCGCTCCAGGTGAGGCTGACCGTCGAGGAGCACCCGCAGGCGATCAAGCGGTACGGACACGTAAGCCCAGCCAGGCCGTGGAAGGCACTCTGCGCGGAGCGGCTTCCGGAAGGCACTCGCCTCTGCTCGCGGGAGGCGGCGCACCGGGGCCCGCACGTGTCGCACGGGCGATTCAGGAAGGTGGTCGCAGTGTGGGACGCGCAGGCGGTTGCTCAGGCGCCCGCGAAAGCTGCCCGGGCCGGTGCGGTACGTCGGGACCGCCCACCGAGAGAGTCTCCCCTCGGTCTGCCGGAGAGCGCGCCCGACGCACCGCTCCGATGGCTCTGGAAGCGCGCCTCGTCGGTCGTGGGATCGGCCGAGGAGCTCACGTTCCTGATCTTCTTCGTGGCGTTCGTGGGCTTCGCGATCTACTGGTTCCTGCTCCTCCTCGGCTGAAGACTTCGACCCACGTGCGGACGGTGCCGCGGCGCCCGGCCTCGCTGCAGCTGCTCGCGGTCTTCGGCGGCTTCCTCGTCGGTCCCGCGGCTGCGCTCGCGCTCGCCGCTACCCTCACGCCGGGCTCGGCCGTCGTAGCCACGGTGGCCGTTCCGGCCTTCGCTCTGATCTTCGCCGGTGGGAGCGTGGTTTGGCTGGGCCTTGGGATCGTAGGAGCAATTCTCGACCTGGTGCGGCACGCGGTCCTACGGGCGCCACGGGGCTCGGAGGGGGACGCCCGCTCCGGGCAGGTCGTGCCGCCCGGCTACTCGGCTTTCCTCGTAGGAGGCGTTCTGATGGGGGGCGCTACCGGCGTCCTCGCGTTTCTCGTGACGCCCCTGACGTTCGTCAGCGCTTCGCTGGCGTGGACGGCGCTCGGCGGCGGGTACGGCGCGCTGCTGTGGGCCGCGGCCCGACAGGGCTTCCTCCCCTTCGATCCGACGTAGCGCCGCCCCTCCTCGGGCGGCTCACAGGAGACTGAGCTGACTCGGACCGGAGCGTAGACGCAGCTCCTCGATGTCGAGCATGCGGGTGGGGCGGTCCTGCAGCGCGACCTCGAGGTGGCCCCGCCACCCCGCCCCCCGCAGCGCATCCCCGACCACCCGCTCGGCCAGGAGGGGCCGGTTGCACTCGAAGGAGAGGTGCGCGAGCACGACCCCGACGAGGCGGGGGTGCAGCAGCTCCGTCGCCAAGCGGGCGGCCGCCTGATTCGACAGGTGGCCATGACTCGACGCGATGCGCCGCTTCACGGAGGCAGGATAGGGGCCGGTGTGCAGCAGCACTTCGTCGTGGTTCGCCTCGAGGATCAGCAGGTCGCAGGAGGCGAGCGCGTGTCGGACCTGCATGGTGGGCCTGCCGAGATCCGTCGCAACGCCGAGCCGGTGGCCGAGCTCCGGGTCGACCACGGCGACACCCACGGGGTCCGCAGCGTCGTGTACGGTCAGGAAGGGCTCGACGCGGAGCCGCCCGACGCCGAACGCTCGAGCGGGCTCGTATTCATGAACCACCTCCTCGCCGCGGAGCAGGCCGCCGCACGCCGTCCGCGTCGCCGGGGTCATGTAGAGCGGGGCCCCGAACCGGCGCGCGAACACCCCCATGCCCTGGGTGTGGTCGCGGTGGTCGTGCGTCACGACGATCGCAGAGATGGACTCGGGCTCGACGCCGAGCGTGCCCAGGCGCTCGGCGAGCGAACGGGCGCTGAAGCCCGCGTCGACGAGGATACGGGTCTCGCCCGCCACGACGAGAACGGAGTTCCCGGCGCTGCCGCTCCCGAGGACCGCGACCTTCACCGTTCCGGTGCTAGCGCCCCTCGGCGCGACGCCCGGCGGTGGCCCGCCAGGCCCTTTCGAGGACCTGCCGCAGGCCCGCGGTGAGCTTCTCGTCGCGACGGGCCATCACCCGCTCCGCCGTGGCCATGAACTTGTCGCGCTGGTGGTCGCGCAGGTCCGGACCCGAGCCCCACGAGAAGGGAGGGACGACCGTCGGGGGCATCAAGCCTCCGAAGACGTTGCTTCCCGCCCCGATCACGGTGCCCGTGTTCAGCACGGTACCGATGCCCGTCTTCACGTGGTCTCCGAGGAAGCAGCCCACCTTGAGCATGCCCGTGTCGCGCTCGCCGTCGGGGGTCCAGACGCTCACCGGGCGATAGTTGTTCTTGAGGTCGGAGTTCGTGGTG
>JBFGFY010000005.1:0-45751 GCA_041579355.1 Longimicrobiales bacterium | reverse complement strand
GCCTAGCGGTTCTCCCAGTCGACGTTCGAAAGCCGCGCGAGCGCCAGGTGAAGCGCGTGCGTCCCGTTGCGGCCGCCGCCCTGCGCCTGGAGTCCCTTGTAGAGCTGATGCGCGAGTGCGAGACCGGGGAGCGCGAGGTTCATCCGGCTCGCCTCGGCGAGCGCGATCTCCATGTCCTTGATGAAGTGCTCGACGAAGAACCCCGGGTCGAAGTTGTCCGCGATGATGCGGGTCCCCAGGTTCGAGAGCGACCAGCTCCCGGCCGCGCCCGACGCGACCGACTGCATCACCGTCTCGAGGTCGAGGCCGGCTCTGTAGGCGTAGAGCAGACCCTCGCAAACGCCGATCATGTTCGAGGCGATCAGCGTCTGGTTGACCATCTTCGTGTGCTGCCCGGTCCCGGGGCCGCCTTGGCGGACGATCGTCTTCCCCATCGCCTCCCAGCAGGGTCCGAGCGCAGCGACCACCTTCGCGTCGCCGCCGATCATGATCGAGAGCCGCGCTTCCTTGGCGCCGACGTCACCGCCGGAGACGGGCGCGTCCACACTCGCCACCCCCTTCCTCTTGGCGGCGTCGTGGATCTCCACCGCGAGGGACGGCTCGCTCGTGGTCATGTCGACGAGCACGTTGCCCTTCTTGGAGCCCGCGAGGGCGCCGTCGGGTCCGAGGATCACCTCACGCACGTCGCTCGGGAAGCCGACGATGCTGAACACCACGTCGCTCTTCTCCGCAACCTTCTTCGGACTGTCGGCCCAAGCCGCGCCCTTCTTCAGGAGGCTGCTCGCCGTCTTCTTCGTGCGCGTGTACACCGTCGCCTCGAAGCCCCTGTCCACGAGATGTCCGCACATGCTGCGGCCCATCACGCCGAGGCCGATCCAACCGATCCGGGTCTTGCCAGGCTCTACCTTTTTCATGGCGGCCAACTTCCCAAGCCGTCGGGTCGAGGGCAAGTGCGCCCCGGCACACCAGTGGGAGCCCCCGCTCCGCAGCGGACGCGCAAACGAACGCCCCCGGCGGATCGGTAGACCCGCCGGGGGCGTCGGGGGCTTGTCAGGAAGTCCTAGTGGATCTGACCCCGCACCTCACCACCGGGGAAGTCCCCAGGGCCGGTGTTCGTCGGCGGCACGCCGTCGTTGGTGTGCACGTTCACGTACGCGTTGCCGGCCTGCATGTGGGCGATCAGATCCGCCATCGTCGCGCCCGCCAGCGGGCCGATGAAGTCGGCGGCCGTGCGTGTTCCTTGGGCGATCACACCGTCCACGCGCCCTCCACCCGAGGCGACGAGGCCGTATAGAAACACGCCCACGGGCCCGTTGGCGCCGGCCGGCCCGATGTGGATGTGCGCCTGCACCACGTTCTCGATGTTCGCGACGATCAGCTTGTAGTCGAGCGACTGGCCATCGGCGCTCAGCTTGAAGACCGCGTTGCCGCGCGCGGGCGTGGCACGCGCCGGCACCTCTTCCGCGCCCGAGAGCGCCGCGGTCGCGCTCCGGCCCCCGTTGGCGACGACGCCGAGCTGAGGGTTCACCTCGTAGACCGGCAGGGTCGCGGTCGGAGCCTCCGTACACGCCGACAAGAGAGCGAGACCTGCGAGCGGGACGAACGAGACACGCTTCATGGGACCTCCGGGGCAGACATTGAGGGGTCAACCTTCACATCTTGAATATTCTGCCGGGCTCGCCGCGGCAAGGGGCCCCGGGGGCCTCTCCTTGCCCCGACCGGGCGACCACCTCAGCATGTGCGGGCGCCCTACGTGCTCGACCCCGAACCGACGGCAGAGCCTTGAACACGACCGACCGCTGTGACCGACCGACCCCCCTCCGAGCCCTCGTTCCGCTCGCATATTGGGCGTTGCTGGGGCTCGTAGCGACCGCTCCCCTGGCGGCCCAACAGCAACCGCAGCGGTGGCTCAACAGCCCCGTCCCCGGGAGCGGCAACCCCGTCTTCCCCTTCTTCGAGGGGTGGTACGACAACGGCGACGGCACGTTCACGATCTCCTTCGGCTACCTGAACCGAAACGCGCGGGATGCGGTCGAGATCCCTCACGGCGACCGCAACTACCTGGAGCCCGCCGAGTTCAACGGCCGGCAGCCGACGCACTTCCTGCCCAGCCGGAACCGCGGCGTGTTCGCGATCACGATCCCCGCTTCGCGCAGGGACCAGGACGTCTGGTGGTACCTGACCGACGGCGCGGGCAACCAATACAAGGTGCCGGGCAGAGCGCGGTCCCCGGCCTACGAGCTGGACTGGGTCCCCCGCCCGCACGGGAGTCTCACGCCCATCCTCTGGTTCGAGTCCGAGGGCGCGGCCGGCCGTGGCCCCGAGGGGCTGTACGCCGCACAGACGCTGACGGCGCGCGTCGGGCAGCCGCTCACGCTCTCCGTCCAAGTGCGCGACGAGTCCGTCTACGACCCGACCGACGCCCGCTTCCGCAACGGCATCCCGGTCAACGTGCAGTGGTCCAAGTACCAGGGGCCCGAGGCGGGCGCGGTGACGTTCGCCCGCCACGCCTCCCACCCGGAAGACCAGCGACCCACCGCACGCGGGCGGGGTGCGCCCCCGCCGGGGCCGGAGGCGGTCGCCCTGGCACCGGGAGGAGGTACGGCACGGGCGATCGCGACGTTCTCGGCCCCCGGTGACTACGTCGTGCGCGCGGAGGTCAACAACTGGAACGCGCCCGACAGCCAGTCTCACGACCAGTGCTGCTGGAGCAACGCCTACGTGCGGGTGCGGGTCACCCCCTGAGGCGCGGGGGTTCACGCCGCATGGCGAGGGCCCGGGCGGCCCTCGCTCGGCGCTTGCGCGCCCCCGCGCAGGGCTCCATAGATTGACCGTCCACTGACCATGGGAGTGCATATGGTGAAGAGCCGAGTCACCCTGGCCTCGCTGGCGTTCGGAGCCGTGTTGCTGCTCGCCTCCGAGGCGTCGGCCCAGGCGCAGTTCGCCTCCAGCGAGACGCGCGCGGTCACCTACTCGGGCGACGTCGCCGCGATTCTCCAGCAGAACTGCGTGATCTGCCACCGGCCCGGCGGCATCGGGCCGATGAACCTCGTCAACTACGAGGACGCGCGGCGCTACGCACGGCGCATCAGGGAGCAGGTGGCCAACCGCCTCATGCCTCCCTACGCGTACGACGGCGACGTCGGGATCCAAGACCTCCAGGAGGACTGGCGGCTCTCCGACGAAGACATCAACACCGTCGTCGCTTGGGTGGACCAGGGCTCGCCGCTCGGGGACGCGAACCAGGTTCCGCCGCTTCCCAGCTTCCCCGCCGCCCACGAGTTCTCGCTCTCGGCGCAGCTCGGCCCGCCCGACATCATCATCCGCTCGACGCCGATCGACGTGCCCGCGAGCGGAAACGACATGTGGCACCGTCCGATCGTTCCGACCGGGCTCACGGCCGACCGCTGCATCAAGGCGTCGCAGGTGAAGCCCGCGACGGCGCAAGCCGCGACCGTCGTGCACCACGCGATCCCCACGTTCCAGCGTACGCTCCCCGACGGCTCGATCCAGACGATCGAGCGCGCGACGGAGTACGCGATGGGCAAGTACGGTGAGATCAGCCCCGACGGCGTGTGCCGCATCGCCCCCGCAGACTCGGAGGTCCGCTGGGACGTCCACCTGTACCCGGGTGGCATCGGCGCCAACGCGCCGGGAACGGTGCTCGAGGACAACGTGGTCGAGCTCGGCCTGTGGCTACACCCCGAGGGTTACGAGTACGACTACAAGCAGGACCTCGGCTACTACGGCTTCGAGGAAGGCGCGACGGAGATGATCATCCCGCCGCACGGAACGACCATGACCCAGGGCTTCCACGTTTGGGATCACCCGGTCCGTATCGACTCGTGGCAGCCGCACGGTCACCTGCGCCTCCGGGCGGCCTCGCTCGAGATCTACTTCCCCGAGACCGGCCGTACCGAGACGATCAGCATGGTCTCGAACTGGAGCGCCATTTGGCACCAGAGCCACATCTACGGCGCAGACTCCGCGCCTCTGGTTCCTGCGGGCGCCGTGATGATCCAGAAGAACTGGTACGACAACACGGCGAACAACCCGAACAACCCCGACCCCGACCAGTGGGTGGACTACGGGGCCCGGACCGCCGACGAGATGGGACACGGGTGGCTCGCGGTCACGCACCTCGACGAGGAAGGGTACCAGCGTCTGCTGGCGGAGCGCCGCGCGAAGCAGAGGCCGGCCGCCCAGCAGGAGTAGCGAGCGGGCCGAACGGGTCCTGACGGCTCGAAACCGGGACCGGGGGGCGCCCAGCCTCCCGGTCCTTCGCTTTTCGGGACCCCTCACCCCTCCGCGTAGATCTGCACGAGGTTCAGGATCGTGCACGTCGAAAGAGCGAGCACGCGAGTCGAGATCCACTCGCTCGGGCCGTGGTAGTTGACCCCACCCGAGAAGAGGTTCGGAGTCGGCATGCCGAGCGCCGTGAGACGCGACCCGTCCGTCCCGCCACGTACGGGTCGGAGCACCGGCTCGACACCAGCGGCCTCCACCGCCCTCCGCAGGCGCTCCTCCATCTCGGGATGTCGGGACAAGACGTCGAACATGTTGCGGTACTGCTCGGTGATCTCGACGTGCACGCCGAGGCGCGGCTCTTCGGCCACCAGCGCGGCACACATGGCGCGCAGGCGGCGCCCCCGCTCCTCCACCACCCGCGTGTCGAAGTCGCGGATGATGAGCTGGAGACGGCACGCCGCCGCATCGCCCGAGAGCGAGGTCGGGTGGTAGAACCCTTCGCGGCCCTCCGTGCACTCGGGTGACTCGGCCATGGGCAGCCTGTCGAGGAGCTTCCCCGCATAGGTGAGCGCGTTGACGAGCTTCCCCTTGGCCGTGCCCGGATGGACCGACACCCCGGTGAAGTCGAGGACGGCCTTGTCGGCGGAGAACGTCTCGACACTGATCTCTCCCGCGAACCCACCGTCGATGGTGAACGCCACCGGGCAATCGAAACGCTGGCGCGGGAAGCGGTCCGCCCCCCGGCCGATCTCCTCGTCGGGGTTGAAGCACACGCGCACCGTGGGACGGGCCAGGTCGGGCTCTGCGAGCAGGATCTCGAGCGCACCCATGACGGCGGCGATCCCTGCCTTGTCGTCGGCACCCAGCAGCGTGCGCCCGTCGGTCGTGACGATCGCGTCACCGACGCACTCGAGCAGCTCCGGCGTGTCGGCCGGATCGATGACGACGCCGTGGCCCACCTCGATCGGGCCACCGGGATAGCGCTCGACGAGCTGCGGACGCACGTCGGTCCCGGTGAAAGCCGGCGCGGTGTCGATGTGCGCGCAGAGCCCGATCCGGCCCGGCGCGGTGCCCGCGAGCTCGGCGAGCACGTACCCGTTTTCGTCCATCGAGGGGCCGTCCTCGCCGACGCCCCCGAGGCCGAGCTCCTTGAGCTCCTCGACGAGCCGCCGGCCGAGCTCGAGCTGCCCCCGAGTGCTCGGGCAACTCGGGCTCCCCTCGTCCGACTGGGTGTCGACGCGAACGTAGCCGAGAAAGCGCTCGACGATGCGCGTGCGGTCGAGAACGTCTAGGGGGTCGGCGAAGGCGCGCATCCGCGAAGGATCGCATCACGCTCGACCCACCGGAAGCGCATCTCAACGGCGGCCGGGAGCCTCCTCGGCTCCCCCCTGGGAAAAAAGGAAAGGGCCGACGCGGGAAACCCGCGCCGGCCCTTCCATGCTCCGAGACGTCGGAGCCGACTGCTTTACAGCGGGAAGAGATTCCCGTTGCAATCCTGCACGAAGAACTGACCGTTGATGAACACGATCGTGGTCGAGCAGGGCTCCTCCGGCTGCGGCTCGGGCTCCGGCTGGGGCTGCGGCTGCGGAGCGACCGGCGGCGCCGGCGGCGAATAGCGACGGTCGATCCCGAACGGGACCACGCCACCCTTGTCGACCTTCTTCGCGATGCCCGCCGGAAGCTGGGTCACGGTGGGCCCGCCGGTCGCGTTCGACACGGCGGCGGCCCGCTCGGCCCCACGCTCCTGCGCGGAGGCAGAAACCGGGCTCAGTGCGAGCGGTGCTGCGACGAGGGCCGCGACGAGGATCTTACGAATCCACATGGTGATCTCCTTACGCCTTTCTTCCTTCGGGTTTTGGTGTCGTACTTGTCGTGACGGAGCCCCTATGTGCACGCGCCGTGCCACGCGAGAGTCCTTGTCCTGCCTGGGGTTTCGGGCGGTGGTGGCACGTATTGTTCGGCCACACACCCTCAAGGATTGCCGGTCGGGGCACTCTTTACCGGGCAGGACCCGCGCGGGGAGCGCTGGGGCGGCAAGAAGGTCCGAGAACGTTCCGGGAACGCCCGGCTGGGCACCTTGGGGCGACAGAAGATCCGGACCGGGAGGCGCTCCATGGAGAGCCAAGTGAAGGCCGCGCTGGAAGCCACCGTCGACGCCCTGACGCTCAATCCGGGCGCCGCGCAGGTCCGGCAGGCCGTCGAGAGCGAGCTGCTCGAGGCCTGTGAGGTGCGGGTGCGCATCGGTGACTGGACGGTGAGCGTAGACGAGCCACCCGCCCTTGGCGGATCGAACCGAGCCCCCAGCCCGACGCAATACGCCCTCGCCGCCCTGGGCTCCTGCCAGGCCGTCATGTACCGGCTGTGGGCCGAGAGGCTCGGGCTCCAGGTGGAGCGCCTGGAGGTGCGAGTCCGCGGCGACCTGGACGTGCGCGGGCTGCTCGGTCTGGCGGACGAGGCTCGGTCGGGCTTCCGAAGCGTCGAGGTCGAAGTCGCGATCGACAGCCCCGAGCCGCCCCAACGCCTCGCCGAGCTCCGACGAGCGGTCGATCGCCACTGTCCGGTCTTGGACGTGTTCGTTGCACCCGTACCCGTGAGCACGACCCTGCGGATGGACTGACACGGCAGGAGCGTGCATCATGACCGACCCCACCTCCCGCCGAGAGAGGTCCTGATAAGCCCGCCGCACGTAGCCGAAATCCAGCTCCTGGGACGCTTCCGCGTCTCCGTGGCCGGCCGCGACGTGCCCGACTCCCGGTGGGTAGGCCGCCGGTCGATGGAGCTCGTGCAGCTGCTCGCTTTGCACGACGGACGTACGGTCGTACGCGACCGTGTCATCGACGCGCTCTGGCCGCACCTGGACCCCGAGGCCGGAGGTGCCAACCTCCGGAAGGCTGCGCACCACGCCCGCCAGGCGCTCGGTGACGCCGACGCCCTCGTCCTTCGGGGCGGACGCGTGAGCCTCTTCCCGGGCGAGCAAGTCCATGTCGACGCGTGGAACTTCGAAGCGCGCGCCGACGCCGCGCTCGCCCGGCGGGACCCCGAGGAGTGTGGCACGGTGGCGGAGAGCTATGGCGACGGCCTCCTCCCCGGGGCTCTCTACGAAGACTAGGCCGATGCCCCGCGCCGGCGGCTCCGCATGAAGTACCTCGAGCTTCTGCGCGCGAGCGGGCGTTGGGTCGAGCTGCTCGAGGCCGAGCCCATCGACGAGCACGCCGTCCGCGAGCTCATGAAGGCCGCACTTCGAGCCGGCCGGCGGCCAACGGCGATCCGCTGGTACGGAAGGCTGCGCGCGACGCTCGAGCGCGAGCTCGGAGTGCGTCCCAGCG
This sequence comes from Longimicrobiales bacterium, assembly GCA_041579355.1. GTDB lineage: Bacteria > Gemmatimonadota > Gemmatimonadetes > Longimicrobiales > Gaopeijiaceae > UBA2982. The sequence goes on along the minus strand of JBFGFY010000005.1, from coordinate 38,177 downwards.
AAGAGACCGAGCGTCTGTACGACGAGTGTGTCGCGGGCCTGGAGACGTCCTCGCCGGCCCTTGTCGGAAGGCGCCTCGAGCTCGCGCGCGTCACGGATCTGCTCCGGAACGTCCCCGAGCGTATCCGAGCGATCGCCGTCAAGGGCCCGCCAGGCATCGGTAAGTCCAGCTTCGTGCGCGAAGCGGTGCGGTTGGCAGCCGCCGAAAGGTGGTTCGTGGCCGAGGCGGACGCGGCCCGACGTCGTCACCCGTACGACCCTCTCGTCGGGCTGATCGAGCGCCTGCTCGAGCAGCGCCCCTCGCTTCACGAAGCGGTAGGAGGATCTCTTCCCGTTTTGGCCGCCCTCACCTCTCCGATCGGTGACGCAGTCCCTCTCGACGGGCCGCCGACGCGTCATCAGGTCCTGGGCGCGCTCCGCCGCCTTCTGCTGGCCGCCGCAGAGGGCGAGCCCGTGTTGCTCGTCTTGGATGACGCCGACGCCGCCGACGAAGCCACGATCGAAACGATCGCGCAGCTGGCTCTCTCGCCGGGCCCGCTCACGGTCGTGCTCGCGTATCGAGCCGCGACGGGAAGCGAAGCGCTCGAACGCAGCCTCACGCAGCTCACGCGTGTGGAGCGACTCTCCACCATCGATCTCGGGCCGCTCTCCGTGGAGGAATCCGCCGACCTGGTCTCGCGGGCGGCAGGGTGGGAGCTGGACCCGGAGCTCACCCAACAGATCGTCGCGCTCGGCGAGGGAAATCCGTTCGCGACCATCGAGCTCGCACGCAGCGTCGACCCGGACCATCCGCAGCTATTGCCCGGGTCCGTTTCCTCGGCGATCACGGCGCGGCTGGTCGACCTCGACACGGACACGGTGGAGGTCCTGCAGAGGATCGCACTCGTGAGCGGTGATCTCGATAGCGCCTCCGTCGTGGCGCTCACCGGCGACACGGAGACAGCGGCGTGGCGCGTGCTCGACCTCGCGCTCGCCGTGGGCGTCCTGGTAGTGGCGGATGGACGGTACCGCTTTCGACACGACCTGGTGCGGCAGGCGCTGATCGACCAGGTGGCGCCACATCAACGACTGGCCGTGCATCGGGACGCTGCGAGGCGGCTGGCACGTGCCGGCGCCCCTCCCGCGGCGGTCGCGCGTCACTGGCTGGACGGCGGACGCCCCGAAGACGCGGTCGAGTGGCTCCTGCTCGCAGCCCGGGAGGCCATGGCACTGGGTGCCTTCCGGGACGCGCTCCAGCACCTCGCTCCCCTCCTGGCCCACGAGCCCAGCCACGGTGCCGCGCTCCGCGTTCGCGCCGAAGCGCTCGACATGCTCGGTGACCCGGCGACGCTGCCGGCCTACGATGCGGCGATCGCCGAAGCGAGCGAAGCCGACGCCCATGACCTGCGCGCGATGCGCGCCCTCGCGCAGCTGAAGCAAGGTGACCCCCCGGGGGCGCTACGCGCGATCGAGGGCGTGACTCCCACGTCGATTCAGGGTCGGCTGAGCGAGGCGTTGACGTACAGCGGGGCCGCCGCGCTCGGCTACGCCGATCCGGCCCTCGGCACGGCCAAGGCGGCGGAGAGCCGTCGCTTGGCACTCGAGTCTGGCGACACGGCCGCGATCGTGGTGGCGTCTTGGGCGCAGGCGGCTGCGGCGCACGCGCGCGGCGAGCTGCGCGACTCGGTGCTCGCCGACCTGTGCGACACGAGAGACCTCCCACATCTGGCCGTCAGGGTCTTCGACGGACAGCTCTGCATAACGCAGCGGTTCCTGTACGGATCGAGGCCCTACCCCGACGTCATCGACTTCGCGGATCGGCTGTCGGCGGAAGCCCGTCGCATGGGTGCGGCGCGCGGAGAGGCCTTCGGCGTGACGCTGCGCGGGGAGGCCGAGCTCCTCTCGGGTCGGTTGGACGAGGCGGAAGCCGACCTCATGCAGGGCGCCCGACTCCACGCATCGATCGGCGGCGCGACGGGCCAAGCGCTCGCGCTCCAGCGACTTGCCGAGCTGGCGTTACACCGGGGCGACCGCCGCCGGGCGGCAGGGCTGCTCGAAGAAGCCCTCGACCTCGCGCGCGAGACCGACATCGGCTTCCATCTACTCGATCGCATCTACGGGACGAGGATCGCCGTGGCCGACGATCCGGCAGATGCTCTCCGCGCGACCATGGAGGCCGAGCTCGCCGTGCGGGGTCCGCTCGAGACGTGCCCCGGCTGCCGGATCACCTTCGCCGCCCCCGCCGCGATCGCGGCGGCGAAGGCAGGCGACCTCGACCGCGCGACGGAATACGAGAAGTCCACCACTTGGCTCGCTGAGGTCGTCATGCGGCTCCCGGCATGGTACGCCGCGCTCGACGAGGTGCGCGGCCAGGTCGCCCTCGCGAGCGGGGACCGAGCGGCCGCCCTGAGCCTCTTCGCCGCCGCTGCCGAGCGGTTCTGCGCGGCCGGACACCCCCTGGATGAGGCGCGCTGCCGCGCCCTCGCGCGCGAATCGAGCTGATCTCACCCAGGCTGCCGGCCGAGCGGGAACGTTTCGGGAACGGGCGCCGTGACATGCTCCCCACAGCGACTCACCACAAAAGAGGGGGAAGCATGGAACAGGCACCACTCTTCGAACGGCTGGGCGGCCGCGCCGGGATTCGAAAGCTCGTCGACCGCATCATGGCGAATCACATGGCCAATCCGCTCGTGAAGACGCGCTTCGAGCACGCCAAGCAGAGCGTCGAGCAGATCTCCGAGCACGCAGTTGAGTTCTTCTGCACCGGGCTGTCCGGGGTGGATACGTACAAGGGGCGCCCGCTGACGAAGGCGCACGCCGGCATGAACATCAGCGAGCAGGAGTTCATCGCCGCGCTCGACGACATCCTCGACGCCTTCCAGACAGAAGAGGTCGGCGAGCTCGAGCAGGCCGAGGTCCTCAAGATCCTCTACGGAATGAAGCCCGAAGTCGTGCGCTTGTGAGCCCAGACGTCCGGGACGGGACCGGCTGTGCAAGGCCGAGGGTAGGAACCGTCCTAGTAGTTTGACGGAGGCCTCCTCATCCTCGGCCGGCGGCGTGCCTGTGCGTGCCTTTCCACAGTTCCGGAGTTGGGCTTTCTCAGCGGTCGTGTCGACGCTGGCCACGCTCGCGATGCCGGTGGCCGGCGTCGGCCAGGCGCCGGACTCGCTGAGCGTGCTCCGGGAGGCCCGCGACGCGCAGCGCGAGTTCGAGCGCTTCCGCGAGGAACGGACCATCCTGCAGAACAGCCCGCGCCCTTCGGGCGTCTGCGACGAGCGGATCGGGCGCATCTGCATTTGGTTCGGCGGCGAGTCGGAGGTACCGCCGGGTGAGCTCCGCGAGGTTCAGCAGACACGCGTCGACCTGATCCGGCTCCTTCTCGACACCTACGAGCAGATCAAGGATCGCTGGGTGCTCGGCCAGCTGGTGCACTACCTGGTCGAAAACCAGAACCTGAGCGAGGCGGAGCGCGTGGCGACGGAGTGCGGGCTCGCCGAGACCTGGTGGTGCTCGGCGCTGCGCGGGTACACGCTCCACGTGGCGACCCGCTACCTCGACGCCGAGGCCGCCTTCCGCGAAGCGCTCGGCGCGATGCCGGAACCGGTCCGCGACGAGTGGATCAAGCCGCGCTACATCTTCACCCCCGCGGCCGTCGAAGCGTTCGAGCGGGAGCCCCGCCCGGAGCAGGACCGCCAATGGGAGCTGTTCTGGCGGCTCTCGGACCCGCTCTTCCTCTTCGAGGGGAACGACCGGCTGACCGACCACTACGCACGCTGGGTGATCGCGTGGAACCGCCGCGAGGCCGCCGATCCACTCGGGCTCGAGTGGGGCGAGGACCTCGAGGAGACGCTGATCCGCTACGGGAGGAACACGGGATACAGCCGCAGCCGGGAGCGGATGGTCACGTTCGGCCTTTCGGACACACGCCGCATGGTGGGGCACCATCACCCGAAGAGCCGCGGCTACCTATTCCCGGAGCGGTTCCTCGCCTCCCCGTCCGACATCCCGCCCGAGAGCTGGATCACCGCACCGCGCGAGGCCCGTACGTGGCATGCGCCCCTCTACGCACCGGACGTGCGCGGACTCGAGACCCAGGTCGGGCGCTTCCGGCGCGACGAGCAGATGCTCGTCGTCGGCGCGTACAGGCCGACCCTGCCGGATCCGGGGGACTCGGACCGGGTGGTCTCCGCGTGGGGCCCGAGCGGGGGCATCGAAGGAGAGCCGTACGCCGCGCTGTTCCTGATCTCCGAGGAAGGCGACGAGCCGATCTTCGTGCGGGGGAGCGACGCCGAGGGTGTGCTCTCCATCCAGACCTGGCCCGGACGGTACGTGAGCGGCCTCGAGGTCGTGGACCTGGAGGGGCGCCAGGCCTGGCGCGCGCGACAGGGCGTGGTGCAGCTCCCCCTCGTGCCCGGGCAGGTGGACGTGTCCGACCTCATGATCCTGAAGGAGGGTGCGCCCCTTCCCACCTCTCTCGAGGAGGCGCTCCCCGACCTGCGTCCGGGTGTGCGCCTCCGTCGGGGCGAGCGCTTCGGCGTGCTCTGGGAGGTCTACGGCCTACGCATCCAGGAGCCCCTGCGCGTCACGATCGGGTTCACTCAGGGGCGGCCGGGCTTCCTCGAGCGCGTGGGCGACTTCCTGGGGATCATCGAGCCGGCGCAGCCGGTCGAGATCACGTTCGAGGACACGGGTCCGGACGTGGTGCAATCCGTCTTCCGGTCGATCGAGCTCGAGCTCCCCGACCTCGACCCCGGTGACTATACGCTGCACCTACGCCTGGAGCTGAGCGGGCGGACCCCCCTGGTCACGAGTCGGCCGATCGTCGTGGACTAGGGTCGCAAACGTCGAGGTCGCTCGAACTGAAGCGGCGCCCCGCCCAGACCCGGAAGTTCAGGAACCCGAACCAGAGGCCGAAGCCCGCCACGTCGTCGCGCACGTCCGGAAGACATTTCGAGCCGGAGAGGGCGTATACGCTCTGCTTCATGCGCCCCCGCCGGTCGGTCTCAGCGGACAGTGTGTCTGCGGGAAGGAACGGCGCATACACGGCCAGGTCGTACGCTTGCACCACCACATCGGAGCCGACCGGACCCAACATGATCAAGGAGTGTCCGCCTTCGCTTTCGGCCTCTCGAAACAGGACTCCACTGCTGCCTCCACTGATGTCATGGTCCTCCAGGCGTACGAAACGCCCGCTGAGGATCCCTCGCTCGCCCCGCCGCGCCGCCTCCCAGAGGAGAACGCTGCCGTCGGAGCGTCCGGTGGCGAGACGAAAGGGCTGCACACCATCGGGCTCGTCGAGGAGCTGCATCCACTGCGCGTTGCCGCCACCCGCGTGCCGTACCGTGGCCACCACCGTTTCTGGCCTATCAACCTCGCGGATGGTGACGTCGCCCTCCTGCGTCATGGTCACCAAGTGCTTGCCGTTCGGCGAAAGGGAGGCGTGACGGATGGTGCCGATCTCGACCGAATCGCCGAGTGTGTTCCCGTTCAGACGCACCAGCCAGGAAGGACCCGCGCGTCGTACGACGACGAGTCGGTCTCGATGCTCCCCGGCGAACTGGAGCAGGCTCACGTTCACTCCACCCCCGCCACCTCCGTTCAGCGTGCGTGTGGGCCTGAGCTCTCCGCCCGTGCCGTCCCAGAGGGTGACCCATCCGTCTCGGGTGGCGCTTGCAAGGAGACGGGGGATAGTCGGGTGCAGCGCGAGCGTCCAAACGATGCCTCGCGCCTGGACGGGCGGGATGGGTGTGGCTCCGGGCGAGCGGTCGGTCAGCCGCAGCATCGCCTGCTCGTCACCCGAGGCCACGTACCGGCCATCCGAGGAAACGTCGACACCGCGAACGGCCACCCCGCTTCCGAACGAATCCAGGTGGCGCCCCACCGGCACGATCGATTCGGCCCCGCGGACGGCGACGACCCCCCCGAGATCGAAGCCGAGGACGATCCAAGACCCCGTGGCTTGTGCGGAGCGTAATGCGACGGCCCCCGGCAGGTCGGCACGGTCCTCCACGACCGCAGGGGGCACTTCCGACTGACCGATCGCCAACCTCGCGAAGCCACGCCCGGTGCCCACGACGGCCCGTCCGTCCGACGCGATGGCGAAGGCGGTGGCGGCGTTGTCGGAGCGCTCGGAAGAGTAATAGTACGGAGCTCCATAGAGGGCGCGAAGCGCCTGGCGCTCCCAGGCTTCGGAGTGGTGCGTCGCCTCACTCAAGAGGGCCGCGGCGACCACCGCGTTGCCGTCTCCGTCGAGCAGGTCGCGGGCGGCCCCGATCAGCTGACCGTCCCTCCAGTCGTCGGCCATGAGCAGGTAGAGGGCGGCCACGGCCGCGGCGACGGCTCCGCCGATGCGCCGGCGCTGACGCTTGAGCGCCGCCCGGAGCTCGAGCTCGCGCCGCTGACGGGCCCGCTCCCGCGCGAGGTAGACCGCCCTCACCAAACCGTCGTGGCTCAACTCGTAGTACCGGACTTTGCCACGCACGTAGCTGTTGAGGAGGCGCTCGTCCTCGAGGTGCTCGAGATCGGACGGCGAGGGCACGAGGCGTCCCGCCGTTCCGGCGTCGAGCGTGAGGCGGTGGCCGTCTTCGCTGATCAGCCTCTCCTCGCACAACTCTCGGAGCCGGAGCATCCGTTCCTCGTCCACCTGCCCATCGACCGTGGCCGCCGTCGCGACGCACCCCTCGTAGTACTCCACCAGGACACGCTCGAGGCCCTCGATCTGGTCGTCGTCGCTTCCGGTGGTCAGGGCGGTCATCCACCCCTCGGCGATCGGCGACGCGAGCGCGTGGTGCACGTTGCGCTCCGCGTAACGGCACACGAGCTGCATGACGAACGGATTGACGTGGGCCCTGCGATCCGACTCCCCCTCCAATCGGCACAGGAAGTTGAGCAGCTCCTCGATCGCGTCGTCCTCCCATTCGAACGGCTCGGTCGCCCATCCGTCCCCGGGGTCCCGCGCGGGAAGTCGGATCGCGTCCTTCGCCTGCCCGCGCCGTAACGGCCGCACTCGGAAGCGTGCGTGGAAGACCTGCGGGATGCTGCGCGGCAGGCTCTCCAGCTCGAAGAGATAGTCGCCGCGGATGGAGATCAGAACCTTGAGGCGCGCCGGGCCGGCTTCCACCTCCAGCTCGGAGTCGGCTTCGACGTGCTCCGGCCTGGTGCCCCGAATCAGATCCGCGAAGTCCTCTACGAAGGCGCGACGTATCGTGGGGTCGTCGACCGAGGTGAACAGCTCCTCGAACTGGTCGAGGACGAGCACCGGTGTCAGCGTCCGGCCCTCGGAGTCCGTGAGCTGGAGGGTCTTGAAGAAATGCCAGAGGCTCGCCTCGCTTCCTACCGTCCACTCGACGCCGTGTCGCTCCGCCTCGGCCTTTACCGCTATGCGAATGGACGCCGCCGGATCCGGGCCTTCGGGCAACCGGGCAACGACCGGGAGATAGGCCCGGTCACGGAGCGGAGGGATGAGCCCGGCCCGAATCAGGCTCGACTTGCCGTGTCCCGAGCTCCCGAACACGATCACGAAGTCTTCCGCCAGCACCTTGTAGAGCAGCGCGTCCGTGTCTTCCTCACGACCAAAGAAGAGCCTGCGGGCGGGAGCGCTCTCGTCGAAGTGGTGCGCTCCCGGATACCGGTAGGAAAGTGCGCCGCTCACGCCCGCGCATCCGGGAGGCGGGCCTCGTACGCGGCCAGTAGGTCGGCTGCGAACTGATCGAGCTGGTCGGACTTCACGACCTTCTGCGTGATCTTGCCGAGCGGATCGTCCTTGTCCTCGGAAAGGCGGAAGGGCGGAACACCGTCATCGACCCGAATCGGGCGCAGGAACCCGGACGGCCGCGCCATCGCCTCGTCGATCGCCCAGCGGGTCTCGCGGAACGCTTCAGACCGCTCCTGCCATCGAGCGTGTAGCTCCGGCGTGACCAGGAGCACGAACGCTGTGGCCCTCCTGATGGCCTTCGCGACTTCCGGCCTCCACTCGTTCCCGTGGTCGAGGCGCTCCTGGTCCCAGAAGCACTCGATGCCCTGGCGTACGAGCGCGTCCCGCAGCGCCTCCGCGCGCGCCACGTTGTCGCTGCAGTAGGAGATGAAGACATAGGGGCGCTCCTCCACGTCCTCCTCGGGAGGGGCCTGCTCCCGCCATCGCGCCAGGATCGCCTCGACGTTCTCTTTTGTGTCGCCGATGACCGTCTTGATGGCGAACTGCCGGTCGTAAAACTTGACCGTTTCTACGTCGGTCATCCGTGGCGCCTTTCGCGCCGGGTCTCCGATGCGCCTGAACGCCTCCAGCTCACCGAGTGCCCACGACAGCTTCGCGGGCCCGCCCACTTTCTTGCCGAGCTCCTCGAGGATCACGCGCGTGTGCCACTTCGGTACGCCGAAGCCGACCAGCAACGACCGATTCTCGCTGATCTTGGTCCTCAGGAAATCCGGGATCGCAGGCTCTTTCTTGGACACCTTGCGCACGAACTTGACCATCTCGTACTCCGTGATGATCAGCGACTGCAAGTTGTTCACGGGATCGCCGCACAGATAGAAAACGAGCGGCTTCTTGGCGGAGATGCTGCGCAGCGGCGGCAGCCTCGGCATGCCCCCAGCGGCGATATCGTATGCGACGATGGATGGACTCTTGCCCGCCGCCACGAGGGCCTTGTCGAAGGTGTGGTCGTGTCGGGTCGTCACCACGATCGCGAACGGGAGCCGGGCGAGCTTGCTGAAGATCGAATCGGGGTGGGGCTCCGACTCCGCCGCGCGGATGAAGTCCCGGACCCGGAGCCGGAGCTTGTCCTCCCCCTTCGCTTCGCAGAACTCCTGGGCCACGGCGGGAAGGGTGGCGGTGTCGTCCAGCGTGAGTCCGATCTGCTCCGCCAGCTCCCGCGCGAGACCCTGCGCGATGTTCCTTCGGGAGCCGTCCGCGCCCCACACGTCGAGCTCGGCGCCGAGAAGCAGGTTGCACTCCCCAGCCGCGAGGCTGTCGACCAGAAGCGTCAGGTCGTCGTCGTCGAGCGCATCTCGGAGGAGGCCGTTCAAATTCCCCCCTTAGCCTTTCGGATAGGCAGCGCGTGGCCAGATGCCGCAGGACGACTTAGGCGCTCGACCTCATTTCGGCAAGCACCGCCCCTCATACGAGCCCCGCGATCAAGCGGCCGATCTCGGATTCTGCACCCTGTATGAGGGCGTCCCCGTCGAGGCCGGTCAGGACACGGGTCGGCCGACTCGGATCGGCGTGGATCCACACCACGGGCATAGTCGCAGCCGCCGCCCGCACGACGTCCGCCGTGCCGCCGCGCCCCCGCGAGGGCTCCCCATCCCAGATCGCTACCAGCATGTCGCTATGTTCCAGGACGGCTCGACCCACCGCCTCGTACGCCTCCGGACGGCGTGCCCGGTTCCCTCGTAGCTCCCACCAGGAGTCCGCCGCCTCGAGTAGCGCGCGGAACTCGGCGAGCGAGGCGTCCGACGCGAAATCCCGCTCGTACTCCTCCTGCACGAAGGGGAGAGCGCAGGCCAGACCGTAGCCGGACTCGGTCGCCACCCGGGCCCCGATCCGATCGGCCCCCTCGGCCAAGGGGGTGACCACGGTCACCAGGGCGTGCGGCTCGGGCGGCGAGCCGCCGAGGGGCCGTCGTCGCTCCGCCACGACAGCAGCGACGCGATGCAGGACGGTCCTTACTTCGGCGGTGAGGGCCTCCAGGTGCTCGGTCCTCAGGACGTTCATGCGATGTCCCACGAGCCCGACGCGCAGGGGACCGGCCCCCAGGTCGAAGCGGGGCGGAAACAAGCGAGGATCGGCGACCGCCTTCCTCCCGGTCGCCCGTCCGATGCGGAAGAGGAACTCGACGTTCGCCGGCTCGTCCATGCGCTCAAGAGAGTCGTAGTCGATGCTCCATCCATCCATGTCTTCGCCGATCGCCTCCTGGAGTCCCCGGGGTGACAGCTCCGTGTCGAGGCGGACGAAGGAGAAGAGCTTGCGACCACCGAGGAGGTCGCCCGAGAGATCTCCCATCGCGCTATCGACTTCCGTGGCCGTCGGGCTGGATGACATCCACTGCATCAGCGTCTTGGTGAGCTCCCTGTTGTCGTGGAGCAACGAGAGGAAGGCCTTCCGCACCGTGTCACCCTGCTGCACCAGTCGACTCATCGCTCGCTTCATGCTTCCCACGACGCCCGTGGCCACCCTGCCTGCCGGCGGCTCGAAGGCCCCGGTCCCTACGGAAACGATGAGGAGGCGGTCGGCATCCGTCGCCCAACTCAGCCCGAACCCCCGGAGGGCCACGTAGAAGAGCGCTTGCAGACTCGGGTCGTTGTACGGACTCAGGCCGCCGTCTATGAAGGCTGCCTCCCTGTCCGCGATGCGGAGCGCCACGGGATCGAAGTAGGTCGGCGCGGCGGCCGACGCCCGGAGGAGCTGCCAGAGCGGGTACTCGCGGTTCGGCAGGTAGTTGCTGCCTTCCTCGTGGTGGAAATAGGGGTCGTTGGGGTTGTTTGCGAAGGGCCAGACACTGTGCGTGTCGATGCGCTTGGCGACGACCAGAAGGCCTGTGACCAGCTTCGGGTCTCCGAGCACCGTGTCAGGGCCCACGGCATCCTTGAGGTACCGCTCGAGTGTCTCGCGCTCGTAGCGGGGCCGGCCCAAGCCGAGCGTGACGAGGCCGAGCAGCGTGGGGCGAAAGACCTCCTCGCCCATGTCGACGTAGTACCGGTACACCTCCGCCACCGAGCTTCCGAGCGCGAGCTTCGCTGCGATGATGGCGCCGGTCGACGTACCCGCGATCAGATCGAAGTAGTCGGCCAGGCGGAAGTCTTCGCCCCTCCCGTGCCGCTCACGCAGGAACGTCTCCAATTCCTGGAGAACTCCGAGCGCATGGCTTCCTCGGAGGCCGCCCCCGTCCAGGCAGAGCACCCGCTTGGGTCCCGGATCGAAGAGGTGCTCGTCACGCGTGCGCCGCCGAACCTCGTCTGGATCTGGCGGCGCGACGAGCCCACTCGCATCGGGCCTCTCAGCCACCGGGCCCCGGCTCGGACCTCGACGCAGACAGCGGCGGCAACCACTTCAGGAACTCGATGATCGCCAGGCGCTCGTTCGGCTCGAGGCGCGGACCTACGACACCCACGCGGCCCTGGGCCCGCCAACTGGCGGTGTCGCCTTCGAAGAGGTGTCCACGGTTCGAGTTGCCCGGAAGGCTGGTATCGAACTCGAACCCACCCGGCGTCTCCCCGTAGTCGAACCCGATCGAATCGGGGTCGAACAGGCGGCTCCCGAGGAAGAAGCGGTCGGGCCGCTCCGCTTGGGGGCTCAACAGCTGATACAGCGTGGGCACGGATCCGTTGTGTAGGAAGGGCGGTGTCGCCCAGATGCCGTTGAGCGGCCGAGCGCGGTAGCCAAGCCGGGCCTCCGTCGCGTCCGACCGGTAACCATCGAGCTCGTCGGCCAGCGGGCTGCGCTGGGTGCCCGGCTGTGAGCCAGTCGCGATCCCGTACGCTTCATACCTGCGCTCTTTTACCGCTTGCACCAGCACCCGCAGCGCGTCCTTGTACTCGATCCGGCGCGGCACTCCGAGCTTCCTCGCGAGGTCGCCGAGCGCCACGCGGCGGTTCCTGAAGTTCATGGCCGTCAGAGGATCCGTTCCGATCTCCGCCAAGTCTTTCACTTCAAGGCGTAGGTATCGCCTCCCCGCGGAGTCCCGTGCCGTCCAATACGCGTCGTCGAAGAAGCTCGACTCGGTGCTCGCCGGGAGGTGACACCGCGCGCAGTATCGCCTGTACAAATCCTCGCCCTGAGTCCGCCGGGCCAGATCGATCTCCGGGAAGCGGGTCGGCCACGTCGGCGACTGAAGGCCCCCGAGAACCCGCTCCCCGGAGAGGAGCTTCTCCATCTCGTAGATGGTGATCACGTCCATTCCGGACGCGAAGAGAAGGGGGTCTTCGTCGGCGGGCACGTCGCGCCCCGATCCTCTCAGATCGACCGCGGCGAACACCCCGAGGCCCTCAGCGGCGTTGCGCATCATCGGCTGCTGAAACGACGCGTTGTACTGAACCCACTCGAACCAGGGAGCATCCCAGATGTGCGGGAAGTTCACGGGCCCGTTCGCGACCTGCAGGTTCTCCTCGACCGCGAGCACGCTGCCGAGGAGGTAGTTGGCGGCCCGGCCCGTGGCATCGAGCCTGGAGTAGCCCTCCTCGGTCGGATAGACGCCCAGGCTGTCCTGAAGGCTCCGGTTCGTGCGCCCCCGCTCGAGGAGCGCCTCGAAGCGTTCCCTCAGCACCTCCTGCTCCCCACGCGCCATCCCGCGCCGCCGGACGGCATCGAGGGAATCGAGCGCAGCCGTCACGGAGCGTACGTCGTCCGCAACGCGGGCGCTGTCCATCCCGCTCCGCGCCGCGATCCGTCGAGCCAGCGTGTCGGCGAGCGCCTCGGCCCGGGCGGCCGTGGCGGCCTCCCCCCCGCGCCACCGTCCCGGGCGACCGCCCCTCCGTGCAACGAGCACAGCCATCGAGTCGGTGGGCCAGGAGCGAACCGTATCCACTGGCTCGCCGAGAAACACGTCCAGTCGGAGGGCCGCGGTCGCCAGGGCTCGGCGTGCCCGACGGTCATGGAGCACGTCGGTCATCTTCATGGTGAGCGCGTACCGGAGTGAGTCGGGCATGCCGTCCCGGCTCAGCGCCTGTGACAGGCGCACGTGCACGGCCTCCGCCACCGTCGCCTCGTGGACCCGCTGCACGAAGCGGTCGAACCGGCCCGGCAACAGCTCGGTCAGGGCAAGCGACATCCCTACGGCCGAGCGGAACTTGCCGAGGTCGACGGTGGCGGGGCCACCCTCGATCCGCACTCGCACCAACGTCGTGCCGGCAGACGACGTATCGAGCCAGTCCACCTGTCCCGTGTGGCACGCGGCGCAGGTGAAGCCCATCGCGTCGTAGGCGGTCCCCGACGCGTGGTCGACCCAGTCGTCCGTCCGCGCGAGGCCGACCGGGAGTCCCTCGGGGTTGTTTGCTCGGTGCTGACCGATACGGGAGTGTCGTCGGAGCGAGTCGTGCCGCGCGAACTGGATCCCGAGCGTGTCGTACCAGACTCGCTCGTTGGGTAAGAAACCGAACCGCACCAAATGGTCCGGGTCCATCAGCAGCGGGACTTCCCGGGGTGGCCAGGGGTGTACCGTGGGCTGCTCGAGGGCCGTGATCCAGTCATACGGGATGGGGAGCTCGAAGGCACCGCCCTGAGAGGCATGGTAGAACCACTGCCACTCGTCCGGCGTCCAACCCTGTGCGGTTCGATAGTCGCGTTCGCGCTCGGCGTCATGGGCCCAAAGCAGCGTGACTGGCCCGCCCTCTCGACCGTAATCGTAGTCCACGAGGCGGAGCGGGTAGACGTCCCCGAACAGGACGTTAGGAAGCATGTGGAAGATGGCCGCCTGCACCACGAGGATCCCGATGATGACCCACGCGACTCCAGCCACCCGGTGGAGTCCACTGGGCGCCGGGTTGGGCTCGCGCGATCCGAGCCAGACGAGCACCAGGCCGATGAACATGAGCAGCGCGGACAGGTCGACGGCGATCTTCGCCGCGAGCTCGGCATTCGGCGGTCCCACGTGGCCGGCAGCAGACACCGACAACGTGTCGCCCCCGATCCCGAGGAGCGCGAGCACCATGCCGCTGATCAAGATTCCGTACGCACCGAGCGTCAGATACCGGAGCGCGCTCCGCTGCCTGCGGTCGTCCAGTCCCCGGTGCCGCTCCGCCACTTCCCGCTTGGCCACGTGGTCGGGCCAAACGAGGCCGAAGCAAATGAACATCGGGCCGATGATCATCAGGGTCGCCGCCGTCCCGACGCCGACACGTGGTAGCCTCGCCAAGCTCGTCAGGAGCGCGGCGGCGAAACCCAGCAGTGCCAACCACACCCCCAGCCGGGCGAGTCGAGCCGACACGAACTTGACCGCGGGTAGCGACCGGGCTCCACCCGGCTCCTCCTTCGCACGCGGCAGGCCGTGCCAGGCGAGGGCGATGCCGATCGCCGCCAGCACGGTCGTCAGGAGTGCGACGGCCTGCGTCACACTCTCGCCGGCGTGTGTCCTGAAGAGCCCCGTATAGGCGCCTGCCAACGCGAGGCCACCGGCGTCCAGGACGTTGGCGAGGACGCCGGTCACGAGCGTGCCTGCGGCGCCGGCCGCGAGAAATGCGACGACGACGTCCTGCTGTCGCTCGCCCAGCTCGAGGCGAGGCCAGTACAGACCGAGGCTGAGGAAGAGGAGCCCGAAGATGCAAAGCCCTACCGGCGTCACGACCGGAAGCGACGGCAGGGGGGTGAATCCGCCTAGCATGGCGATCAGGAGGGCCAGGACCAGCAACCCCACGCCGCCCACGGTCAGCCGGCTCGCATTCCGCTCCTTTACGCTCCTGTCGGGTTCGTGCTCGGGCCGCCGGCCCGACGCCTCGCCTTGGATCGCCTCCACAGGCGTGATGAGTCCATCCAACACCAGGGCGAGGGCGCCGAGCATCGCGAGCCCGGCAAGGCCCACACCCAATCGCACCGCCCCCTCGGCGCTGGCGCTGCCGGTCACGTCGGTGAGCGCGGTGAGCGTCGACCCGCCGGCACCCATGAGCGCGGCCAGGAGTCCGGTGAGCGCCGCAACGGTCGTGGCACCCGTGAGCAAGTAGAAGACCGGCGCCTTCGCCCATCCTCTGAGCCTGACTCGCGGAGCCAGGAGCGCGACACCCAGGAGCGTGACGCCCGCAACGATCATCGTCACGTGGGTCGCGACGGCCAGCCCCGGCACAGCTACGAGCCCGAGGGCTCCCATGAGCGCCGCGATGGGGCTGAGCACGAGGAAGCGAACTCCCCATCGCACGAGCGCTCTCGAATACGTGTCTTCCATGGGACTCCTCAGGTGTCGGCGAGCATCCCTCGAGCCAGCCGCTCGAACAGCCGTGCGCCGAGCTCCTCGTAGCCGCCGATCGCCTCGCCCAAGAGTCTTCGTGCCTGCTCCCGGTCCCCCTCCCCTCGGCGACGCAGGAGCATCCATGCCCACCAGCGACGGCCGTCGTTCCGGGCCATCGTGTGCGGGATCTCGTCCGCCTGGCGGAGGGCCTCTCGGAAGTGGACTTCGGCGGCCGCCCATCGCTCCCCACACGCCGCAGCGATTCCGGACGTACACGCCCAGAGCCCGTCCATGTGACCGGCGGTCCCGGTGTCCAGCGAGGCCACGGCGTCCTCGTACAGAAGCGCGGCCGCCTCGATGTCCCCGTGCACCGCGAGGCCTTCGATGACCGCGTGGAGCCCAAAGCCGTCACCGGGGTAGGCGCGGCGCCCCCGACGGAGGATGCGTGGCACGGCCGCCTCGTACAGCCGGTAGGCATCCTCCCGCTCCGCGTACGCCGCCGTCCTGAACCACCAACCGGCGGACAGTCCGTTCCAGAGACGCGGCTCCCTCTCCCCGGTTTCGCTCACGTATTCCATGAGCTCGACCGCCCCGTCGGTGTCGCCCTGCCAGAGCCGCCCGAGGCCCGCGAAGAAGAGCCCCGCTCTCGCCCAACGCACCCGGCGGAACTCCTCGGCGAGCTCTCGTCCGCGGGCTTCGACGACACGGCCGTCGCCGGACCGGATCCCTTCGGCCCAGAGCGCGCCGAAAGCCGCGTTGAGCTTCACGCCCGTGTCGTTGCACTCCTCCGCCAGCGCCCGGGATTCGCTGATGGCCCCGGTCGCTTCCTCCAGCCGGCCCAATAGGGGCAACAAGAGCGCCTGGAGCCAAAGCAGGTCCAGGCGCGCCCGCTGCTCCACGGACCCCTGCAGCAGACGGAGGCTCTCGGGATCGAGCTCCACCGCCTCCGCCAATCGGCCGCGGTGGTACTGCCAGATCTTCAGCGAGAGCACGCTTTCCAGGAGTGCACCCACGTCGCCGGAGGCCCTCGCCTCGGCGATCCCGTCCTCGATCAACTCCTCGGAGCCGGCCCTCTCCGCCAGGTCGAGGGCGACGCCCAACCGACACTTGAGCCGTGCCCGGTATGGCCCTGGCGCGTCGGTGATCGCGCTCAGGGCGCGTTGCCCCACCTCCGCTGCCTCTCCGTCACGCACCAGCCAGCTCAACCGGTAGCACACCAAGCTGGCCAAGCGTGCGATGCCGTCGCTGTCCCCGACGTCCGCATAGAGCTCGAGGGCCCGCGTGCCGAGTTCCACGGCCTCTGCCGGACGCCCCATGCCGACCAACGCGTTGACCTTGCCCTCCATGAGCACGGGCCGCAGCGGCCCGGGGACCTCCTCCTCCAGCGAGAGGGCTCTCTCGTACTGAGCCAGCGCGTCCTCGTACCCCGAGCGAGCGAGCGCCTGGTCGCCGGCCAGTCGGAGGAACCGCAGCGTCTCCTCGGCACCTGCCGCGGCGCCGGCCTCGTAGAGGTGATAGGCGACGTCGGAGGCATGGTCCTCGATCCTGGCTTGGAAGGCGGACTGGAACGCCGCCGCGATTCGCACGTGCCGACGCTGACGACGTGGGACGGAGATCGTGTCGAGGAGCGTCTGACGGATGAGCTCGTGGGTAAAGCGGTACGTGGCGTCTCGCTGCGCGGGCTCTGAGCGGATGAGCTGCGCCGCCTCCGCTTCTTCCATCGCGTCGATCAGGCGCTCCGGGTCGACCGGGTCAGCACCTTCCACGACCGACAGGCTGAACTTGGGTCCGACCACGGCAGCCGTCGTCAGAGCCTGACGCGCTTCCTCGCTGATCCGCTCGAGCCGTCGTCCCACGACGAGCCGCACGCTTTCGGGCACGACCAGATCTTCCGGCCCGAGGTGCCCTATCCAGTCCCCCGACGGGTCGAACAGTCGACCTTCTTCGCTGAGGTGTCGGAAGACCTCTTGCACGAAGAACGGATTCCCCTCGGTCTCCGCGAAGACCTTGCGCACAACGGTCGGCGGTGGCGCCGAGCCCCCCAAGGCAGCAAGGAATCGCTCCACCTCCGGCTCCGACATCGGCTTGAGCGAGACCCTGTGCACGTTGTGCTGGCGAAGCAGGCGCTCGAGGGACGACGCGAACGGTCGTCCGACCTCGAGCTCGGCCTCGCGATAGGTGCCGATCGCCAGCATGGAGAGGCCGTGCAGGTGGTGCGTGAGGTGCTCCAGCAGCAACAGGGATCCCTCGTCCGCCCAATGCAGATCGTCGAAGAACACGACCAGCGGTGCCACCCGCGTCGCTCGTTCGGCGAACTCCCGATAGCGATGGAAGAGGTAATGACGAACTTGGTCGCCAGGTAGCTCGATCGCAGGCCCGATATCGGGGAACTGACGCCGCAGCGCAGGCATGAGTCGGGCGATCTCCGGGGCCGCGTCCCCGAGCACGGCTCTGAAGGTGTCCGGCGGTACGACACGCGCGGTGTACTCGAGCTGTTCGATGAAGGGCGTGAAGGGCGGAGTGCCCTCCAGCTCGTAGGCGTGGCCTACGACGCACATGAAGTTCCGCTGCCTGGCCTCCCCGATCAGATACTCCGACAATCGCGTCTTGCCGACCCCAGGTTCCCCGGCGAGCAGAACCAGCGACCCCCTGCCCTGCATCGCCGCGTCCAGCCGTTCGACGAGATCCGCACGCTCCTTTTCGCGCCCGACGAAGAGCGTTTCGGGCCGAGCGACCGGCTCGGGCGCTTCCATCCACGGGTCTGCATGTGCCGGCCCCGAGCCCTCACCGGGGACCAGAGCCTCGAGAAACTCCGCGGCGCTCTGGAAGCGATCCGCGGGTACGGGCTGGAGCGCGCGTCGTAGCGCCGCCGCCACGTGCCCCGGGACGGCCGCGCGCAGCAGGTTGACGGGAGTCGGTGCTGTCGTGAGGCGCTTCGCGACCAAGGCTTGAGCGGACCGGGCGGTGTGCGGCAGCTCCCCAGTGAGCATCTCGTAGAGGACGCACGCGAGAGAGTAGACGTCGCTGCGCGCATCGACCGGGCCGTCGCCTGTCGACTGTTCCGGACTGGCGTACTTGGGTGTGCCCACCGAAGAGCCGCTCCTGGTCAGCCGACTCTCTCCCGCGCTCTGGACGGCGAGCGCGATCCCGAAATCGGCGACGATCGGGATTCCGGCAGACAGCATGATATTCGCAGGCTTGACGTCCCGATGGATGACACCCTG
The DNA here is from genome assembly GCA_041579355.1 of Longimicrobiales bacterium. GTDB lineage: Bacteria > Gemmatimonadota > Gemmatimonadetes > Longimicrobiales > Gaopeijiaceae > UBA2982. Next base: position 20,105 of record JBFGFY010000005.1, on the reverse strand, counting down.
CTCATGGGCGTAATGGAGTGTCGAGGCGACGGTGGACGCGAGATCGACGGCCTCCTCGACCGGCAACGGACCCTCTCGGTCGAGCCGTGCTCGAAGCGACTCGCCCGATACATACGGCATTACGTAGAAGAGGAGTCCGTCGGCCTCGCCCGAATCGAAGAGCGGCAGGATGTGCGGATGCTGCAGGTGCGCGGTCGTGCGGATCTCGGCCAGGAAGCGCTCCGTCCCCACTGCAGCACTCAGCTCCGGTCGCAGCACCTTGACCGCCACGCTGCGGCGATGCCGGAGGTCGTCGGCCAGGTAGACCCTGGCCATGCCACCCTCGGCCAGCTCTCGCTGGACGTGGTAGCGCCCCTCGAGAGACGCGTTCAAGCCGGCGACTGGGTCCTGCACTGCCATGGCGTCCCCGGGGGAAGGACTAGGTGGCCAGTATCCTACGCACTGGACGAATCGCGCAAGCGAGGCGGCAGGTAGGGCGGCCCCCTACTCCCCGAGGTCCAACCCCCCCAGCCCCACCGCCTCGAGCAGCTTCAAGGCGTTTCGCGTAGTGGCGATTCCTTCCCGCAACCGGTAATCGAAGGTGAGCCGGGTAGCCCCTGCGGACCCGTCGCCGCGCACCACGTCCTCGCGGAAGTGGACGGGCTCGGCCGCACGCACGAGGTCCTCGGCATCGGCGAGGGTGAGGTCGTGGGTGCTCACGGCCCCGATCGCGGAGGTCTGGAGCAGATGGCGCAGCACCCCTCGCGCCGCGGTCCGCCGCTCCGCCGTGTTCGTGCCGTGTAGGATCTCGTCGAGGAGGTAGAGGACCGGTCCTTCGCCACCGTCCCCGTCGGCGGCGGCCTCAACGATCGACTTGATGCGGAGGAGCTCGGCCATGAAGAGCGAGATCCCCTCCGCGAGCGAATCCTGTACGACCATCGCCGTATGGACCCGGACGGGTGGAAGCGTGAGCGCGTCGGCGCACACGGGCGCCCCGGCCGCCGCGAGCACGGCGTTCGAGCCGAGCGCCCGCAGGAGCGTGCTCTTGCCCGACATGTTCGAGCCCGTCACGAGCAGAAAGCGCCCCGACGGTCCCACGCTCACGTCGTTGCGGACGCAGCGGTCGGGCCGAAGGAGCGGATGGCCGAGCCTCGCGGCATCGAGGCTCGCCGCCCCGGGCTCGAAGCGAGGGTGCGCCCAGTCGGGATGGTCGTGCGCGAGGGTGGCGAGGGCCGAGAGGGCCTCGATCTCCCCGAGCGCCTCGATCCAGTCTCTCGCGGAGTGGCCGTGCACCGCCCGCCAGCGGGTGAGCGCCGAGGCCAGATGCAGGTCCAGGAGCAGCACGGGCGCGAGCATCGCGTAGAACGCGTTGCGCCGGCTCTCCACCGTGTCGAGGAGCGCGGACAGCCGGCCGAGGTGCCGGTGCGCAGCGTCTTCACCGTGTCCGAGGCGATCGCCCAACGCGACGAGCGCCGGCGCGGTCCACGCCTCCGCCTCCGCGACCTCGAGCTGGGGCACGAGCGCCCGCAGGGGCGGCCCGCCGGCTGCCGAGCCCGCGAGCGTGTCCGCCACGCCCCGGCGGGTGCGCCGCAGCACCTCGAACTGGGCCGCCGCCGGCAGAATCCACCAGGGGGGCCACCCCGCGACGAAGTAGCCGACGAGTCCTCCGATCAGGAGCGGGGGCAGGATCCACGTCCCGATCCGGACACCGATGGCGGCCTCGCCCGGCTGGGCCTCGGACCAGGTGAAGAACCGCCCGAGTCCCTCGAGCGTCTCGGGCCCGTCGAGACGCCCCCGCACGGCGAGCTCGGCGCGGAAGTCCACGCGCGTGGCGAGCTCTCGCACCGCCCCTTGCCTGGCTGCTACCACCTCCGGGCCGGCGGGCTCGAGCAGCCAGCTTCGGAGCAGCGCCCTTCCGCGCTCCGAAGTCACGGGCCCCAGCAGCCGGACGAGAGACGCGCGTCCGAAGACGCTCAGGTCGCGCGCGTACGCATGGTCCGGGCCGGGCTCCTCCGGCTTCCGCTCGGCCGCCGGGAGCGTCGACTCGAGCTGCGACCAGTCCCGCTCGAGGCGTAGCAGCCCCTCTCTGGCCAGCTGGGCGAACGCCTGCTCGCGCCGCTCCGCTCGCCGAACCCTCCGGTGCACGACGACGAGTCCGGCGAAGCCGGCGCCGAGCGCCACTCCGAGGCCAAGCACGAGCCAGGCACCCGGCCCGGAGAGCTCCTCGAAGAGAACGAGCGTCGCGACGATGGCCATGAAGGTCGCGGCACGAACGTTGGAGAGGACCAGGGAGCGGCGCGCCGCGCCCCCCCGCCGGGCCTCGTGCCGCTCAAACCGGACCTGGTACTCGTCGCGGGGGCTCGCGGCTGATTGCTCAGCCACTCGTATGGCCCGTGCGTGTCTTCGCCATGGCGCCCAATCTCACCCCGAGCGGACCGCTCGTCGAACTCCTCGCCCCGCTCGGCCCCCGGCCCCGGCTACGCCAGGGCCGGGAGTCGATGCACGGGTGTCGTGCGCCCACTACTCGCTGGTGCGGGTCCCCTGGGCCTCGAGGAAGATGCGCACCTCGTTGCTCACGAGGACTCCGCCCGTCTCGAGACCCTGGTTCCAGGTGAGCCCGAAGTCCCGCCGGTCGAGCTTGGCCTCGGCGCTGAACGCAATGCGCTCGATGCCGTCCGGATCGACGCCTCGTCCCTGGTAGGTCGCGTCCAGCACCACCTCCCGCGAGGCACCCCGGACGGTCAGGTCGCCGAGGACCCGGAACCGGTCGCCCGCCTTCGCGAAGGTGCCCTCGACCGTTCGGGTCCGGTACGTGAGCAGGGGGAAGGACTCCACCTCCAAGAAGTCTCCGGAGCGGAGGTGGTCGTCTCGCATCCGCACACCGGTGTCGAGGCTCGCGGCATCGATCTCGACGTCGACCCTCGACGCCGACGGCACCCCTTCATCGATGCTCAGCGTGCCCCGCACGGAATGAAACCGGCCTCGCACGGTCGTGATCATCATGTGCTTGGCCGTGAACTCCACGAGCGTGTGATCGGGGTCGAGCTGCCAGGTCGTGACCGCACGATCCGTCGAAACCGCTTCTGCGATGGCTTGCATGTGTGTTCATCTCCAGGCTCCCGGTTTCCTCCGACCCGCGCCGGTGGGAGCTGGTCCGGCGCTGCGTTCCTGTGTCCGTGGGCGCTGCGGTGCTGACGGGGGAGGTCCGTATGCGTTACTCGCCCTCCCCACGCTCGTCGGACTCCGTCTCGCGAATGCGCTCGAGAAGCTCGATCAGCTGCTTCTGCTCGCGGCGCGTCAGGTTGCGAGCGAGCCTGTCGTCCATCGCGTCGATCGGAGCATCCAGTGCGGAGAGCAGCGCGAGCCCGCGGTCGGTGACCCAGCATCGGACGACCCGCCGGTCTTCCTTCGAGCGGGCTCGGCGAACCCACCCCTTCCTCTCGAGCCTGTCCAGCAAGCGGGTGACGTTGGGCTGCCGCTCGATCATCCGGTCCGCGATCTCTAGCGTCGGCAAGCCATCCGGATGCGAGCCGCGCAGGATCCGGAGCACGTTGTACTGCTGGTCCGTGATGCCATGAGGCTCGAGCGTCCTGCTCACGGCTCGGGCGAGGACATCGGCGGTACGCCGGACCGCGAGCAGCGCCTCGTCCGCGGGGTTCCGGAACGGCCGGCCCTGCTTGAGCTCCCGCTGCAAACGACTTTGACTATTGGTCATGGATACAATCTACTACACAATGATTGTCTACACAAGTATTATCGGTGACGATCGCCGGGGCCATGGATGTGGGGGTGCGCGGGCCGGGCTTTAGCCGGTCAGGACTGGGCGCGGGACTGCCGGGGCGGCGACGACCTCAGCGCAGGAAGCCCACCGAGTACAGGTGTACGGCCCCCTCGGGATGCGCGATGACCTCGTTGGGAAGGACGATCACCACGGTGCCGATCATGTCGAGGGAGACACCGATCGGGGACGAGCGGCTGAGCCGCGTTCCGTCGAGGTACACGGGGAGGCAGCCCCGGCCCCGATGTTGGTAGCAGGGCCCGTCCCGCGTGCGCAGGATCTCCATGCTCGGGATTTGCTGACCCCGGATGAGATCGGGCAAGCTGCTGCCCCGCATCGCGTAGTCCTGGATCGTAGCCGAGCGGATCGGTCGGACGCGGAGGCGAGACGGGTTGATGCCGAGCATCCCGCGGACACGGCTGTCGACCTGCTCCGCCGAGACCTCCAGACCGCGCAGCTCGATCGGCGCGGGCCGCAAAACGACCTCCACGCGGCGTACCTCCGAGCTGTCAGCGACGTCGATCCGCGGACCCTCGTAGGGTTGGTAGCCGAGCTGCTCGGCACGGATTCGGAACGTGCCGGGCCCAGGGGCCGGAAGCCTGAAACGCCCGGCCGAATCGGCCGCCGTCGCGCTGCGGTTCGCGCCGGCTTCGTCGACCAGCCGCAGCAGGACGTTCGGTACGGGTCGGTCGCTGCGAGCGTCCCAGACCCGTCCCTCCACGGCCTGACCCGCGACCGGCGCCGAAGTACCGAGCATCAGGACGCCGCACGCGAGGCATTCCCATGCCGCGCGACGTGACACGCACTGTCGGCCCACGCGCACCGCCTCCAAGCTGCCAGCCCTCACTCGACGTCCTCCCGTGTCGCTCTCCATACACTACTGAGGTCGCGTCGGATCGGAAAATGCTCGGGCGACCGCGATCCGGCGGTTATTATCCGGCCAACGCGACTCCCTCACGGACGATCTCATGCTCGATTGGCTGCGGAAGGTCTTCAGCTACAAGACGGTCGACCTCGAAGCGAAGCTCCGCCCGACGCCCGAGTGCACCTTCGGCGGCAGCGGCGAGGTCGAGGTCGAGGTATGGAGCGACGGGAACGCCTCGATCGAAGCGGAGCTCAAGAACAGCGGTGTGCCCGCGGGCACCGAGCTGGAGCTCATATGTGCCAACGCGCGCATCATGAACCTCGCGGTCACCGGCGGCTACGCGAAACAAACCCTCACGTTCTCGGAGCCTCGCAAGCCACCCCGCATTGAGGCCGGCGACACCGCGGAGCTGCGGCTCGACGGACGGGTGATGTACAACGGGACCTTCCGCCTCGACTGACCTGCGTATCGCGCGCTTTGCCGGACCGGCCGTCCTGCTGGCCGCCGGCGCCGGAATACTCGCGTGGACATGGCGCGCCTGGCCCGATCCCCTCGTGGACTTCGGGCGCGAGCTCTACGCGCCTTGGCGCCTCGCCGAGGGGGACGTGCTCTTCCGAGACCTGGCCTGGTTCAACGGCCCGCTCTCGCCGCACTGGAACGCGCTGCTCTTTCGCCTTTTCGGACCGGGACTCTCGGTGCTCGTCTGGGGAAACGTGCTCGTGCTGGCGGGAACTGTGGCGATGCTGCACCGCCTGGTCGCGCGCGTGTCCGACGAGCTCACCGCCACGTCGGCCGGCCTCGTCTTCCTGCTCGTCTTCGCGTTCGGCCAGTACGTGGGTATCGGGAACTACAACTGGATCACCCCTTACTCCCACGAAGCCACCCACGGGGTGGCGCTGGCCGTGGCCGCCTTGTTCGCGCTGGATCGATCGAGCCGCACGGGCTCGGTACGGGCCGCCGCGGTCGGCGGCCTCGCGCTCGGGCTCTGCTTCCTGACGAAGCCGGAGACCTTCCTGGCCGGTGCGGCGGGCTGCCTGGTCTTCCTCGTCGAGGCCCTGCGCACACGAAAACGGCGGATACCGGTCGTCTTCGCCGCGGCCATGCTGATCCCCATCGTGATCTCGCTGGTGTGGTTCGGCCCGAGGGGCACCATCGGCGCCTGGCCTCCGGTGCTCGATGCGGAGCTCTCCCGCATGCCCTACTACCGCTCCGTCACGGGGTTCGACGTCCCCGGGGAGCGCTCCGCCGAGATGATCGCGTGGGCGAGCGTGTGGCTCCTCGTGGTCATCACGCTCGGCGCCGTCGCCTGGCTGGCACGGGAGACGCGCACCCTACGCGTGCCGGTCCTGACGGGCGTGGTCGTGCTGGGCGCCGCCGTGTGGCTCGGAGACGCCATCCCGTGGGGGGACGTGCTGCGTCCTCTCCCGCTCGTGTCGGCCACCCTGGCCCTCGTGCTCGTCGCGCGCATGCGCTCCCCGGATCCGGCCGCGCGACCCACGACCGCCCTCGCCCTCACGGTCTTCGGGCTCGCGCTGCTCGCCAAAGTCGTGCTGCACGTGCGGGTCGCCCATTACGGCTTCGCCCTGGCGATGCCGGCGAGCCTCGTCGCGGTGGCCGCGCTCGTCTGCTGGCTCCCATGGTGGCTGGATCAGAAAGGCATCCGCGGCGCCGTGGTACGAGCGGGCGCCCTCGCGCTGCTCGCGGCCTTCGCGTGGGATCGCGTACAGACGACGCAGGGCTTCCTCGCCGCCAAGACCGAGGTCGTCGGCTCCGGTCGGGACGCGTTCCGGAGCGACGTGCGCGGCACGTTCGTGAACGGTGCGGTCGTCCAGGTCCAGGCATCCGCCGCCTCGTCGCTGGCCGTCGTGCCCGAGGGGGTGATGATCAACTACCTGGCTCGGGTCCCGAACCCCACCCCTTACATCAACTTCATGCCGCCCGAGGAGGTGCTCTTCGGAGACGGCGCCTGGGCCGCCGCGTTCACCGAAGAGCCTCCGGACGTCGTCGTCATGGTTCCCAAGGACACCTCGGAGTTCGGCCGGGGCCCCTTCGCGCTCGGGTACGGCCGCGCCCTCGGGGCTTTCATCGGAGAGCGCTACACGCTCCGCTCGGTGGTGCGTGTCGAGGGCATCCCCTTCGAGATCCACGTCCTCGGGCTGGCCGCCGGCCCGTGACGCCGCCGGCCCCGCGGCGCCCTGGCGGGCACCCGCCGCCGGATCTACGATGGCTGTCATGACCAGACGTGCGCTGATCCCTGTCGTGCTTCTCGTCGCCGTGCTGCTGTGCGGTAGCGCGATCGCGGTGTTTTGGAGTAACGACCAGCCCTCGGGACGCGTCGCGATCGACGTCGCCTCGCTCGGCCCGCAGGTGGGGGAGCGGGTCCCGGACTTCCGCCTCGTCGACCAGGCCGGCCAGGTCCGCACGCTGCAATCGATCCTCGGCCCGCGCGGAGCGATCCTGCTGTTCCATCGCTCCGCCGATTGGTGACCGTACTGCAAAGCGCAGCTCGTGGAGCTGCAAGACCAGCTCGGTGAGCTGGAGGAGCAGGGCTTGGGGGTGGCGGCGATCAGCTACGACGCGCCGGAGATCCTCTCGGACTTCGCGGCCCGACGCGGCATCACATTCCCGCTGCTGGCGGACGTCGGCTCCAGGGTCATCGCCGACTACGGCATCTTGAACACGGTGGCGGCCGAGGCGGTCGACGCCGAGGCGCCGGACTCGGCGCTCGCAGAGGACGTCGCGAGGTACGTGTCCGTCTTCGGCGCGAGCCGGCTGATCGTCGGCACTCCCTTCCCCGGGACCTTCGTCCTCGACGGGTCGGGCCGGGTGGTCGCACGCTACTTCGAGGAGTTCTACCGCGAGCGCAACACCACGGCGAACGTCATGCTCCAACTCGGAGTGGAGCTCTCGCCGGTCGCCGCGATCGAGGGGTCGACCGCGCACCTGAAGCTCACCGCCTACCCGAGTAATCCGAACGTGACCGTCGGGTCGCGCTTCTCGGTGTCGGTCGACATCGAGCCGAACCCGAACATGCACGTGTACGCGCCCGGCGCCGAGGAGCTCGGCTATCGCGTGGTGCGGCTCAACCTCTCGCCCGTCGAGCACGTCCGCTTCGAGCCCGTCCAGTATCCCGAGTCCGAGATCTACCACTTCGAGCCTCTGGACGAGCGGGTGCCGGTGTACATGCGCCCGTTCACGTTGCGCCAGGAAGCCGTCGTCTCGGGCACGGAGGAGGCCGAAGCGGCTCTCGCCGAGCTCGACGCGCTCAGCCTGAGCGGAAGCCTCGACTACCAGGCGTGTGACGACCGACTCTGCTTCACGCCCGTCTCGGTGCCCCTGTCGTTCACGCTCGCGATCGACGCACTCGACAGGCAGCGCGCCACCCGTTAGTTCGCCAGGCGTCCGCGCCCGTCCCGCTCCCGAGTGACTCGTATGCGTCGCTTCTGCTCTTCTCTCGCCGCAGCGGTTCCGTTGCTCACGCTCGCCGTCGCGTTGGAGGCCCAGGCCCAGCAGCCGCGCCCCAACGTGGCTCCGAGCGGACGCGTCACGACGAGCGTGGCTTTCGACGGCCGCGTGCTGCGGGGGGGAACGGGTTGGTTCACCGGAACGCCTTCCCACTCCGGTCCCTCCCGCATGATCATCGACTACGGTCAGCCGCACGCGCGCGGGCGCACGATCTTCGGCGGCCTCGTACCCTACGGCGAGGTCTGGCGGCTCGGCGCCAACTGGTCGACGAGCTTGGCGCTCGACGTGCCCATGCGCATCGGTGACCTCGAGCTTCCGCGTGGCGAGTACACGCTCTTCCTCCTCCCGCGCGAGGACGGAGCCGACTTGATCGTGAGCGAGGAGACGCGACAGTGGGGAACGGACTACGACCCGTCTCGGGACTTCGGCCGCACGGCCATGCGCCGCCGCAACCTGCGGGACCACGTCGAGAGCCTGGCGATCACGCTCGAACCGGTCTTCCCACAACCGGAGGGTGCCGTGCCGGCCGGGACGCTTCGGGTCACGTGGGGCCTCGTCGAGTACGAGACCGACTGGCGGATGTCGTGGAGGTAGCGATCTACTCGAAGTAGAGGCGCCCGACCGTCTCGGCCACACAGGCGGGCTTGGTCGAACCCTCCACCTCCACCGTCACCTCCCGTACGAGCTGGAGGGCGTTGGAGACCTCGGCGACCTCCTTGAGCTTGGTCCGGGCCCGAATCCGCGCGCCCGCCTTCACTGGGGCGGGAAATCGCACACGGTCGAGACCGTAGTTCACGCTGAGGCGCACGCCGGGGTAGCGCGGCCGCTCGGTGCCATCCGACGTCAGCATCGGGAGCATGGAGAGCGTGAGAAAGCCGTGGGCGATCGGCGCCTTGTAGGGTGACTCCCGCCGCGCGCGCTCCACGTCGACGTGGATCCACTGGTGGTCGCCGGTCGCCTCGGCGAAGCGGTCGATCCGTTCCTGGTCGACCTCGACCCAGGAGCTGACGTGGATCTCCTGGCCGACCTGGGCCTGGAGCTGGGCCAGCACCGACTTCAGAGACACCGGACCACCTCCCGAAATGAGGCTCGCGGGGCCCCACCCGATCCGGCGGCCCCAAGGGACGTCGAAGATAGTGCGACCCTCGACCCCGGGGAGCCTCCCGGCCTACCTTCGGTGCGACCTCTCGCGGCGATCGCACGCTGCGAGCCGACCTGGACGAAGCGAGCCGCGCGCGTGAGTGACAGGAAGACGATCCGGATCGACAAGGCGATCTTCGACGATCCCGAATTCGGGAGGAAGCACGCCGCGCTGGTCGTGTTGAAGGGAGCTGAGATCGGCCGCGATTTTCGGCTCCGCAAGAATCGCATGATCATCGGCCGGAGCACGTCGGCCGATATCTGCCTGCACGACGACGGGGCCTCCCGCGAGCACGCGGAGGTGGAGTACCGGGGCACGACGCGGGGAGACGACGCCACATTCGTGCTCACGGACCTCGGCAGCACGAACCACACTTTCGTGAACTCGAAGCAGATCGAATCGGCGGAGCTGCGCGACGGCGACAAGATCGAGATCGGCGACACGATCCTGAAGTTCGTCGTGCTCGATGCCATCGAGGCGCGATTTCATGCCGAAGTCCGGGACCGCATCTCCTACGACCAGCTCACGGGCCTCCTCACCAAGGAGTCGCTCTACCTCGCGTTCGAGCGCGAGCTGCAGCGCTGCCTCCGCTACGACCTGCCCCTCTCGGTCCTGATGATGGACCTCGACCGCTTCAAGTCCGTGAACGACGGGCATGGACACCTCATGGGCAGCCACGTCCTCGCGGAGGTCGGGCGCATCCTGCGCAACGACATCCGCAGCGCGGACGTGTCGGCGCGCTACGGCGGCGAGGAGTTCGTCACCTACCTGGCCGAGACGGACGCCCAGGGCGCCGAGCTGGTCGCCGAGCGGATCCGCAGCGCGATCGAGGGGCACGCGTTCGTGCTCGACGACGTGAGCATCCGGGTCACGATCAGCATCGGCGTGGCCGCGGCGCCCCGTCACGGTACGACGATCAAGGAGCTCGTGGGCACCGCGGACCGCGAGCTCTACCGCGCCAAGGAGACGGGCCGGAACCGGGTCTGCGTGGCGTGACGGAGTCCGAGCTCGCGGGCCCGGTGACTGCGGCCGAGCGAATCGGCTCACTCGACGTCCTCCGCGGCTTTGCGCTCCTCGGCATCCTGACGATGAACATCGGCGCGTTCTCGATGCCCTCCGCCACGTACTTCAATCCCACGGTCTGGGGGAGCCTGGACGGGCTGGACGGCCTGATCTACCGCCTCACGCACGTGCTCGCCGACCTCAAGTTCATGGCGATCTTCTCGATGCTATTTGGCGCCGGCATCGTGCTCATGAGCGAGCGGCGGAGCTCGGCGGGCGCGGGCGCCGCGGGGCTCCACTACCGACGCATGGCGTGGCTGCTCGTCTTCGGACTCCTGCACGCGCACCTGCTCTGGTACGGCGACATCCTGGTTTGGTACGCGCTGTGTGGCAGCCTGGCCTACCTCTTCCGAAACCTGCGACCGCGCGCGCTCATCGTTTGGGGCCTCTCCTTCATCGCCGTCGCGTCGGTGGTCATGGTCGGAGCGGGGCTCACGTTCGCGGAGTGGCCCTCCGAAGCGCAGGCCGCGGTGCTCGCGGACTTCCAGCCGACGCCTGAAGCACTCGCGGCGGAGGTGGCCGCCTTCCAGGGCGGCTTCGCCGCCCAGATGGCGTACCGCTCACCCGAGGCGCTCGCCATGGAGACGGAGGTCTTCGTCTCCTTCGCGCTCTGGCGCGTGACCGGGCTCATGCTCCTCGGCATGGCGCTCTACAAGCTCGGCGTCTTCAGCGCAGCGAAGTCGAAGACCTTCTACCGCTCCCTGATCGGGGCGGGCGTGCTCGTTGGAATCCCGGTCATCGCATACGGCATGAGCCGGAGCTTCGCGGCCGGCTGGCCCGTGCCGGACTTCTTCTTCCTCGGGCTCCAGTTCAACTACTGGGCGAGCCTCCTCGTCGCCCTCGGGTGGATCGGCTTGATCATGTTGTTGTGCCAAAGCGGACGACTGGCGTGGCTCCAAAGCTCGCTCGCCGCCGTCGGTCGGATGGCGTTCACCAACTACATCCTGCAGAGCGTCATTTGCACGCTCATCTTCAACGGTCACGGGCTCGGGCTCTTCGGCCAGGTCGATCGAGCCGGCCAGGCCCTCGTCGTCGTCGGCGTGTGTGCGCTTCAGCTCTGGTACTCACCGCTCTGGCTGAAGCGCTACCGGTTCGGTCCACTCGAGTGGCTCTGGAGATCGCTCGTCTACGTGAGCGCGCAGCGCTTCCGGCGTGTCCCGCAGCCCGCCTGAGCAGGGCGGGCAGCAAAGGCTGCGTGGAGATGCCCGGTGGGTTATTGTGATTGACCGACTGATCGGTGCAGATGCCCTTCCTGCAACGATCTGGGACTGCTGGCCAGTTTAGGAGAGTCGACATGTCGCACGAGGACGGTCACCCGAACGGCAGCGAGCAGACGGGCTTCACCAGGCGCACCTTCATCAAGGGTGTGATCGCCGGTGGTGTCGCGGTCTCCTCCGCTGCGTACCTCTTCCGCAACAGCCCGCTGCTCACCGGCGGTGCCGCGAGGACAGGCAGCGTAGAGCGACTCGTGTCGCTCTCGGTCAACGGCCAGACGCGCCGGGTCGACGTGGCCCCCCACGAGACGCTCGCGCAGACGATCCGCTACAAGCTGGGCCTCACGGGCACGAAGCTCGGCTGCGACCGTGCGGAGTGCGGCGCGTGCACGGTCCTCGTGGACGACGTGCCGCGCTACGCCTGCTCCGTGCTCACGCACTCCGTCCGCACGAAGGAGATCACGACCATCGAGGGCCTCGCCGAGGCCGACGGTACGCTCCACCCCGTCCAGCAAGGCGTCGTGGAGGAGCAGGGCTTCCAGTGCGCGTACTGCATGACGGGCTTCGTGATGGCGGCGGTCGGCTTCCTGAAGAAGAACCCGAGCCCGACACGGGAGGAGCTCGCACACGGCGTTTCGGGCAACCTCTGCAGGTGCCAGGACTACGACAAGATTCTCACCGCGCTCCAGCGGGGTGCGGAGCTTTCGCGGGAGGTGGCCCGTGGGTAGCAGCGGCAGACTGGTCGGCCAGAACTACACGACACCCGATCTGATCGCGAAGGTCACCGGACGCGCGAAGTACTCCGAGGACTTCCGCGTCGACGGCATGCTCTACACGAAGCTGCTGCTCTCACCGGTGCCGCACGGCCGCGTGCGCCGCATCGACACGAGCGCGGCCGAGGCGATGCCGGGTGTGCGCGCGATCCTACGCGCATCGGACCTCCCGGCTCCGGCCGACATCGTGACGGACCTCGGCGAGCGCATCCCCGCGAACCCCAAGGGCGAGCGCGCCCTCACCGACGAGCCCCTCTACGCGGGTGAGCCGGTGCTCGCCGTGGCGGCCGTGGACGAGGAGACCGCCGCGGCGGCGATCGAGGCGATCGACATCGAGTTCGAGCCGCTCCCGTTCGTGGTCGATCCACTCGAGACGCTCAGGCCGGACGGACCCAACGCGCGGCTCGACGGCAACACCTGGGGACGGCCGGCGAGTGAGCCCGAAGGGCCCCTCGACGTACAAGTGTTCAAGTGGGCGTCGGCGGACTTCGGGGAGGTCGCGGAGGGACGCCTGCCCGAGGGCACGCACCAGGACGAGTGGTCGTTCGGCGACGTCGAGGCCGGCTTCGCCGCTTCGGCGGTGGTGCTCGACGAGACGTTTTCCACCGCGAACAACCAGCACCACGTGCTGGAGCCCCGCTCGGCGCTCGCCTACTGGCGCAACGGCCGGCTTCACATGCACGCGGGCACGCAGAGCACCGTCCAGACGGTCGCGTCGATTGCGCGTTGGATGCAGCTCGAACTCGAGGACGTCGTGCTCATCAGCGAGTACACGGGCGGCGGCTTCGGCAGCCGCGCCACGGGGGCCATCATCTACACGATCCCCGCGGTGCTCGCCCAAAAGACCGGCCAGCCGGTCATGATGCGGATCTCCCGCGAGGAGGAGCAGTACATCGGCGGGATTCGGCCGGCGATCCACGGCCGCGTGCGCGCGGGGTTCGGCAGCGACGGCCGCCTGCTCGCGCTCGACTTCTTCGCGGTCGGCGAGAATAGCCCGTACGAGCCGCAGGGGGATGCCGGCTTCGCCGGCACGATCGTCTCGCTGCTCTACCAGCCGCAGGCGATGCGCATGCGCGCCACGACCGTGCTCACCAACACACCTCCCAGGCGCGCGCAGAGCCAGCCGGGCGGCATGCAGGGCATCATGATCATGGAGCCGGTGATCTCCAAGGCCGCACGCCAGCTCGGTATCGACCAGGTGCAGATCCGGCGCGTGAACGCGCCCGTGGGCAAGGCGCCCTTCGGGCCCGCGTTCGGCCCGGGCATTCGACCGACGGTCACGAGCTCCTTCCTGGTGGAGGCGCTCGACCGGGGCGCCGAGCTCTTCGACTGGCCCACGCGGCTCGCCCGCTCGGGCACCCGAGAGGGCTCCAAGCTGCGAGGGTCGGGCGTCGCCGTGAGCACCTTCGTGGCCGGATCCACCGGCTTCGACGGGCTCTTCGTCATCAAGCCGGACGGACGCATGTACATCCAGTCGGGTGTCGGCAACCTCGGTACCGAGTCTTTCTCCGACACCAACCGCGTCGCGGCCGAGATGATGGGCATGCCTTGGGAGAAGGTGGAGCTCAGCTGGGGCAACACGGCGCAGAACCTCCCCTGGACGTGCGTGTCCGGCGGCAGCCAGACGACGCACGCGATGAGCCGGGCCGCGCACGCGGCCGCCTCGGACGCGATCCGTAAGGCGCAGGAGATCGCAGCGCGTACGCTCGGCGGGAGCGCGAGCGCCTACAGGGTGGCGAACGAGCGCGTCTCGGGCCCGGGTGGCAGCATGACGCTCGCCCAGGTGGCCCGCCGCGCGATCGAGCTCGGCGGCCGCTACGACGGCCACGAGTTGCCCGAGGACATCAACCCGTTCACGGTCCGCTCCGCCTCCGCGCTCGCCGGGCAGGGTTTGATGGGGGTAGCGCGAGACAACTACGAGCGCGACGGCACGACGTTCGCCTTCGTTGCCGGGTTCGCGGAGGTCGAGGTGGATGTCGAGACCGGCGCGTACCGCATCGTCGATTACGTGGCCGTGGGCGACTCGGGCACGATCCTCCACCCGAAGAGCTACGGCGGGCAGATACTCGGCCGGTCCGTGCTCGGCATGGGTCACACGCTCGCCCAGAAGACGGTCTACGACCAGCACTACGGGATTCCGCTCGCGACGCGACTCTACGAGAGCCGACCGCCGACGATCCTCGACGTGCCCCGCAACATGCAGTGGGACGCGGTGAACATCCCCGACCCGGAGACGCCCGTCGGCGCAAAGGGCATCGGTGAGCCTCCGGTGGCCGCGGGCGCCTGCGCAGTGCTGAACGCGCTCGCGGCGGCGATCGGAGACGACATGTTCCGCCGCGCACCTGTCACGCTCGACAACATCCTCATGGCGCTCGAGAACGGGCGGCCCATGCAGGAGCCGTTGACGGCCCACATCTGAGGAGACGAGCCATGGCGATCCTGCGAGATGTGATTCCCCCGTTCCAACTCTTCCAGCCGGCGAGCCTCGATGACGCGGCCGATATGGTCGCGGCACACGGTGACCGCGCCTGGGTCATGGCCGGTGGCATGGATTCGTTCGACTGGCTGAAGGACCGCACCAAGCGGACCGAAGCCGTGATCGAGCTCAGCCAGGTCGAGGAGCTGCGGGGCGTGCGCGAGGTCGACGGCGGCCTCGAGATCGGCGCGATGACGACGTTGACCGACGTGTCCGAGCATGCGGTGATCCGGGACCGATTCGGCCTCCTCGCCCAGGCCGCCGGGCTGGTCGCCTCACCGCAGATCCGCCATCAGGGCACGATCGGCGGCAACGTGTCCCAAGACACACGCTGTTGGTACTACCGGAGCGGTTGGCCGTGCTACCGCGCCGGCGGCAACACGTGTTACGCGGACACGCCGTCGGCGGTGAACCGCGAGCACGCGATCTTGCACGCGAGCCGCTGCGTCGCGGTCAGCCCGTCCGACACGGCGCCGGCGCTCGTGGCGCTGGACGCCGAGATGGTCATCCGGCGGGGGAGCAGGGAGCGCGTCGTGGCCGCCGAAGACTACTTCGTGGGGCCCAACGTCGACATCGAGCGCATGACCGTCCTCGAGCCGGGTGACCTGCTCACCGCGATCCGCATTCCGGCGACGTGGGCCGGCTCGCGCTTCTACTTCGAGAAGGTTCGCGACCGGAACGTGTGGGACTTCCCGCTCGTCAACGTCGCGTCTTCGGTCCGCGAAAGCGGCGGGCGGATCGAAAGCCTCCGGGTCGTCGTCGGCGCTGTCGCGGCGAGGCCGCTGCGCCTGCACGCGGTGGAGCGCGCGCTCGCAGGTCAGCCCGTGAGCACACAGACGATTGCACGCGCGGGCGAGCTCGCGATCCAGGGTGCCCGGCCCCTCCGCTTCAACGGTTACAAGGTCCCGCTCATGCGGAACCTGGTGCAGCGCGCCGTGCGGGGAGGGCCGCTCGAGAGCACCGCCTGACGGCTCCCCGGAGCCCGTGGTGCGCCGCGCTCGGCCTCCTGCTCACACTCGGGGCCTGCGAGCGCGACGCGGAGGTGCGCGCCACCCCGTCCGCGGCGCCGGAGCCGTCGCCCATGCACTGGCAGAGCCTCGGCTCCTGGTCGGGGGTGGGTGATCGCCAGACCGAGTCGTTCGACGTCACGAGCGGAGCGCTGCGTCTCGTGTGGGAGGCGCGCGAGGACGGTGCGTCCAGAGACCGTCGCTTCCGGGTGACGCTGCACAGCTCGATCAGCGGGCGGCCACTCGAAACACTCGTCGACGCCGCGGGCGCGGGCGCCGACACCGTGCTCGCGGCAGCGGGGCCGCGCGTCGCCTATCTGCGGATCGAATCCGAAGGCGTCGCCTGGCGCATCGAGCTCGAGGAAGGCGCGCGGAGCGGAGGGGCGGCGCGCTAGGGAGAGCTTCATCGACTTGCCGCATCCGCAGGCTCACGGGATGTTCAAGCCCGGTCTTACGCGCCACGGCGAGGGCGGATGGAGTCGACGCACCTTCTCCCCGGGGAGGACGGCGGCATTGGTCAGTCCGCGGCCACCGCGTGCGCCGAGTGCGGCGCAGCCCCGCTTGCCGGGCCCTTCTGCCACCGGTGCGGCCAGCGAGTGGCGGAGCGCCTGACCTTCACGACGGTCATGGAGGGGCTTCGCGACCAGTTCGTCACGCTGGATTTCTCCATTTGGCGAACGCTGAAGAGGGCGACGGTCCACCCAGGTCGGTTGGTCGCGGAGTACTTGGAAGGGCGCCGCGATCGCTACACGAACCCACTCGCTTACGTCATCCTGTCGGTCACGTTGTACGTGGTCTCGCTGCGTCTGACTGGGTTCGAACCCCTCAGCCTCGAAGTGGCCGGGTCCGTCGATCCGCTGCAATACTACCAGTCCGCCATGACGGCCCTGGGACCTGCGATGGCCTACCTCGTTCTGATCACGCTGATCCCGACGGCTTGGGCACAGCACTGGGCTCTCGGCCGGCGGTCGGGGCACAACGCCGCGGAATGTTACGTGTTCTTTCTCTTCGTGGGGGCACAGGCTCTGCTCCCGAGCGTCGCCCTCATCTGGGCCGGCGTCTATGACACCGGGTGGGGAGCAACGGTCGCCGTCCTGGTCGGCATCGGCATCATCTCATGGGGCATGCAGGAGTTTCATCGGATCTCGTCACCGCTTGCCGTTGCAGCGGCAGCTGTTCTCCTGATGTCGAACCTCGTGATGCTCGAGGTGCTCGGCGGCGGCATCGTCGAGTTCCTGAGTCTGTGGGGAAGTCGCTAGCGGTCTCGGCCCACTCGCTCCTCCACCCAGTCCACTGGCGAGAACGCGATGCAGACGAGGTGCGTCCGCCTGCCGAAGAACATCCCAGGCAGAGTCATCACCTCGCACCCGCCGTCACCGCGCGCGGCCGCCAGCACGAGCGACACGCCGAGGAAGAGGAGCGCGCCCAGCTGGCCCGGCCCGCCTCCGAAGAGGTAGACGGCCACCACCGGCGTGAGCGCCAAGAAGGCACCCAGCCAGGCGTTCACGGCGAAACGCCGAGAGATCAGCAGGTGCAGCGCCGCGTACCCGGCCACCAGCCCGCCCACCACCGCGATCACGCCCACCACCAAGCCCAGCTCGGCGCCCCCCAGGAAGCGGCCGCTCTCCGCGATCAGTAAGATCCCCAGCAGGAGCCGTAGGACTCGGCCGACGGGGCGGGCGCGGATTCCGGTTTCAGAGCTCGTCATGTACACCTCCAGCTGGCGACCGGCCATCGGAACGCGGCGCTCTCAGGCCACCCAGCTTCGCGGCGATCTGCTCGACCGAAGGAGCGCCGTCTGCCCTGCATGCGACCCCGATGCCGCTGCCTCCTCTGCCGGTCACGTCCATGCCGTCGATCAGGACGGTCGGTGAGCCGAACGCGCGGAGTCCGGCCGGCGTCGAGTCCGACAGGAGGTCCCACTCTCGCCACGACAGCTCGGCACCCATCGCCTCGAGCACCGACCTGAGGTTCTCCCGCGCACGGGGGGCGTTCGGGCACCCCTCGAAGTACAGGAGCTCGATCTTCGGGGGAGCGGCCGCCGAGCGCACGCCGCTTTCGCTGAAGCCATCATTCATGGGACGGGTGCCCTCAGCGCATCGCCCCACGTGCGCCGGTTCATGCGGCGGGCCAGGTCGACGGCCTCGTCCAGGGAGACCAGGAACGTACCGTCGTGCCGCTCGCTCCACGCCTCGCCCGAGGCGCGGTCTTCGAAGAAGAACACATAGTGACAGAAGTTGCCCATGACGTTCGCGGCCGACCCGCTGAAGTGCGAGCTGTCGGTCCGCACGAAGGACACCACCGTCGTCTTCGGATCACGCGTTCGGACGCCCTCGGGGCCAACGGACAGACGGATCTCGGTGCCCGAGAGGGGATCGCGGCTCACCACGAGCCCGGCCTCTGCCAGGATCTCGGGAAGGAAGAGGCTGTCCCACGCACACCAGGTCCAGAGTGTCCGCCCCTGAAGCCGCAGCTCGTGGTGCATCGGCGCCGTGGCCAGCCCCCCGAACCCCGCGACCCGGCCCCGCTCGTCGGCATACACGAACGCACGGATCGGATCACCAGCGAGCAGCTCCTCGGCTTCTCCCAGCGAAAGTCCGGCTGCCTCGGCGAATGTCTCTCTAGTGACGGGCGAGCCGAGCGCGAGGGCGCGATACAGCGCGATCGCCGCGTGACGCTGCTCCTCGGTGAACGTGGGCAGGGCGCCTGCGAGCGTCTCCCAGTACCGATCGATGTCGGGTCCGTTTCCCATGATCCAAGTTGCACCCCGGACCACGGTACGGAGTCAAGGCGAGCGGTCGTCGCCCTCCAGGGCTTCGAGGATCGGGCACTCCCCAGTCGGCTGGCGCGCCTCGCAGGCCTCCACGAGTCGCTCGAGGGCCGCCTGCATGCGCCGTAGCTCGTCGATCTTACCCGCCACCTGCTCGAGCTTCGCACGCGCCTGGGCCGCCACCGGCGCACACGCCGCGACTTCGTCGATGCGCAGGTCGAGAAGCTCGGCGATCTCCGCCAGCGTGAAGCCGAGCCCTTGGGCGCGCCGGATGAAGCGCACCCGCTCCACGGTGGCGGGCTCGTACTGACGGTAGCCGGACGGGCTGCGGGGCGGCTCGGGGAGCAGCCCCTTCCGCTCGTAGAAGCGGACCGTCTCCACGCCGACGCCGGCCGCACCGGCCAGCGCCCCGATCGTCAGCACGTCGCTGGGTGGCATAGGCTCACGGTAACCCCGTAGTCGGGTACGGGGTCAAGGCAGGCCCCGAAAACGGAAGCCCCGCCCGAGGCATGGCCTCGGGCGGGGCTTGTCTCGCGTCGGGCGGCGTGCGCCCGCGCCGGCGGCGCTACTGCTGCTCGCTGACCGGTCGGCGCTCCCGCTCCGCCTTCAGGCGCTGGAAGCCTTCCTCGTCGAGGTGCGTGACCGCGATCCACGCATGCGACATCTCGTCGGCGGTCCGGTCACCGATGCCCACCCATTGATCCGGATCCGGGTTGTACCGGTTGTTGTCCGTGTTGTCGTACCATCCCGTGAGGATGATCTTGTCGCCCACGTCCAGCAGCGGCGCGACGTCCTCGTCGTAGATGTGGCTGTGGTGCCAGAGCGCGCTCCAGTTGGAGACCATGCTCACCGTCTCGGTGCGGCCGTTGGCCCGCAGGATCTCCATGGACATCGCCACGAGCCGCGTGTGTCCGTGCGGCTGCCAGCTGTCGAGCCGGACCGGCGTGTTCCACTGGTGGATGCCCCGAGTCATGAGCGTCCCGTGCGGCGCGATGTCGTACCCGCGCCCGCCGTTCAGGAAGTACAGCGTGAGGTCCTGACGGTACTCGGGCTCGTAGTCCGCGGGGTGGAGCCACAGTCCGATCTCGACCTGGTCGTCGACGACGTCGACTCCGTTCGGCCAGTAGTGGATGTCCCAGCGCACCTTCCCGTTCGCCGGGGCGACGCGGCAGGCACCTTCGGGGATGATCTCACCGATCTTGCCGAGTGCGTACTCCGACAGCATGCCGCCGCGCCCGTTCTCGACCACCCAGTTCGAGTTCGCATGGTGCGCGACAGCCCGGCCGACGACGGACGGCTTGGTCTCGATCGCCCGGATGCAGCGGTCCTCGGTGATGCCGGACTCGACGACCGGCTGCCACCAGCGGTCCTGGCCCACGGCCGGCACGTCATAAGGGGTCGAGCGGATGATCACGTCGGGCGGCCCGAACTGGCCAGCCAGACGGAACTCGGCCGGGTCCGGGAAGGTCCTCGGCGCGGGCATGTCCGCGGGATTCCCCTCGGGCGTGCCGCTCTCGACCCAGGCCACGATGGTCGCGATCTCGTCCTCCGAGAGGCGCGGATCGTACTTGAGCT
>JBFGFY010000004.1:0-52865 GCA_041579355.1 Longimicrobiales bacterium | reverse complement strand
GGAGCCCGTCGACGAGATGGGCCCGGTCGGCGGTGAGGGTGCCGAGCTCGAGCGCTGGCCGATCCACCGCCTCGCGCCGCGCTTCGACCAGCTCGAGCCGAAGACCGAGATCTTCGAGACGGGCATCAAGGTCGTCGATCTGCTCGCCCCCTACGTGAAGGGCGGCAAGACAGGCCTCTTCGGCGGCGCGGGTGTCGGCAAGACCGTGATCATCATGGAGCTCATCAACAACATCGCCATGGAGCACGGTGGAAAATCCGTGTTCTGCGGCGTCGGTGAGCGCACGCGTGAGGGGAACGACCTCTGGCTCGAGATGAAGGAGTCGGGCGTTCTCAGCTCGACGTCGCTCGTCTACGGCCAGATGAACGAGCCGCCCGGGGCGCGCCTGCGCGTCGGCCTCTCGGGCCTCACGATGGCTGAGTACTTCCGTGACGTCGAAGGCCAGGACGTGCTCCTCTTCATCGACAACATCTTCCGCTTCACACAGGCGGGCTCCGAGGTATCGGCGCTCCTCGGGCGCATGCCGTCCGCGGTCGGCTACCAGCCGACGCTCGGCACCGAGATGGGCGAGCTGCAGGAGCGCATCACCTCGACGGCCTCGGGATCGATCACGTCGGTGCAGGCGATCTACGTGCCTGCCGACGACCTCACGGACCCCGCGCCGGCCACCGCGTTCACCCACCTCGACGCCCAGACTGTGCTCTCGCGCTCGATCGC
Organism: Longimicrobiales bacterium; assembly: GCA_041579355.1. Classification (GTDB taxonomy): domain Bacteria; phylum Gemmatimonadota; class Gemmatimonadetes; order Longimicrobiales; family Gaopeijiaceae; genus UBA2982. The sequence goes on along the minus strand of JBFGFY010000004.1, from coordinate 52,148 downwards.
GGAGCAGGGCATCTACCCGGCGGTCGACCCGCTCGACTCCTCGTCGCGGATCATGGATCCGCAGTTCGTGGGCGAGCGGCACTACAAGGTCGCCACGCAGGTGCAGGCGATCCTGCAGCGCTACAAGGACCTGCAGGACATCATCGCCATTCTCGGCATGGACGAGCTCACCGAGGAGGACAAGATCATCGTCGGGCGCGCCCGACGGATCGCGCGCTTCCTGTCGCAGCCCTTCTTCGTCGCCGAGACTTTCACCGGCATCAAGGGCCAGTACGTGAAGCTCGAGCAGACGATCGAGTCGTTCGAGCGCGTCGCGAGCGGCGAATTCGATCATCTGCCGGAGCAGGCGTTCTACATGCAGGGCGGCATCGAGGGCGTGGTCGCCGAGGGCGAGCGCCTGGCGGCGGGAGGCTGAGGCACCCGTGGCCGGCCCGCTCAAGGTCCGCGTCGTCTCGCCCGAGAAGATCGTCTTCGAGGGCGACGCGTCGGCGGTGGTCGCCCCCGCGTGGGACGGCCAGGTCGGGATCCTCGCGGGTCACGCGCCGATGCTCGCGCTCGTCGGCTCCGGGGTTCTGAGCGTCGACCGGCCGGGCGGCGGGAGCGACAGCTTCCACGTCGCCGGGGGCGTGATCAAGGTGGAGCGCAACCAGGTCACGGTGCTCACCGAGTATGCGGGCACCGAGCCGCCGGCCGAGATTCCCGCGGCCGCGATCGTCTACGCGGAGGACGTCGAGGGCTCGTAGGGCTCGTGCGACTCGACCTGCACGTACACAGCACGGCCTCGGACGGCTCCTGGTCGCCCGAGGCCGTCGTGCGTGGCGCCGCTGCGGGCGGCCTGGACGCCGTCGCGATCACCGACCATGACACGGCCGCGGCGTTCGTGACGGCGGCTCCCGTGGGGCGCGACGTGAACGTGCAGGTGATTCCGGCGATCGAGGTCAGCTCGACACACGCCAGGCGGGACATCCATGTCCTCGGCTACTTCGTGGACCCCGAATCAGCGGCGATCCGCGCACACGGCGAGCGGGCCTCGAACCGCCGCGAGGAGCGCATGCAGGAAATGCTCGAGCGTCTGGCCCGCCAGGGCATCGACGTATCGTACGAGGCGGTGGAGGAGGCGGCCGGACCCGACCGCGTGGTGATCGGCCGGCCACACCTCGCGAGGGCGCTCGTGGCGGGCGGGCACGTCGCCTCGGTCGAGGAGGCCTTCGACCGGCTCATCGGGGATGACAAGCCCGCCTTCGTGCCCACGCATCTCCTGACCCCCGTGGAGGCGGTGGAGGTCGTCCTCGGGGGTGGTGGCGTGCCCATCTGGGCGCACCCACCGGGGGACCTCGTGGACGGGCTGCTGCCCACGCTGCTCGACGCCGGCCTCCGCGGGCTGGAAGTCTACCGGCCGAAGAACGCCCGCACGGACGTGCTGCGCTACGAGGACATCTGCCGTTCGCGGGGGCTCGTCATGAGCGGCGGCTCCGACTGGCACTCGCCGGAGGGCGGTGCCGCGCTCGGGGACTTCTTCGTGAGCGGGGACGAGGTGGAGGGTCTGCTCGCGGCGGGGGGCATGTAGGCCAGCCGCCGTCAGACCCGGTCCCTCCAGGGGGCCAGGAGGGCTCGCACGGTGCCGCCGACGTCCACCGCGCGCATGACGGCGCCGACGACCGCCACGCCCGCCGCGCGCGTGCCCGCGACCTCGGCCGAGCGGTCGGCCGTGATGCCTCCGATCGCGACCACCGGGGCGGGGGTCGCGAGGCACACGCGCTGGAGACCTCCGAGCCCGATCACGTTCCCCGCGTCCGGCTTGGTGGACGTGGCATAGACGGTCCCGCAGCCAATGTAGTCCGCGCCCTCTTCGGCGAGGCGGGCCGCCACGGCCGGATCATCCGTCGACGCCCCGATGAGGAAGGGTGGCGGCACCGAGGTACGCACGGCCGCCACGGGAACGTCGTCCGGCCCCAAGTGGACCCCGTCGGCCCCGAGCGCGAGCGCCACGTCGACCCTGTCGTTCACGAAGAGGAGCGCCCCGCGTGCTCGGACCAGGGGCCGGAGCCGCGCCCCGAGGTCGAAGAGCTCGCGTGCCGCCGCGCCCTTCGCCCGAACCTGGACCGCCGGAGCGCCGGCGGCCAAGGCGGCCTCGACGACCTCCTCGAGCGAGCGGGGAAGGGCGAGGCTCGCGTCCGTGACCACGATGAGCCGGAGGCGGCGCGCCAGCTCCTCGCCTGTCACGGCACGGCCCCGCTCAGTCTTCGGCCCCGTCGCCCCGCCGTGCCCGGCGCGCCGCGTCGACCGCCTGGTTGTGCTCGGCGAGCGTGCGGGTGAAGACGTGGGTGCCGTCCGGCCAGGCCACGAAGTACAGGAAGTCGTGCGCCTCGGGCTGCAGAGCCGCGTCGATGGCGGACTCGCCCGGCGCGCCGATGGGACCCGGGGGTAGGCCCGGGGAGGCGTAGGTGTTGTAGGGGCTGTCGGCGACGGAGTCGATCGCGGCGAAGAGCAGACGCTCCCGGTAGCCGCCCAGCGCGTACAGTACCGTGGGGTCGGCCTGAAGCAGCCAGCCGAGCTCCAGGCGGTTGTGGTACACGCCGGCGATGCGCGGCATCTCGTCCTCGTGGCGGGCCTCCGCCTGCACGATCGAGGCGAGCGTGACGATCTCCCGCTCCGACATGTCCAAGGCCTCGAGGCGGGCCTGTCGGGCCGGCGTCCACACCGACCGGTAGCGAGAGGCCATCGACGCGACTACGGTTTCGACCGGCACACCGGTCGCGAAGAAGTAGGTGTCGGGAAAGAGATACCCCTCCATCCCGGGCCCCGGAACGCCGAGTCTTTCGGCGAGCTCCGGCCGCTGCAGCGCAGCCGAGACGGAGTCGACGGGCACGCCGCTCAGCGCAGCGATGCGGGGGGCCATCTGCGAGAGCGTGAACCCCTCCGGGATGGTCATGGGCTCGGTGAGCACCTCGCCGCGGGTGAGACGGCGCACCAGGTAGGGCCAGGAGCTCGACTGCGGCAGGGCGTATTGGCCCGCCTTGATCTTGGGGGCCGCGCCCCGCGCGCGGGCGTAGAGCTCGAACAGGGCCCCGCCTCTCACCACACCCCGATTGGTGAGGGTGTCCACGACCCGGGAGAGGCTCGCGCCTTCGGGCACCGTCACCCGGACGGTCGGGCCGGGGGAGGGGGGAGCGATCGTGAAGACGAAGAGCCCGAGCGCCGCCACCCCGACGGAGGCCAGAGCCGTGCCGCGGGCCCGGCGGTTCACCGGGCCACTCCCGGTCGGTCGAGCCAGGCCTGGAGGATGAGCTGCGCCGCAGCGGCGTCCACGCGCCCCTTCCGCTCCCGCTCGCCCTTCGCGAGGCCGAGGGTCCGGACGACCCGCTCGGCCCGGACCGAGGTGAGCCGCTCGTCGACGAACGAGACCTCGACCCCCAGCCGCTCACTGAGCTGGTGGCCCACGCGGCGCACCTCGGCGCACCAGTCGGACTCCTCGCCCCGGAGGTCGAGGGGCAAACCCACCACGACGTGCTGCACGCCGTGCTCGCGGGCGATGGCTTCGAGCTTGGTGAGCGGGAAGCGCTTGCCCACCCGGCGCGTGAGCGTCTCGAGGGGCGTTGCCACCGTACCGGTCGGATCGCTCAGGGCGAGGCCCACCCGGCGCTCCCCGACGTCGACTCCCAGAACACGCATGCGGAAGGGCGCTAGAGCGCGGCTAGCGCCTGGTCCAGGTCGACGTCGTCGAGGAGTCGGCCGTAGAGCTCGTGGATGGCACCCTCGGACCCGAAGGCGAAGCGGCACGTGTCCTCGCCACGCATGCGACAGGCGACTTCGAGGACGGCCACGGGGCCCCCGGCCAGCTCCGAGAGGATGCCCGAGAGGAATCCGGCGCTGAAGTGACAGCTGGCCTCCGGCCCGCCCCGCTCCGCGGCTTCCGCCCAGTCCGTGCTGCTGAGCACGCCCACGGCGCGGTGTCTGCGCTCGTGCCGGAGCGTTCCCCAGCCCCGCCTCCCGAAGAAGTCGCTCAGTCTGGACCAAAAGGCTTCTTGCGAGAGCACCTGCGGGTCCCCCTCTCCGTTGCCTAAGAAGGAAGCCGCCGCGGCCGCACCCGCCGCGTAGCCGGCGTGATGGAGCGCGTGCACGGTCGGAAGCGTTCCGGCCTCTTTCTCGAGCTCGGTCCGCAGGGAGGCGAAGACGGACACGGGGACCGCGATCTCCCGGGGTGCACGACCGTCGTTGCCCATCGGCTCTCCTGTCTCCTCGCTGGCGTGCTGCTTGGCTAATATACGTGCTAGAAGCTGGGTGTATCACCGGGGGAGGTCCATGGATTACGATCAAGATCGTCAGGCCATCAACTTCATATCGGGGCTCCTGCTCGGGGCGATCATCGGCGCGGGCGTGGCGTATCTGACGGCCCCGCAGGCGGGACGGAAGACGCGCAAGCGGCTGAAGCGCGCCGCCGTCGACCTGCGCGCGACCGCCACGGATCGCCTCGACGACATCGCCGACGAGGTGAAGGGGAAGGTCGACGAGGTCGTCCGAGTCGTTCGCAAGGGCGTCGCGAGTTAAGAAGCGGGGCGCGATCCTCGCCGCGAGCGCAGGGCGGGCCCGCCGATGATCCCGGCCCGGGTCATCGAGCAGAAACGCGACGGGCAGACCCTCGCCCCTGAGGCTCTCGAGAGCTTTCTGCTCGGGTACCACCGTGGGGAGGTCCCGGACTACCAGATGGCTGCCTTCCTCATGGCGGCCTATCTGCGGGGTCTCGACGACGGCGAGACCGACGTGCTGGTCCGGTGTATGCTCGAGTCGGGGAGCACGCTCGACCTCACGCACCTGCCCGGGCCGCGCGTCGACAAGCACTCGACCGGGGGAGTGGGCGACAAGGTCTCCGTCGTGCTCGCGCCCCTCGTGGCGGCCCTCGACGTCTTCGTCCCGATGATGTCGGGACGCGGGCTCGGCCACACGACCGGCACGCTCGACAAGCTGGAGGCGATTCCGGGGTTCCAGACGGATCTCTCCCTGACGCGGTTCAAAGACGTTCTGCGGAAGGTCGGCTGTGCGATGATCGGCCAGACAGCCGAGATCGCACCGCTCGACAAGCGTCTCTACGCGATGCGTGACGTGACCGGCACCGTTTCGGCGATTCCGCTCATTGCGGCCAGCATCATGAGCAAGAAGCTGGCCGAAGGGCTCAGCGGGCTGCTCCTCGACGTGAAGGTCGGGTCTGGCGCCTTCATCCCTGAAGACGACCGAGCGCTCGAGCTCGCTCGGAAGATGGTGGCGATCGGCGCCGCCCGCGGGCTGCCCACGGTGGCTCTTCTCACCGCCATGGACCGGCCGCTCGGGCGCGCGATCGGAAACGGTCTCGAGACGCGTGAGGCGATTCTCTGCTTGCGGGGCGAGGGGCCCGCGGACCTGCGGGAGCTCGTCCTCGTGGAGGCGACCGAGATGATCCGTCTGGGCTACCCGAACGTCGCCGAAGGGGAGGCGCGAGGGCGTGCCGAGCGCGCGCTCGACTCGGGTGCGGCGCTCGAGCGGTTCGTGAGGCTCGTGGAAGCACAAGGCGGGGACACCGGCGTCGTCGACGAGCCCGACCGGCTGGTGAGCGCGGCCGAGCGGGCCGAGGTGACCGCCGGGGAGTCCGGTGTCGTGTTGGAGATCGCCCCGCGCCCCTTGGGGGAAGGGATCGTCTCTCTGGGTGGTGGGCGCACGATGATGCACCAGCCGATCCACCCAGGCGTCGGCTTCGAGATGCACGTTGGGCTCGGGGACGTCGTCTCGGCCGGCGATCCCATCGCCGTCGTGCACGCGAAGGACGGCGCGGGGCTGGGCGTCGGCGAAGGTGTCGTGCGGCGGGCGGTGCGCATCGGAGAGGCCGGCGAGAGCGTGTCACACCGTCCCCTGGTCGGCGCGCGTACCTCCTGAGCGGAGTCTTGCCGCACCCTCGCGGTCGCGCACTGGTCCTGCGGGAACCTACCTGAGGCCCGGCACCCCCGGCAGCCTGAAGCGTCGGTTCGAGCGGTCGCAGAGCTCCGTCGGCTCGGTACCGGGAATGTAGTACTCGACGTACTGGTCCTCCTCCGGGCACCACCTCGAGGCGAGCAGTCCGGTGCGACGGTCCACGAGCACGGCGTTCAGCCCCGGGTGCGGGCCCCAGGGCGGCGGAACCTCGAGGAGCGGCTCCTGCGGTGGGACGCCGAGCGACTCGTCGCCCGGCGAGCCATAGTAGACGCGCCGCATGAACTCGCCCCAGACGGGCGCTGCGAGGCCTCCCCCCGTCGCCTGACGGCGGCCGGGCCCGAGGCGGAAGATCGGCTGCGGCGTGTCCATGCCGAACCACACCGTGGCTTGGAGGTTCGGCGTGAAGCCGTTGAACCAGACGTCCGTGCCGTCGTTCGTCGTGCCGGTCTTACCGGCGGCCGGGACCGCGCCCGGCAGCTGTGCGACGGAGCGGATGTTCGCTCCGGTGCCGCGATTCGCCGCGTCCTCCAGGAGCGAGACCATGATGCGCGCCACGAGGCTGTCGAGCACGGGCGTGCGCTCGGGCTGCGGCTCCCACACTACGTTCCCCTGCGCGTCTTCCACGCGCAGGATCGGGAAGGGGCGCACCTTGGTGCCGAGGGTCGGATACGCGGAGTACGCCTCGGCGATCTGCAGGGGGATGACCTCGACCGCTCCGATCGTGGTCGACGGGAAGGGCTCGATCTCGGTCTGGATGCCCATGCGCCGGGCGGTCTGCCGAACCGACTCGATCCCGACCTCCTCCCACCCGAGCCGGATCGCGATCATGTTGACGGAGCTCCGCAGGCCTTCGCGGATCGTCATGGGACCCGCGAAGGTGTTGCCGAAGTTGGCCGGTCTCCAGTCGTCGTCTTCGATCTGCTCGTAGACGACCGGCGCGTCGAGCACGATGTGCGAGGCGGGGATCCCCGCTCCGATCGCCGCGGTGTAGACGAAGGGCTTGAAGGACGAACCCGCCTGACGGCGCGCGAGGCGCGCGCGGTCGAACTTCGACTGATTGAAGTCGCGCCCCCCGACCATCGCTTTCACGTGACCGGTGTGCGGGTCGAGCGCGATGAAGGCACCCTGCAGATAGGGCGTCTGCCCCGGGAAGGAGGCGACCGTATCGAACTCGGCGTAGCGAGGATGGCGGAAGTTGGTCGTGTCGGCCTCGATCGTTGCCCACCCGGCCTGCATCGCCGCCTGCGCCGCCCGCTGCATCTCGATGTCGAGGGTCGTGTAGACCCTGTAGCCGCTCGTGTAGATCTTGTCGCCGAAGCGCGAGTCCATGAGCTGCCGCACCCACTCCTCGAAGTAGGGCGCGATGGACGTCACGGTCCCCTCGGGTGGTGACTCGGGGAGGGGGAAGCGCTGCCAGCGCTCCGCTTCCTCTCGTGTCAGGTACCCTTCTGCCGCCATCTGCCTGAGGACCAGGTCCCGGCGCGTCTTGGCGCGCTCCGGATAGCGGAACGGGTCGTAGACGCCCGGCAGGTTGAGGATCGCCGCGAGCAGGGCGGCCTCGGCCACGTTCACGTCCACGAGGTTCTTGCCGAGGTAGTTGCGGGCGGCGTTCTGGAAGCCGTAGCCGCGCCCCATGTAGACCTCGTTCAGATACGCGTCGAGGATCTGCTCCTTCGTGTACGACCGCTCCAGCTCGAGCGCGACCTGCACCTCCTTCAACTTGCGGACGTAGCGTCGCTCGAAGCCGATCTGGTCGAACATGTTGCGCGCGAGTTGCTGCGTGATGGTGCTCCCACCCCCGAGGTTACGGAGGGTGAGAACGCCCCACGCCGCCCGAGCGATGCCGCGTGGGTCGAAGCCCCCGTGCTCGTAGAAGCGCTTGTCCTCGATGGAGATGACGGCCTGCGGCACGTACTCGGGGAGGGCGTGGATCGAGACTGGCGTGCGGCGCTCGAACCCGATCTCCGTGAGTTGGCGGCCGTCGTGGGCGAGGAGCTTGCTCGTTTGCTCGTGCTCGAACGTGCGGACCTGAGCGACGGACGGGCAGGCGTCACCGGCGCAGAGATTTTGCCAAGTGCCGTAGACGCCGCCGAGGCCGAGGGCACCCAGGAAGAGCACCGCGAGCGCGTACTCTCGTGGGCGCCACAGCTTGGCGAGCCTGGCCTTCAGGCCGCCCTCGGGGGGCGTTTCGTTCGGTCTTGGTGTCGCGATCGCCATCGGCTACGGAGCAGGGTCGAAGCACTCGGGCGTCTCAGATGCAAGCCAGGTGCCATCCGTTGCCGCCCGCTGAACGTAGCGTCATGGCCGCCCCGGGCTCAAGCCAATTCTTGACCGGGGATCGGTGGCCCGCGAAGCTCCGCCATGCTGCAACGCCCGCGAAGAGTCGAAAAGCCCTGGGGACACGAGCTCATCTGGGCCGACACGGAGCTCTACATCGGCAAGATCCTGCACGTGAAGGCCGGGGAGGCGCTCTCCGTCCAAATGCACGAGAAGAAGGACGAGACCCTCCACGTCCTGCGCGGCGAGTTGATTCTCCGCGCGGGGCCTTCCCCGGAAGCACTCGAGGCCGTGGACTTCAAGGAGGGCGACTCCTTCCGCGTCCGCCCGGGCACGGTCCACATGATCGAGGCGGTGACCGACGTCGACGTGCTGGAGGCCTCCACGGCTCACCTCGAGGACGTCGTGCGGTTCGAAGACCGCTACGGAAGGGCTCCGTCGAGCCGGACGTGAGACGGGCCACGTGGGCGGGCGCCGCTGCGCTCCTCGGCTGCCTGGTGGGCGCGGCGTGCGGCGCGCAGCAGCCGAGCAACGGCCTGGTCGTGTCCACCGACCCGGACCTGGCCGCGCTTGCGGCTTCCCTGCTGCCCGGCCTGGCGGAGCGATCCGGGCTCGAGCTGCGCGGTCCCGTGCGGCTCGAGAGGCGCAGCCGCGACCACCTCGTGAGGTATCTGGAGCACAAGCTCGACGAGGAGCTGCCGCCCGAGGAGGCGCGAGCCATTGTGGAGGCGTACGCGCTCCTCGGACTCGTCGAGCCGGGCCTCGACCTCCGCACGCTCCTGCTCGGGCTCTACACCGAGCAGGTCGCGGGCTTCTACGAGCCCGACTCCACCGCGCTCTTCGTGCTGGACGATCAGCCGGAGGAGGCGCTCCAAGCCCTTCTGGTGCACGAGCTGGTGCACGCGATCCAGGACCAGACAGCGGACCTGGACGCGCTCACGGACCCCGGCCTCGGCAACGACCGGGCGATCGCCGCGCAGGCGGCGATCGAGGGACATGCCACGCTCGTGATGCTCGAGTACATGATGGAGCAGATGGCGGGCATGCGGATCGATCTCGCGGAGATTCCGGACTTCTCCGCACAGATGCGACCGGCGCTCGAGGCCATGAGGTCGCAGTTTCCGGCCCTGGCGGGAGCGCCGCGGGTGATTCAGGAGTCCCTCCTCTTCCCGTACATGCAGGGCACCGGATACGTGCAGTCGCTCTGGTCGGGAGGTGAGCGTCTGGCTCCGTTCGGGCCGCGCCTGCCCGCGTCCACCGAGCAGATCCTCGAGCGCGGCGGAGCCGAGCCTCCCGTGGAGCTGGCGATCGACGTCGGCGGAGCCCGCGTGGTGCACGAGGACGGGCTCGGGCGCCTGGAGATCGGCATCCTGCTCGACACCCACGTCGGCGGGCCCGCCGACGGGCTCGCCGACGCCTGGGACGGCGACCGCTATGCGCTCGTGGAGGCGGGGGGCGGGCGCGGGCTCGTCTGGTACGCCGTCTGGGAGGGGGAGGAGCCGCGGAACCGCTTCGTCGCCGTCCTCGGGGGTGCCCTCGCCGGCTTCGGAGCTCCCGCCACGTTGGAGGCCGTCGAGGTCGGTGGGAGGCCCGGGACCCTGCTGCGCGTGGGCGTGCCGGCGGAGGTCATCGCGCGAGCGCGGGAGGCGGGGGCGCCGTGACTGAGGTCGTCGTCCGCGGCGGCGAGGGCACCTACCCGGTGCTCGTCGGGGTCGGCATCGCCGCGGAGCTTCCTGCGCTCCTGACCGAGCACGCACCGGCTCGTCGCTACGCGTTCATCTCCGACGACAACGTGGCCGCCCTGCACGGCCACCCCCTCATGGAGGACGCCCGAGCTGCGGGTCTGCACGCTGCGCTGTTCACCTTCCCGGCCGGTGAGGCGTCCAAGACGCGCGAGAGCTGGTCCATCCTGACCGACGAGCTCCTGGAGGCGGGCTTTGGCCGCGACTCGTGTGTTGTGGCCGTCGGGGGCGGTGTGACTACCGACCTGGCGGGCTTCGTCGCCGCGACCTTCCTGCGCGGCGTGCCGGTGGTCCAGGTGCCCACGAGCTACCTGGCACAGATCGACGCGTCGGTCGGGGGCAAGACGGGGCTCGACGTGCCGGCCGGAAAGAACCTGGTCGGCGCGTTCCACCCACCGCGGCTGGTGGTCGCGGACCCGGAGCTATTGCGCACCCTGCCGAGAAGCGAGCGCGCGCAGGGGCTGGTGGAAGCGTACAAGCACGGCGCGATCCTCGACGAATCGTACTTCGAATGGCTGGAGGGGGCCGCAGGGCACCTCCTCGGGGCGGAGCCGGCGTCCGCCGAGCGCGCGGTGCTGCGCTCGGTGCAGCTCAAGGCCGGGGTCGTGTCCCAGGACGAGCGCGAGGGGGGGTACAGGCAGATCCTGAACTTCGGGCACACGCTGGGGCACGCGATCGAGGCGGCCTCCGGCTACGGACTCGGGCACGGCAGCTCGGTGGCGATCGGCATGGTCCTCGAGGCCGAGCTCGGCGAGCGCATCGGCATCACGGCCCCGGGTACCCGTGACCGACTCGCCGGGGTGCTCGCACAGGTGGTGGACCTGCGGGCCTCCTTCGACGCGCAGGCTGCCCTACCTTTCCTGGGCACGGACAAGAAGGTCCGCGGAGGACGCCCGCGGGTCGTGCTGTTGGCGCGTCTGGGCAAGGTCGATCCCGGGAGCGGATGGAGCCACGAGGTCGGTGAGGAGCTGCTGGAAGAGGTGCTGGTCGGCGGTGTGAAGGCGCTCGCCACGGACGGAGCGGGAGGACGATGACCCTGCGGGAGCGATTCGGCGGCTTCACGGTCGCTTCGGCGCTCGCGAGTCGAGCGACCGCAGACCCCACCGCAGTCTACCTGCGGTACGGCGACGCCGACTGGACGTTCGCGCAGGTCGATGCCGACGCGGAGTCCCTCGCGGCCGCGCTCGCGAACCTGGGGCTGGCCCCGGGGGATCGCATGGCTCTCGTTCTCCCCCCCCGCCCGGAGTTCGCGGTGGCGATGTTCGCCGCGGCCAAGCTCGGGGCGACGATCGTCCCGCTCAATCCACGGCTCACGGGGGCGGAGCTGCAATACGCGCTACGGCACTCGGGGGCCGTCTGTGCGGTGACGATCGAACAGGCACACGGCGTAGACTATCTCGCGCTGTTCGAGGAGCTCATGCCTCAGCTTCCGGAGCTGCGACACCTCGTGACCGTCGGAGACGAGGAGCTCTGGTACGACGACCGGATCTTCCAATTCGAGGATCTCGTCTCGTCAGGATCGGGCCGCGACTTCCAAGCCCCCGCGGTGGAGCCGGAGAAAGCCCGCTTCGCGCTCGTCTACACGTCGGGCACCATGGGCAAGCCGAAGGGGGTGGAGCTGAGCCACGCGAATCTCCTCTCCGTCGCCGCCGGGACGGCGGATGCGATCGGCCTCGGAAGCGCGGACAGGGTCGTCGGCGTCTCGGCCCTCCACCACGTGTTCGGCCTCGGTCCGGGGCTGCTGTCCACGCTGCTCGCGGGCGCGTCGCTCGTGCTCCAGGAGGACTCGAGCGCTTCGGCCACGCTCGGAGACGTGGAGCGCTACGGTGCCACGGTCCACTACGGAATTCCCACGCTCTTCGTGTCCGAGCTCGCAGAGCTCGAGTCGCGTGACGTGGACCTGTCCACCCTCAGGCTGGCGGTGGTGGCGGGTGCACCGGTGAGCGACGAGCTCGTCCGCCGGATCGAGGAGGGCCTAGGAGTCACGGTCACCACGGCCTACTCGGTCACCGAGACGGCCTCCACGGTCAGCGCCGCGCGGCCGGCCGACCGGCCGGAGCAGCGCCGCTTCACCGCCGGTCGCCCCCTCGCGGGAACGGAGGTGCGCCTCCTCGAAGAAGACGGCTCCGCGCTCCCGGTGGAGAGCGTAGGAGAGATCGCCGTGCGAGGGCCCGGCGTGATGCTCGGCTACTACAGGCAGCCGCGCGAAACCGCGGCCGCCTTCGACCGCGACGGGTTCTTCCTGACCGGTGACCTCGGCCTCTTCGACGAGGACGGCTTCCTCCATTTGGTCGGCCGTCGCAAGGACGTTATCATTAGATCTGGCTTCAACGTGTACCCCCGGGAAGTCGAGGCTCGTGTCGAGTCCCATCCGGCGGTACAGGAGGTTGCGGTTGTCGGGGTGCCCGACCCGCTGCTCGGTGAAGCCATCTGTGCCTGCGTCGTCCCCGTGGAGGGCGCGATCGTTACGGGGCGGGAGGTGGTGGACTGGTGCCGCGAGACACTCGCGGACGACAAGGTCCCCGACCTGGTGCGCTTCGTCGACGAGCTTCCTCGCACGGACACGGGGCAGGTACGACGGGTCGATCTTTTCCGCGATTTGAAAGCGGAGGGAAGATCGGCCTGAGGAGGCCGCGACGCCCGCGGTGGGCGCCTCCAAAGGCTTCCCCGACCCCGTCCGCGATCCAGCGACGTGGACGAGGTGGGGAGGTCTCGCGGCATCACGACAGATTCTGCGAGACGAGCTGAATGTCTGCTCCGTACACTCGGGCCCCCCACCGGGGGGGACCCATGCCGGCTGGGCCGGACTCTCCCCACGCCGCGCTGCTCATCGACTTCGACAACGTCACGATGGGCATGCGCAGCGACCTCTCCAAAGAGCTGAAGACGCTCCTCGGCTCCGACGTCATCAAGGGCAAGGTGAGCGTGCAGCGGGCGTACGCCGATTGGCGCCGCTACCCGCAGTATATCGTGCCCCTCTCCGAAGCTTCGGTCGACCTGATCTTCGCGCCCGCGTACGGCAGCAATAAGAAGAACGCGACCGACATCCGCATGGCGATCGACGCCCTCGAGCTCGTGTTCGTCCGGCCCGAGATCGGCACCTTCATCCTGCTGACCGGCGACTCCGACTTCTCGAGCCTCGTGCTCAAGCTCAAGGAGTACGGCAAGTACGTGATCGGCGTCGGGATCCAGGAGTCCAGCTCGGACATCCTCGTCCAGAACTGCGACGAGTACTACTCGTACACGAGCCTCACCGGGCTCATCAAGACCACGGAGCTCACCGGCCGGGGACGCGATCCCTGGGTGCTCGTGAAGGACGCGGTCGCGAAGATGGTCTCCCGCGGGGACGTCATGCGCTCGGACCGGCTCAAGCAGGTCATGCAGGAGCTCGACCCGAACTTCGACGAAGGCGCCATCGGGTTCAGCAAGTTCAGCAAGTTCCTGACGGAGGCCTCGTCGCGGGGGCTGGTCAATCTGACCAAGGTCGGCAACGGTCAGTACGAGGTCGGCCCCGGGAAGGGTCGGTCCGGCCGCAACGAAGGGGAGCCCACGCGCTCACGACGGGGTCGGGGCGGGCGCGGGCGCGACCGACGCGAGGCACCGACCGATGAGGCTGCCGAAGCCGCCCCCGTTGCAGCGCCCGCGGGGCAGGGACCCCTGGACGACGCGTACGCGCTCCTGCGCACCGCGCTCGAGCGGCTGCGTAGCTCCGGTCGAGACCCGGCCCGGGACTCGGACGTGAAGCGTAAGATGCTCGAGGAGCGACCCGGGTTCGACGAGGCGGAGCTCGGCTTCACCAAGTTCAGCAAGTTCCTCGCCCAGGCCGAGGACCACGGCGTGGTCCGCACCGAGCGCGGCGAAGGTGGGCTCGACGTCATGCTGCCGGACGGTGCGCCCGGCGCTCGTGCGGCGTCTCGGGAGCCTGAACCCGTGCACGACCGGGAAGAGGAGGAGCGTCTGCACGCCGAGCCGGAGGCGGACTTCGACGACGAGGTCGAGCCGGCGGAAGCGCCCGTGGCCAGTGCGCACGACGAGCCGGTCCCGACCGACTCTGGCCGCGCTTCCGGCCCCGTGGTGATGGACGTGCGTCCGGACGACGACGGATTCTCCCTCGGGCCGCGCCGCGGCTCGACGCGCCGTCGCGGCGGGGACGAGCCGCCCCCGCTCTTCGAAGGCCAGGTCGTCCGGACAGAAGGCGTGCAGGCTGCGGTCGCCACGATGCCGGCGCCGCGCTCGACGGCCCGCGAGGGAGCCGAGCGAGCCGCCGCGCTCGAGGGGCTCGGACTCCCGACCGAGCCGGACGCGATCGTGCGATACCTGACCCACCGCTACAAGGGCGTGGGTGAGAAGACGGCCGAGACGCTCGTCGAGGCCTTCGGCAGCGGGCTCTTCACGGTCCTGCGCGACGACCCGGATGCGGTCGCGCGCGTCCTGCCCGCGGGCCGGGCCGAGCAGCTGCTCGAGGCTTGGCAGGCCGACTACGAGCGTCGTACCTCGGCCCGGGGAGGGAGCTCGGGGGGCGGTGGTGACCGGAACGGTGGCCGTCGCGGGCGCGGGCGTGGCCGCCCACGGGGTGGTGAGCGGGGCTGAGGCCCTCGGACCCGCTCCCGTGGGAGCTGGGCTCGGCGCCGATTGAGGGTTTCCCCGAGGCGCTCCTTCGTCGCCCCTTGCTCGAGGTCGCGCGAGGACTGCTCGGCTGTCGGCTGATCTCCACGGTTGGTGGCGAGCGAACCGCGGCCGTGATCGTCGAAACCGAAGCCTACGACGGTCCGCACGATCCTGCGTCCCACGCTGCGACCGCCCGCGGTCGGACGGAGCGCAACCGAGCCATGTTCGATGAGGCCGGGTGCGCCTATGTGTACCGGTCCTACGGCGTGCACTGGTGCATGAACGTGGTGACCGGCCCCGCCGGGGTGGCACAGGCGGTCCTGCTGCGCGGGATCGCACCCCTGGAGGGACGGCCGGTGATGGAGCGACGGAGGGCGGGAAGAGGGCCCTTAGGAGCCGGGCCGGGCCGCCTCTGCCAGGCACTCGGGATCTCGGCCGCGCACTACGGCCACGATCTGCGACGGCCGCCCCTCGAGCTGCGGAGCGGATGGCCCGTCCCAGAGCATCGCGTCCGAGTCTCGCGCCGCGTCGGGGTCAGCGCAGCGGCCGACTGGCCGTACCGGTTCTACGTGGCCGGCTCGGACGGCGTCTCCCGTCCGGACGGCTGGGGCGCGTAGCATGCGCGCCACTGCACGGATCCCGCCCGACGATAAGGGGTAAGCGGCCCGCGACCCAGCCCAAGTGCCATCCCCGGAGTCCCACCGTTGAACCTGATCGTCTGCATCAAGCGCGTGCCCGACACCGAGACCCGCATCCGAGTCGATGCGTCAGGGAAGGACATCGACGAAAGCGGTGTGAAGTACATCATCAGCCCCTACGACGAGTACGCGCTCGAGCTCGCGCTGCGTACACGGGAGGCCGCTGGAAGGGGTGAGGTGACCGTCGTCACGCTCGGTGACTCGGCGGCCCAGGAGACGCTCCGGAAGGCGCTCGCCATGGGCGCCGACAAAGCGCTCTTGCTCAGCGCCGCCCCCGTCGCGGACGGCCTCGCGACCGCGAAGGCGCTCGCGGCCGAGCTCACGGGCGTGGAGGCCCCGCTCGTGCTCATGGGAGTGAAGGCGAGCGACGACGATCAGCAGCAGGTGGGCCCCATGCTCGCCACACTCCTGGACCGTGCCTGCGTGACGGGCGTCGCCTCGTTCGAGGTGGCCGAAGGCAAGGTCGTCTGTCACCGGGAGGTCGAAGGCGGTACGGAGATCGTCGAGGCGACCCTGCCTGCGGTGCTCACCGTGACGAAAGGGGAGCATGAGCCCCGGCTGGCCTCGCTCAAGGGAATCATGGCGGCGAAGAAGAAGCCTCTGGAGGAAAAGACGGCCGAAGTGCCCGCGTCACGCCTCCAAGTGCGAGCGCTCGCGGAGCCGCCGGCGCGGCCCCCCGGTCGCGTCGTCGGGGAGGGAGCCGCGGCCGTGTCCGAGCTGGTCCGGCTCCTCCGCGAAGAAGCCAAGGCCATCTGAGACCAGGAGACAGCGAGCATGGCCAAGATCCTCGTATTCGCGGAGCAGCGGGACGGTAAGGTCTCAGGCGTTGCGCGTGAGGCGGTGTCCGTCGCCGCCGGCCTCGCGGGTCCGTTGGCTGCCGACGTGGAGGTGCTCGCCCTCGGTGGCGCCGGTCTCGCCGACGCGGCTGCGGACCTGGCACGTTTCGGTGCCGCTGCCGTCTCCGTGGGCGAGCACGACGCACTGGCCGAGTACAACCCGGATGGTTACGCCGGCGTCGTCGTCGATCATGTACGCAAAGGCGACTACGCTGCGATTCTGTTCGGCGCCACGACGTTGGGCAAGGACTTGGCCCCGCGTGTCGCTGCGACGCTGGACGTCCCGCTCGCGACCGACGTGACGGGTATCGAGGCCGAGGGCGGCAAGCTCTCCATCGTGCGCCCGGTCTACGCGGGCAAGGCGTTCGCCACCGTGGAGATCGAGGCGAGGCCCGTGATCGCGTCGCTCAGGCCCAACGTCTTTCCGGCGGTGGAGAGCGCGGCCGAGGGTGCGGTGTCGACCTTCGCGCCTCAGGTCGATCCGACTTCGTGGAAGGTGCGAGTCGTCGAGCGGCGGCAAGCGAGCGCCGGAGCCCTCGACGTGTCGGAGGCCACGATCATCGTGTCGGGAGGCCGCGGGATGAAGGACCCCTCGCACTGGGGGCTGCTCGAGGGGTTACGCGACGCGTTGGGCCACGGCACGGCGCTCGGTGCGTCGCGGGCGGTCGTCGACGCGGGATGGCGTCCGCACGGCGAGCAGGTCGGCCAGACGGGCAAGACCGTCGCGCCGAAGCTCTACTTCGCCGTGGGGATCTCGGGTGCGGTGCAGCACCTCGCGGGGATGCGGACGGCGAAGACGATCGTGGCGATCAACCGCGACGCGGATGCGCCGATCTTCAACGTGGCCGACTATGGAATCGTCGGCGACCTCTTCGAGGTGGTGCCCCGCCTGACCGAGGAGATCGCAGCACTCAGGGCCGACTCTTAGAGCCGACCCGCCCGCGCGCCTGGACTCAACGCGCCCGGCCCCCGAGCAGGGGCACCGGGTCCACCTCTCTTCCCCAGCGCCACACCTCGAAGTGAAGGTGCGGCGTCGTGGCGTCGCCTGTCGCACCGCTGAGCCCGATCACGTCACCCCCGCGCACCGGCTGCCCCTGCCGCACTCCGAGCGAGGACAGGTGGGCGTAGACCGACAGGGTGCCGCCTCGGTGCTCGAGCCAGACGACGTTCCCGAACCCCCGCATCACGCCGGCGAAGCGTACGCGGCCGGACGCCATGGCCCGCACCGGCGTGCCCGACGGAACGTCCAGGTCCACTCCACGGTGGAAGTCGGGGCTCGAGCCGCGCATGCGCAGACCGAAGTCGGAGAGCATCCGCGCCTCGACCGGCCATCGGGGGATCCCGCACGCCGAGGCTCCGAGCAGGAGTGTGAGGGTGAGGGCCGCCCGGGGGCTCACGCGTCGCCGAGCAGAAGGACGTCGACCCTCTCGCCGGCCTCTATGCCGGAGGCTTCCTCCGCGATGACGGCCAGGCCGCCGGCCCGCGCGAGTCCACTCACGAGACCGGAGCCCTGCGGCCCGGTCAGGCGAGCCCGGAGCTCCGTGCCCGCGCCCTCGAGGGACACGCGCAGGAAGTAGGTGAGGCGGGCCGGGGCGCGGATGGACTCGGCCGCGGTTGCTTGTACGATGCGGCGGCCCGTCTCGGCGTGTCCGCCGAGCCTCCGAAGGAAGGGGCGCGCGAGGACCTCGAAGGTCACGAACGCCGACGTCGGGTTCCCGGGAAGGCTCAGGACGGGCTGCTGTTGGGCCCCGCGCGGGAGCCACCCGAAGCCGAACGGGCTGCCGGGGCGCATGCGCACGCGCCAGAAGCCGGGGCGGTAGCCGAGCTCGTCGAGCACCCGCTTCACGAGGTCGGCTTCGCCGACCGAGGCCCCACCGATCGTGACGAGCACATCCGCGTGGGCGGCCTCCTCGAAGCGCCTCCGTAGGGCGGCCGCGTCGTCCGGCGCGGTGCCCAAGGGCATGGGGAACGCACCTGCCTCCCGCACCGCCGCAGCGATCATCGGCCCGTTGGAGTCGGGCACCGCTCGTCCGACACGGACCTCCTCGAAGCGCTCGGGGCCGACGAGCTCGTCCCCGGTGGTGAGGACGGCGACCCGCGCGGGCCGGTGGACGAGGACCTCGCCGCGGCCCGCCGCGGCGAGAACCCCGACCGTGCCCGGCCCGATCGAGTGGCCGGCCGACAGGAGAGGCTCACCCTCGCGCATGTCCTGACCCGCGGGGCGAACGTTCTGGAGTGCGTCGCGATCGGCCCGCACGGCGACCACACCCGCCTCGGCCTCCGCGTCCGTGTCCTCGACGCGGACCACGGAGTCGGCACCGCGAGGAACGGGTGCCCCGGTCATGATGCGCACGGCCTCACCCGGTCCGACCGCGGCCTCGGCCCTCTCCCCCGCACGCACGCGCGCGACGACGCGGAGTCGCACGGGCCTGTCGGGACTCGCCCCCCGCACGTCTTCGGCGCGCACGGCAAAGCCGTCCATGGCGCTGTTGTCCCAGGGCGGCAGGGTGGCCGACGCGACGACGTCCTCGGCAAGGGCTCGGCCCAGGACGGTGTCGAGGCGCAGCCGCTCGAGGGCGAGCGGGCTGACCCCGTCCAACATCTTCTGGCGGGCTTCGTCGACGCCCAGCCAGTCGGCCGAGCGGGACTCGAAGCCCGGTCTCACCACCGGAAGAGCAGCGCGCCCGTGAGTGACAGGCCGCGCACCCACTCTCCCTCGGCCACCGACTCGAACCCGAACCGCGGATCCCCGAATCCGCTCGGCGTGGAGATCTTCCAGAGAGAGAAGAGCGCGTCGGTCCGGAGTGTAAAGCGGCGCGTGACGAACCAACGGGTCCCGACGCCGGCGGTTCCGAAGAAGCTGGTGCCGAAGTCGAAGACCTCATCTCCCTCGAGCAGCTCGTCGGCCTCCGGGTTCTTGGCCGTGTCGAACGCGATCCCGCCGCCTGCAATGAGGAAGGGGCTCAAGCGCCGCCAGGAGCGTCGGCCCGTGAAGCTGAACTTGAGGCGCCCGTCGATGGTCCAGATCTGGCTGGTCGCCTCGCCGATCACGCGGTCGTCTTCCGGGCGGCCGGGGCTGACGACGTCGCGCGTGCCGTCGATTCCGCCGATCACGCCCTCCAGGGAGATGGGGCCCGCGAGCTCGAGCCCGTAGCGCGCTCCGAGCCAAACACCTCCGGGTGGCCCGAATCCGAACCGGCCCGTGGCGGCATCCATGTATCCCATGAAGAACCCCACCTCCTGACGCTCGTCGAGGAAGCGGTAGGGCGAGGGGATCGATTGCGCCGCGATGCCGGGCGCGTGGGCGAGGCCCGCGAGCACGAGCACGAACGCGGGGCCTGAAATCGCGGCACGCATCGGGGGGAGGCGCTCCTCTCCGGGGTCGAGAAAGGGTTTGACGCCCCTCGACACCCCGGGCAGATTTTGTAGGGTGCCGTGGGCAACCGGCTTGCGAGAACGCACCTTGTAACACCGCCCGTCCCCGATCGTTTCAGACCCATGCCAGCCCGCCGCACTACCTTTCCAAACTCCCTCACGCTCGTCGCAGCCGCCGCGCTCACGACCCTCACACCGGGGGCTGGCGCGCAGGCGACCGACCGCGTGCGCTCCGACGAGAACTTCCGCAGGGAGCCGAACGGGGTGATCCTGGCGAGGCTTTCGTCCGGAGCGCCTGTTCGGGTCCTCGAGCGCAGCGGGAACTGGGTGCAGGTCGACGTGGAGGGGTGGGTGTGGCTCGCCTCGCTCCAGCGCAGCGAGGGGGAGTTCGACCTCGTGGTGTCGGCGACTTCCGGCGAGAACCTGCGGAGCGCCCCGTCCGGAACGATCGTGGGCCGCCTCGAGGAGGGCACGCTGCTGGAGGAGATCACACGTGAGCCGGGTTGGGTGCACGTCCGCCGACGGGGTTGGATCTGGTCGGCTTCCGTGGAGCAAGCCACGGCCGCCGCTCCCACGCAGCGGCCCGCGGCATCCGCGCCGCAGCCGGCGGGGCGGACGGGGGGTGGGGCTCAGCCGGCGCCGGCCCGCCGACCCGAGGGCTTCGTGAGCGTGCCGTCCGCGGGCGCTCCGCTGCTCACCGCCCCGGACGGGGACACGCTCGCGCAGGTGGCGCCCGCGCGAGACCTGCAGGTGCTGGCCCGCCAGGGAAACTGGGCACGGGTCCGCATCGAGGGGTGGGTGTGGATGCCCCCGGCCGCTGCCCAGGGGTCGACAGCCGAGGCGACTCCCACCGCGCTCGCTCCCGCCGACCTGACCCGCGAGCCCGAGGCCCACGTCGGCCGCGTCGTATCCTGGTCGCTGCAGTTCATCTCTCTGGAACGGGCCGAGGCCATCCGCACCGACTTCCGGCAGGGTGAGCCCTTCCTGCTCACCCGGTACGGCGGTCCGGAGGGCCCCTTCGTCTACGTGGCGGTCCCGCCCGAGCGGCTCACGGAGACGCAGGGGCTGGTGCCGCTCGAGCGGATCTCGGTCACTGCGCGTGTCCGAACCGGTGCGTCCGCCCTCACCGGCACCCCGATCGTCGACCTGTTGAGCATCGAGCGCAGCCGGTGACGCGGGTGGGGACGCCTCTGTTGCGGCTCGCGACGGCCCTGCTGGTCGCGACCGGGCTCGCGGCGTGCCGGTCGAGTCCGACCGCGGTGCAGATCCTCCCGCTGGAAATGTCCGTCGCGAGCGGCGACGGCCAGTTCGGCGTGGTGAACCAAGAGCTCGGTGCCCCGCTGCGGGTCCAGGTGCGCTCCCTGGCCACCAAGGCGCCGCGCAGGGACGTGAGCGTGCTCTGGAGCGTCCTACAGGGGTCGGCGACGATCGTAGGGGTCACGACCACGCTCACCGATTCGACCGGATCGACGCAGACCAACATCCGGGTCGGCGGGACGCCCGGCGAGATCCGGGTACGCGCGAGCGTAGCGGGCCAGGAGACCACCGAGGTGACGTTCACCCTGTACGGGGTCAACCAGCCGGCGGTCACGCAGATCTCCCCCGCATCGGCCGCTGCCGGCGAGACCGTCGTCCTGACGGGCACGGATTTCAGCCCCGTAGCGGCACAGAACGTGGTGCTCTTCTCTGGGGTGCGCGGTCGCGTCATCATCGCCACCTCGACGTCCCTCCAAGTCGAGGTCCCGCTGTGCCTCCCTCCCCGCACCGTGGGCGTGACCGTGCAGCTCGGCGCCGTGCCCGGCACGGGGAGCCAGGCGCTCACGATCACGGGGGGCCAACAGCTCACCAACCTTCAGGTCGGCCAAGTCATCGACGTGGCCGACGACCAGGGTCTCACCTGCCATGCCCTGCCCGGAGGGGTCGCCGGTACACAGGAGTACCTGGGGCTCGTCTACACGTCGAGCGGCGTGGGCGCGGCCCAGCACCCGTTCTCGCTCACGGCGCTGAGCTACGCCAACCCGGGTCCGGCACCGCTACGGGCGCCCGCTCGCCACGGGGAGGGGGAGGGCGAGTCGTGGAGCCTACAGGGTTGGTGGGACGAGAGACTCCGGGAGCTGGAAGGCCGGGCGATCCGGTCCGAGGGGCGGCGAGCCGGAGACCCGCTCGGGCCCGCGCGAACGGGACCCGCACCGGTCCCCCCGACGCTCGGCGAGACGCGGATGTTCAACGTGCTGAACGCGTCCGGGGGCTTCGACCGGGTCACGGCCGTGGCGCAGCACATCGGGTCACGGGCGGCGATCTACGTCGACCAGGCCGCGCCCACCTCCGGCGGCTTCGACGCGAGCGACCTGGCGGCCATGTCGGCCCGCTTCGACGGGTTCATCCACCCGCAGGTCACGAGTGCGTTCGGGGCCCACTCCGACATCGACCAGAACGAGCGGGTGATCATCCTCTTCACGCCCTCGGTGAATCGGCTCACTCCGCGCGGGTCCAGCGGGTTCATCGGAGGCTTCTTCTACGGCGTCGACCTGCTCACGGCGAGCGAGGGGAGCAACCGAGCCGAGATCTTCTACGCGCTCGTGCCGGATGCGGGGGGTCAGTTCTCCACTCCGATCAACAAGACGCAGGTCCTCCAAGCCGTGCCGGCCGTGCTCGCGCACGAGTTCCAGCACATGGTGCACTTCAACGAGCGGGTCGTCGTGCGCGGCGCCGCGGGTCAGGAATCGCTCTGGCTGGCAGAAGGCCTCGCACAGATGGCCGAGGAGCTCGTAGCTCGCGCCTACGCCGCCGCGAACGACCCGAGCAGCGCCCAGCTCTTCCGATCGGGCGCGATCTCGCGTGCCCGGCGATATCTCGCCGGAACGGACAGCGTGAGCCTCGTCGTCACGTCCGGTCAGGGATCGCTCGCGGAGCGCGGGGCCGGCTTCCTGTTCACGCTCTACCTCGAGGACCAGCTGGGCGTCGGTGTCCTCGGAGCCCTGACCCGCACCACACGCACGGGGGTCCCGAACGTGGAGGCGGAGACCGGGTCGATGTGGCCGGACCTCATCGCGAACTGGTGGTCGGCGATCTATCTGGACGGCCCCGCGCCTGAGTCGGGTCCGCTCACCTACCCGACGATCGACCTCCGGGGCTACCTCGGGGGCACCTTCCCGCTCGTTCCCGCCGCCGTCGGGCCCGGCGACCGAACCGACTCGGGTTCGCTCCTCTCGTCGTCGGCGAGGTATCTCGTGATCCGGCCCCCGGCCGGCGGTAGCCTCGCCATACGTCTCGGAGGGGCGGCGGGCGGGCCGAGCCCGAGCCAGTCCGGCCTGCGCCTGCGCCTGATACGCATATCTTAGCGGTGCGCGTCCGGTGACCGGCCCGCGGGCGGAGGCCTGAATCTTCTCGAACGACCGATCGTAGGGGGCTCATGCGCTGTTCGACGTGCGGAGAGACGCTGCAGCCGGGCGCCGTGCGGTGTCCTACGTGCGGGACGTCCACCCCCGTGGGCATGGCCATCCTGCGCCCGGCCGGAGTGCGTCGGTGCCCGCGCTGCTCCTACCAGGGGGAGGGGATCCCCTACTTCCGTCGCGGGGGCCACGTCGGGCTCCTGATCGGCGTGAGCGTGTTCACGTACGGGTTCGGGGGCCTGGTCTACTGGCTGGCACGTCGTAAGCACCTGATCTGCCCCCGCTGCGGCCTGGGGTGGGAGCATGCGTCGCGCGCGCTGACCGTGACCGGTCCCGAGCCGGAGCGGCGCGTGGCCGAGGACGAGCCCGACGAGAAGCTCCCCAGCAGCGGCATCAAGCGGCGGATCTTGGGCTCCCTGGGGGTGCTCGTCGCCACCGGCATGGTGCTCGGCGGCTTCATCGGATTCGAGATGGCCCTGGTCGCGGCGGGATCGGTCGTCGGCGGCGGCAGCTCCCTCATGTTCTATTGGGGATGGAGCGGGCTGCAGAACCGGCGCAAGGCCATCATGCAGCGGATCCAGCGCAAGATCCTCCGGCTGGCGGCTGCCCGCGGCGGCACCCTGACGGTCACCGAGGTCGCGGCGGACCTGAACCTGGCCCTCCCCGCGGCGGAGAAGATCCTGACCTCGATGGACGACGGTTTCCGGGTGCGGTCAGAGATTTCCCAGGAAGGCGTGCTCTACTACGAGTTTCCGGAGATCCTGCACCGGAAGGAGCTTGGCCCGGGGAGCTGAGGGGGGCCCGAAAATTGCTGTTGTGCCGTGGCGCCGGACCGGCTTACCTTCAAAAATACCCCCTGATAACCTGGCTTTCCGGACCCGCCATGTCCGTCGCGAAAGTGCTTAGGCTGGACGAATATCGGGACCGACGGACACACCGGCTACGCCTGGCGGAAGTGCTCCATCGTGTCGAGCCGCAGCGTCACGCCGTTTTCTCGCATCTCGCTCAGATCGCGAGCCTCTCCGGCGCTGACCGCGTCGCCACCGTCTGGGTCGACGAGTACGGCACCGGGCTCATCCATCCGCACGTCGTATTGGATCAGCTGAGCGACCGTCCGCGGCGGCGCTTCGCCGTCGAACCGCTCCGCGAGGCGTGGGAGCTGGGAGTGCCCAGCGCGCACGACCGGCCCTCGGCGTCGGGGTCACCCGGGCCGGCGACGTTCGCTGTGTCGCTCGGAAGCGATGGGACACGCGCCTGGTTCATCGTGGCCGAGTCGATGCTTCCACGCCCCGCGCTCGCCCCGGCGGTCCGCGACCGGATCATGTTCCTCGCCGGAGAATGCGCCTCCGTCGTGCTCCACCGAGATCTCGGTGTCCACCTGCGGCAGCGGCGGGAGCATGGGGCCGCTACCGGCTTCGCCGGATGGCCGATCCTCGAGGACATGGAGGGGCGAGAAGACGACGAGGTGGTGAGCGCCCGCATCGCGCGGCGGTTCGTCGTCGGGCGTCTCGCGCGCATGCTGCTCGACGACGAGCTGGTGGCCGACCCCGAGCGACTTGCGGAGCAGGTTCGGCGGGCCAGGACCGAGCTCGTAGCGAGGGAGCTCACCTCGGAGGAAGAAACGGTCACGTGCCACCGCGTCCTAGACGCGCTCGCGGACGGACGCTTCGAGGAGCTCGCGGGGGAGCTCGTCCAGCTCGGCGACAAGGTGGAAGGTCAGGGCCACCTCCAGGGCGCCCTCGAGCTCTACCGTTGCGCCTACGGCATCGCGCTCGCGCTCGGCGCCGTCGGCCCCGCGGTGGACGCGGCACGGCTCACGGGCCGCCTGCTGCGTCGCCAGGCCGCCTGGGACGAGGCGCGTTTCTGGTTCGAGGTCACGCGGGAGATTGCCGACGTGGTCGGGCTTCCCGACGTGGCAGCGCGGGCGCTCGTCGGATTGGGCGGGATCCGGAAGGAGACGGGCAACCTGCCCGGGGCCCGGGACGCGTTCAACGTCGCTCTCGGCGCCGCGGAACAGTCGGGAGATCACGACACGATCGCCCTCGTCCACCACGGCCTCCTCGGCATCGAGCAGGCGTTCGGCAACGTCGCCAAGGGGCTGGAGCACGGATGGCTCGCCGTCGCTACGTACCGGGACGAAGAGGCTCGTACGCGCTGTATGGCGAGCATCGCCGCGGCGCTGACCGAGCTCGGGGACCGGGAAGCGGCAGAAGACGCCTGGAGCTTGGTGGCACACTCGAGCCGCGAGGTCTACTACCTCGTGTATGCACACGACGCATTGGGACATCTGCACGCGCTGAAGGGCGACGGAGAAGGATTCCGGCGGCATTCGTCGCGAGCAGACGCGCTCGGGTGGGAAGCGGAGCTGCCGGCGGCGAAGGCGGAAATCCTATTCCACCGCGGGCTGAGCCATCAGGCGCTCGGGAACGACGAGGCGGCGCGGCATTACTTGTCCCGCGCGCTCGAGTTCGCGGAATCCCACGGCTACAGCCAGGTCCTCTTCAAGGCGGAGCGGGCTCTGGAGTCGCTCGCACGGGCGGCAGCCGAGCCGAAGACCACTACAACGACACCCGCCGCACCGCCCGAAGTCCGTGAGGGCCTTCGTGCGATGCGGCGGGAGTTGGTAGGCGCCGGGGTCTAGCTCAAGCCCCGGCGGCCGAGCCGCTTACTGGCCGGGATCGGGGTTGTACTGGCCCGGATCGGGGTTGTACTGGCCCGGATCGGGATTGTACTGGCCCGGATCGGGATTGTACTGGCCGGGATCGGGGTTGTACTGGCCGGGATCGGGGTTGTAGGGGCCGGTGATGGACGTGCCGCACGCCGCCATTCCGATGGTCAGGGCCGCAGCCAGCAGGGAGTTCCGAACCTTACTCATGTGAGTGTTCCTCGCTTTGGTTGGGCCCGGCGACCGTCTCGGTGACGCCCCCCGGGGCCGGGCAGAGACTCGTGTGGTGAATTGAACTTTCGGAGCGGCCCTGTCGGCCGTAGTATCACTTTGGGCTCGGGGTATACCTTTTTCGAAGATCATGCCGTTCGTCACCGTTTTGTCGAGTGATGCGAGCGTGCGGGACGTCCTCCGCACGGCGTTGGGCTCGCGGGCCGTGGGCACCGCTCGGGCTTGGGAGCGACTGCAGTGGCTCGTGCGCGAGCGACCGGTGACGGGGGTGGTGCTCGACTCGGACTCACTTCCGGCGGGCATCCCGGCCGATGCGCCGGTAGGCGAGCTGCGGCGCACGTTTCCGAGCCTGGCGACCGTCCTGGTCGCCCGGCCGGGCACGGATCCTCTGTCGCTGTTCCGTCTCGGTCGTGCGGGGCTCGGGGGTCTCGTCCTCCTCCCGGCCGACGACGTGGCGCACGCGTCGGAGGCTCTGGCGAGGGCTTTCACTGCCAGCACCGAAGCGCTCGTCGTCCGAGCCGTGAGCCCGTTTCTCCCCCGGCGAGAGACGAGGGCCGTTCGCCTGGCGCTCGAGGGGGTGCAGCACGGCTGGAGCGCCGAGGAGCTATCGGCCCACGTCGGCCTCACCCGGCCGCACGTGAGCGTGCGGTTGAAAGCGTGTGGCCTGCCCTCGGCCGGCCACCTGCTGGTGTGGGCGAAGCTGCTGCACGCGGGGCGGTGGCTCGCCGATCCCGGACGGTCGGCTCAGAGTGTCTCGCGGCAGCTCGAATACTCGAGCGGCGCCGCGTTCCGACGTGCGCTCCGCAACTACGTCGGAATGACGCCGACCGAAGTGAAGGCGTTCGGTGGCCTACGCCCCGTCCTGTCGGCGTTCCTTGACGCGTGCGGACTCCCTGATAGCCTTCAGGGCGACCTTTCCGTCGCCTGACACGCTCGACGAGCCCGAGCCGCAACGAGTCACATGAGAGAGTTCACCGACGCCTCCGGAGCACGCTGGGTCGCTTCCTACCGGGAGCAGCCGGGGCCGGACTACAAGGGTCGCCTGTACATGGTGATCGAGCCGGCGGACGCCCGGGGCGAGTTCCTGGAGCTGAGCGACGTTCGCTGGAACAGCGAACGGACGGCCGCCCGCACGATCGAGACGATGTCGGAGGTGGAGCTGCGGCGACGGCTGCGAGCCGCTCTGGGGCGGCACGGATCCCGCCTCGCGAGCTGACGCGTCCGGCCCGAGGGTCGGCTACTCGCTCCCGCTGCGCTGCGGGATATCCAGCCACTGACCGGCCAGGATCCGGTCGGGCTCGAGGAGCGGGTTGGCGCGCACGAGCTCGTCGAGGCTGACGCCGTAACGGCCCGCGATGCTCGAGAGGTTTTCTCCGGTCGCGACCTGGTGACGATTCGCCCCGTCTAGCGACTCGACGGCGGGCCGAGGATCGGCTTCGGCGAATCGGACGGCGAGGGATTCGTCCTCGGGTCGGCGGAAGGAGGCGAGGAGGACACCGACCTGATTTTCGACGCGCTTGGCCGCGGAGGTCGAGCGCGTGCCGTTGACCATGATCGAGAACGCCACCCGCTCACCGTCGGCCGTGCGGACCAGTCCCGACAGCGCGGAGACGCGCTCGATGGTGCCGGTCTTCGCCCTCAGGTTTCGGGCAGCCGGCGTGCTGTACATGCGCCCGAGCTCGCCGCGTCTTCCGGCCTCGGGTAGGGAGGCCCAGTAGTCGGCCCAGCGCGGGGTCGCCGCCATGCGGTCGAGCAGCGCGACGAAGGTTGAGGCGCTCACACGGTTCCCGGGAGAGAGGCCCGAGCCGTCGACCTGCACGACGGAGGTCGCGTCCAGGCCGAGGCGAGCGAGGACGCTCGCAACGGCGCGTGTGGCCGCTTCGGGCGAGCCGTCACCTTCGACCGCCCGGCCGAGCGAGCGGAACACGAGCTCGGCGAAGAGGTTGTGGCTCTCCTTGTTGACCACGGCCAGGTGCGCCGACAGGGGCTCGGAGACGTGCCTCGCCAGCACGCGAGCGGTGCGGCGCCCCACGCCGGGAGCGACGACCCCACCACGGAGCACGGACCGCTCGCTGTCGTGCACGACACGGATCCCTCCCGCGACTACGATGCCGCGGCTCAGGAGCGCAGCGCGGAACCCCGAGGCCGCGAAATGGGCGGGCACGGAAACCGTGAGCTGACGCCAGACGTCGGGTGCGCCGGAGACGATCTCACCCTCCACCCGTACCGGCTCGAGCGGATCGTCGCGCAGGAGGTGGACTCGGGCCCGTGACCCGCCGGCCACCGTGCGTGCGTTGTTGACGACCTCCAGCCCCGAGTGGTCCGGGACGGTGAAGACCGCGGGCGCCTCGCCCGGGGCGCGGGCGACCACCCGGAAGGAGACGACGTTCTCGTTGTAGGAGAGCGCCGACACCGGCGCCGTGAAGTGGTCGTTGAGATCGCGGTTGTCCCACCCCTCCGGGCGCAACGGACCGGGGAGGAAGGAGGCATCGCCGACCAGATCGCCGGTCACCGTGTGGATGCCGCTGGCGGCGAGCTGGTCGATGAGAAGGTGGAATACGTCGTCCTTGCGGCGGAAGTAGCGATCCGAGATGCCGGGGTCACCGGTGCCATAGAGGATGAGGTCGCCGTGCAGCACACCGTCCGTGATCTGGCCGTCGGACAGGACGTACGTCTTGAAGCGGTGCTCGGGCCCCAGGATGTGCAGTGCGGCGGCGCTCGTGAGCAGCTTCATGTTCGAAGCCGGCGCGAGCGGAAGGTCCGGGTCGAGCGCGAAGAGGGTTTCGCCCGCGTCGAGCGAAACGATCGAGACGCCCCAGGAGGCGCCGCGCCAGTTGCCGGAGAATGCGGCATCGAGGCGACGTTGGAGATCGTCGATGCCTACGACGGCGGAGCGCACCTGCGCTTGGCCGGCGGCCGGGATCAGGCAGGCCGCGGCGAGCGCGGCCATCCAGCTCCGCACGACGCTGCTCCGCCCCATGTTGTCCGTCAGGCGAGCGCCGGAGCGCGGGACCCTTCGGGGAGGCAGGCCGGGCAGTAGCCCGAGAGCTCGAGCCGATACCCGGTCACCGTGAAGCCGCGCGTGCGTGTGCGGAGGGAGTCGATCTCCTCCGCGGCGACCTCTCCCGGGATGTCGGCGACACTCCCGCAGGCGATGCAGCGGGCGTGGTGGTGCGGATCGGTCCGGCCGTCGTACCGTGCGGATTCGTCCGCGTAGGTAAGCTTGACCGCCAGACCACACCCCACCAGGGTCTCGAGGCTCTTGTAGACGGTAGCGAGCGAGATTCCGGGAAGGTCGCGCCGGACGGCCGAATAGACCTCGTCCGCCGTGGGATGGACGTCCGTCCCGGCCAGAAAGCGGTACACGGCGGCGCGCTGCTCGGTGAAGCGCTGGCCGCCGGCCTGGAGGGCGTGGCGGAGCCGGAGATCGGTGGAGTCGCCGTGCGTAGACATGCTGCTACGTTACATGGGGCCGAGAAGGAGTGTCAACCTGAACGGAAGCCAATGGGTACGGGAGGAAACGGGCCCCAGGGCGGCGGAGCCATGAGCGACGCCGAAGGGGCCGAGCTCCTCACCCTCGAGCCCCTGATCGACGCCGTGCGCGAGGGCATGGAAGCGGTGGGGTGGCGGCTCTCGGGTCTCCAGAAGACCACCAGCCACGAGTTCGATGGGCGGTGGGAGGGAGAGTCCACCCGTAGTGCGTACCTCTTCTTCCATGACGAGCGGCACGCGGACGATGCGAGCATCGACGTGTACCTGGACGAGACGACGCAGGGACTCGCGGGCAATCTGGCGCTCGTCGTGGACCTCCGCCCCCTCGCGGAGCTGGGCGCTCCCGCCGACGCGCTGGGGGTGTTCGCGGCGCTGAGCTCGGCCTTCCTGCCCACGAAGCATGCGACACCCCTGACGCTCCGACTACGCCTGCAGGACAGCGACCGTGAGGCCACGGCGGCGGAGACGGAGGTGCGCTTCAAGGTGCGCATCCCGAAGCGGACCATTCGCGCGGGCGCGGCCGCGGTCCAGCGGCTCGCCGCTTCCGCGGTCGCCGGATTCGAGGGCATCCTCGACGCGCCCGAGCTCGCCCGCTACCGGGCCGCTGGCTGAGCGAAGGTGCGTCGCCGCTCCCGGGGCCGGGTTGCTCGCGACGGTGGCGCGTGCAGATTGGGATTCGCCTCCCCGAGGCCGCTCCGTGCGGCCTGAAGCGGCCCCCCGACAAGGAACGAGGACGCTCCGATGAGCCACGACTCAGGATCGCTCGAAGCCCTTCTCACCGAAGACCGGCGCTTTGCGCCGCCCGGGTCCTTCCGGGCGCGGGCCGTCCTGAGCGATCCCGCCATCTACGAGCACGCGGCCGCCGACCGCGAGGCGTACTGGGCCGATTGGGCGAAGGAGCTGGACTGGTTCACCCCCTGGCGCCAGGTGCTACGGTGGAAGCCGCCGCACGCCGAGTGGTTCGTGGGCGGCAAGCTCAACGTGTCGCACAACTGTTTGGACCGGCACGTCGCGGCCGGGCATGGCGCCCGCACGGCGCTGCTCTGGGAGGGCGAGCCCGGCGACGCGCGCACGTACACCTACGCGGAGCTGCACGAGGAGGTGTGCCGGTTCGCCAACGCCCTCAAGGGGCTCGGCGTGGAGAAGGGCGACCGGGTCACGATCTACCTGCCGATGATCCCGGAGGCCGTGGTCGCGATGCTCGCCTGTGCCCGCATCGGGGCCATCCACTCGGTGGTCTTCGGGGGGTTCAGCCCCGAGTCGCTCGCCGACCGCAACAACGATGCGAAGGCCAAAGTGCTCGTCACGGCCGACGGTGGCTGGCGCCGGGGGACCGTCGTGCCTCTGAAGAGCAACGCGGACGAGGCGCTCGAGACTTCGCCTACCATCGAGCACGTGGTGGTCGTGGCGCGCGGGGGCGACTTGAGCGAGCAGGTCGGAGCGACCCTCACCGAGGGACGCGACCGCTGGTACCACGACCTGGTACGGGACGCCTCCCCCGATTGTCCCGCCGCACACATGGACGCGGAGGACACCCTCTTCATCCTGTATACGTCGGGCACGACCGGAAAGCCGAAAGGGGTGCAGCACAGCACCGGTGGCTACCTGACCCAGGTCTACGCTACGACGAAGGCGGTCTTCGACCTGCACGACGAAGACGTCTACTGGTGCACTGCCGACGTGGGGTGGATCACGGGGCACAGCTACATCGTGTACGGGCCGCTCGCGAACCGAGCCCAGGTCATGATGTACGAGGGAGCGCCGGACACGCCCGACCGGGGCCGGTTCTGGGAGCTCTGCCAGAAGTACGGCGTGACCGTCTTCTACACCGCGCCCACGGCGATCCGCGCCTTCATGCGGTGGGGCACGGACTGGCCGGCGAAGTACGACCTGTCCAAGCTGCGCCTGCTCGGGACCGTCGGGGAGCCGATCAACCCCGAGGCATGGATGTGGTACCACAGGGTGATCGGCGGGGAGCGCTGTCCGATCGTCGACACGTGGTGGCAGACCGAGACCGGCGCGATCATGATCACGCCACTGCCGGGCATCACCGAGACGAAGCCCGGGACCGCGACGGTGCCCTTCCCGGGCATCGAGGCGACGATCAAGAACGACGCCGGCGACGAAACCTCCGCGGGCTACCTGGCGATCACCTCGCCGTGGCCCTCGATGCTGCGCACCGTCTGGGGCGACGACGAGCGCTTCCGGAAGACCTACTGGTCGAAGTGGAGCAACGTCTACTTTCCCGGGGACGGCGCCAAGCGGGACGAGGACGGCTACTTCTGGATCCTCGGGCGGGTCGACGACGTGCTCAACGTCGCCGGGCACCGGATCGGCACCATGGAGGTGGAGTCGGCCCTCGTGGACCACCAGTCCGTCGCGGAGGCGGCGGTGGTGGGCAAGAAGCACGAGATCAAGGGCGAGGCGATCGCGGCCTTCGTGACGCTCAAGGAGGGGCAGGACGGCACGGAGGCCCTCCTGCGCGAGATCCGCGAGCACGTCGGCAAGAAGATCGGCGCGATCGCCAAGCCGGAGATGATCGTCTTCACCGCCGACCTGCCCAAGACGCGCTCCGGGAAGATCATGCGGCGCCTCCTACGTGACATCGCCGAGGGTCGTGCCGTCGGCGACACGACCACGCTCGCCGACCCGGCGGTCGTGAAGAAGCTGCAGGACCTGTACGGGGAGGAGGAGTAAGCTCCCGGGCCCTACCGATCGACGAAGGGATCCTCGGTCGGTGGCGCCTTCTTGGCGCGATCCTCCGCCGACTTTTCCCTGATCTTCTTCGCCGGCACGCCCACGTAGAGCCAGTGGGGCTCGGTGTCCTTCGTCAACAGCGCGCCGGCGCCCACCATCGAGTCGTCGGCGAGATGGGTGCCCGCCAGGATCGTCGCGTGGTACGTGATGCGGACGCCCTTCCCGATGACGGTCTTGGGCGTGTAGACGATCCGGCCGTCGACGATGTTGTGTGAGTGTGAGTACACGTTGGCGAAATCCGCCACGGACGAGCCGTTCCCGATCTCGATTCCCCCGCGGTCGTCGAGCAGCACGTGTCGGTGGATGACCACATCGTCACCCACGTGCAGGTTGTAACCGAAGGAGACGCGGACGAAGGTGAACGCCTTGAAGTTCTTCCCGCAGCTGCCGAAGACGTGCTTCGCGAGGACGCGGCGGAAGCGGATCCCGAGCTCGATGTTCTCCCCCAAGGGGCTCCGGTCGAACATCTCCCACAGCCAGAGCAGCGGCTTCCGTGGCTCGTACTCGGCGACGTCGATCTCGCGGTAGTACTCGGGCTCGAGCGTGACGTTGCGCGGATCCATGTGAAGGAGCGCGATGCGCGTGGCGTGCGGCAGCTTCGCCGGATCCGCGTCTGCGTACTGCGGATAGTAGAGCTCCGTCAGGATCCGGCGGCAGAGCTCGTTGCGGTCGCAGCCCGGGTCCGCGAGGGACTGCGCGAGCCACGCCAGCCATTCATCGTACTGGGCGACGGCTGCGTCCGCGAGTGCGACGGGCCTTAGGGGGAGGAAGGACATACGGGAGAGGTTATCCGGATTCGAGGGCGTGGCAAGGTGGGCCGCTACGGCGGCGTGCGCTAACTTCACGGGGCGCCGAAGCCCAGTAGGCGCCCCGACCGAAGCCCGCCAGGCCGCGCAGGGGTTCCGAGCATGCACGACGTCCTCCGTCAGCGCCTCCTCCGGAAGATCGAGAGCCTTCCCGACGAGCAGATCTACCAGGTGCTCGACTACATCGAGTTCCTCGAGTCGAAGTACGCGTCGACGCTGGCCATCGAAGCCTCGGGGCTCCAGAAGTTCGCGGAGGGCCTGGAGGACAAGCTCCGCCGGCGGGCGGTGAGCCCGAACACCATCCGCGAGGCCTTCCAGCTCATCTCGGCGGCGGACCGGGTCCTCTCCGGGGTCTCGTCGGCGGGCAAGCAGATCCTCCGAGACCTCAACCAGGCGCTCGACCTCCCGGAGGAAGGCGAGGAGGAGCCCGGGACGGAGCCCCCGCCGGCTCCCCCGAGCGATTCGCACGAGCGCATCGAGGCCGATCCCCGCAAGGCCCGCCGTGCGCCCCGGCCTCCCTCCACCGAGGGAGATTGACGCTCCGGGGAGGTCGCTCTATCCTCCCCCATGCATCGAATGAAGCTCTTCGGAGCGGGTCCCGCCCGCGCCCCGAACCCCCTTCCGGGGGCTCCCGGGGGCGGGCGTTCGTCGTTCGGGAGAGGGGGTTTCCCGCGTGCCTGAGACCGCTCCCGCCGCCGGGCGTATCGTCAAGGAGGCGTTGACCTTCGACGACGTGCTCCTCATTCCGGGGCACTCGCTCGTCCATCCGAAGGACACGGACGTCTCGTCGATGCTGACGAGCCGTATCGAGCTGCGCATCCCGTTGCTCTCCGCGGCCATGGACACGGTGACCGAGTCTGCCATGGCCATCCAGATGGCGCGCGAGGGTGGGATCGGCATCGTCCACAAGAACCTCTCTCCCGAGCGTCAGGCGGAGGAGGTCGACCGGGTCAAGCGCTCCGAGAGCGGCATGATCCTGAACCCCATCACGCTGCGCCCGGACGCCTCCCTGAAGGACGCCCACGACCTCATGGCGCGCTTCTCGATCAGCGGAGTGCCGATCGTCGAGAACGGCGGGCGTCTCGTGGGGATCGTGACGAACCGGGACCTGCAGTTCGAGACGGATCTCTCGAAGTCGATCGCCGACGTGATGACCTCCGAGGATCTCGTGACCGTGCCGGTCGGCACGACGCTCGACGAGGCCCAGGCGATCCTCCACCAGCACCGGATCGAGAAGCTGCCCGTCGTGGACGCGAAAGGTGAGCTGAAGGGGCTCATCACGGTCAAAGACATCTTCAAGCGCCGCATGTACCCGGACGCCTGCAAGGACGAGCACGGGCGGCTGCGCGTGGGCGCGGCGGTCGGCGCGGGCAAGACCGACCTGGACCGGGCGGCGCTCCTGGTGGCCGCCGGCGTGGACGTGCTGGTGGTCGACACCGCCCACGGGCACTCGGAGGGTGTGCTCGACGCCGTCGCGCGGGTACGCGAGCGCTTTCCGGACGTGAACCTGATCGGGGGCAACGTGGGCACGCAGGAGGGGGCGCGCGCGCTGCTCGAGCGGGGCGTCGACGGCGTGAAGGTCGGGGTCGGGCCGGGCTCCATCTGCACGACCCGCGTCGTGACCGGGGTCGGGCTCCCCCAGCTCACGGCGATCATGGACGCGGCCGAGGGGGTCCGGGGCGACGTCCCCATCATCGCCGACGGCGGCATCCGTTACTCCGGTGACATCGTGAAGGCGCTCGCCGCCGGCGCCCACTCGGTCATGATGGGCTCCATGTTCGCCGGCACGGACGAGGCGCCCGGCGAGAGCTTCCTCTTGGAGGGGCGGCGCTTCAAGACGGTGCGGGGCATGGGGTCCCTCTCCGCCATGGAAGAGGGCTCGGCGGACCGGTATTTTCAGGAGGGCGAGCTCGCCAAGAGCAAGCTCGTGCCCGAAGGCATCGAGGCCCGGGTGCCCTACAAGGGTCCGGTCTCGGACACGATCTATCAGCTCGTCGGCGGTCTCCGCAGCGGCATGGGCTACTGCGGTGTGGCGAGCATCGGAGAGCTGAGGACCCAGACGCGGTTCAACCGCGTGACGTCCGGCGGTTTGCGCGAGTCCCATCCGCACGACGTCACGATCACCCGAGAAGCCCCGAACTACCGCATGTGACGCGCCTGCGCGCGCCGTGCGGCCGGTGTCCAAACGACGGAGGCAGCTGCCCTTGACTCCCCTCGCGCGCGGTCGTGCGCTGTGCCCGGCCTTCCTGGCCATCTCCCTCGGCGCGTGTGCAGGGGGGGGCGGGCTGGCTCCGGCGGCGGTCCCTCAGGGGGCCGCGGCCGACCCCCTGAGCGCGCCGGTGGCGTCGCGAATGCTCCCGATGCCGCTCGGTACTTTCGTCCCGCGGGTGCGGGTCGAGCTCGCGCATCCCGAGGTCGAGGTTCGGATCGACGAGATCCTGAGCTCGCCCGTGCTGGCCGACCCGGACTTCGAGCGCGCCGTGGGGGCGTGGGTCGACTACTGGAAGGGCCCCGCGGGACGTGCTCTCCCCGACTTCCTGGGGAGGATGTCGGCCTTCGAGACCCTCGTCGACTCCGCTCTCGCCGTGAATGGGCTTCCGCCCTCGCTCCGCTACCTGCCGTTCATCGAGAGCGGGTACAACCCGATGGCCACGAGCCGGGCGCGGGCGGTGGGCATGTGGCAGTTCATGGAGGGCACCGCCCGCGGCCGGGGGCTGGAGGTCTCGGGGCTCGTCGACCAGCGACGCGACCCGGTGCGGTCGACCGAGGAGGCGATCGCCTTCCTCGCGGAGCTGCGCGACGAGCTCGGATCCTGGTTCTGGGCCCTCGCCGCTTACAACGGGGGCCCGAACCGGGCGCAGCGCATCCAACGCACCCACGGGCAGGGAGCCGAGCCGAGCGACAGCCTCTTCTGGGCCCTGCGCCACCACTTCCCGCGCGAGACCCAGGACTTCGTGCCCAAGCTCTTCGGGGCCATGCTCGTCGCGAGCGACCCGGCGGCCCACGACGTCGAGCCGAGGCCGGCGGACCCGTTCCGCTTCGACGAAGTGACGGTCCCGGACGCGACGACCTTGGACGTCGTAGCCAGGGCCGCCGGCGTGCCCTTGGCGGACGTCGAGCGACTGAACCCGCACTACGTGCGACGGATGACGCCCCCCGGACGGCGCAGCTCGCTGCGTGTACCGGAGGGGACCGGCCGCGACTTCGAGGTGGCCTACGCCGCGCTCCCCCCCGAGGAGCGGGTCACCTTCGTGATGCACCGCATCTCTTCGGGCGAGACGCTCTCGCACATCGCACGGCTCTACGGCGTGCGGGTCGCCGACCTCGAGGCGGCGAACCCCGGGATCCGCCCGCGCTACTTGCGGGTTGGGCGGACGCTGACGGTTCCGGTCGCGCCGAGCGCGCGTCGCACGTCGGTCAGCGGAGGGTAGGAGCGGGCCGAGTGCGCGCGCCGGCCTTCAGGGGTCGGCGCGCCAGCTCCCGGAGCGACCGCCCTCCTTCTCGAGGAGGCGCACCCCCTCGATGCGCATGCCCCGGTCCACGGCCTTGGCCATGTCGTAGACGGTGAGCAGAGCGACCGACACGGCGGTGAGAGCCTCCATCTCGACCCCGGTGCGTTCGGTCACCCAGGCCTCCGCGCGGCACCGCACCCCGGGCAGGCTCGCGTCCGGCTCGAGCGAGACCTGCACGGTCGTGCCCGGGAGCGGATGGCAGAGGGGGATGAGGTCCGAGGTCTTCTTTCCCGCCATGACGCCGGCGAGCTCGGCCGTACGCAGGACGTCCCCCTTCGGCGTGTTCCCTTCGACGATCCGCTCCAGGGTTTCGGCGGCCATGACGATCCAGCCCTCCGCGACCGCGCGGCGACGGGTGGCCTCCTTGCCGGTCACGTCGACCATGCGGGCGCGCCCCTCGGCGTCGAGGTGCGTGAGCCCGTCGTCGCGCGAGGTCATGCGGGAACGGTCTCAGCCGATCCCGCGAGCACGGTGCGAAGCTGGTCGACCAGCCCGTTGACGACGAGCTGTGGGTTTACGTTCCCGTAAGCGAGCTCACGTGCGCGCTCGACCGCGGCGAACGCGGCCGTCACGTCGAAGGCGCGGATGCCCCGCAGCGCGACGGTGCGCGTGAGGGCGTCCAGAGCATCGGAGTTCAGCACGACGTTCTCGGCGCCCGTCGCGGCGGCGGCGAGGTCCCGCAGCCACTCCTCCACGAAGGCGAAGAGATCGACGAGCCCGCGCGCGCCTGCGGGCGGATACCCCAGGGCCAGGGCGTAGCCGTCCGCGCGGCTCTCCGCGGTGGCGGCTGCCACGATCTCGTAGGCGCGGCGGCGGAGCTTCTCGAGGGGCCCGCGGTCGTCTCCGTCGGGCAGGAATCCGAGCGCGCGCCCGATCGAGCCGTGGGCCAGCCCGGAGGCCCAGGTCGCGGTCTTCCGATCGACCCCGGCCTCTTCTTCGAGGAACGCGCGCAGCGCGTCCCCCGGGAGTCCCGTCAGGTGGTACGGCACGCTGCGCGACAGGATCGTCGGCAGGAGGCGGCCCGGCTCGCTGCTCGTGAGGACGAAGCGGGCCCGGCCCGGGGGCTCCTCGAGGAGCTTGAGCAGGGCGTTCGCCGCTTCCGGGCTCGACTCCTGCGGAACCAGCAGCTCGGCGTCCCCGATGATGAAGACCGGCCCGGCCGCCATGACGGGCCGCTTGTGGGCTTGCTCCCGGACGCTCCGGACGGTGCCCAGGTACAGGCCCCGCACGTCGTCGGACCAGCTCGCCCTCAGGCTCGAGGCACGGATCTCCGCGAGCTCTTCCTGGCGCGCGTCTTCGAGCGCGTCGACGAGCCGGTCGCCGCTCGCGCCCTTCGGCCTGGGGAGGGGGAAGAACCAATGCACGTCCGGGTGCTCGAGCCCCAACGCCATGCGGCAGGGGGGGCAGGCGCCGCACGGCTCCTCGTCGGGCTCGCGGCAGACCAGGAGCTGAGCGAGCCAAAGCGCGACTCGCTGCTTTCCGATCCCACGGGGTCCGTGCAGCAGGAGCGAGGCCGGCAGCCGACCGGAGCGGTGGGCTCGGGACAGGGCCGCGCGAGCGCCCTCGTGCCCGACGACAGCGTGCAGGCTCATCGCCCGCCCCGCGGGCGGAGCCAGATCAGCGGGTCTTGGGCGGCCGGGGACCCGCCCTGGATCGGCGCGCGGATCTGGAACTCGATGTGCGGACCCTCCGGAGTCTGGGCGCCGCCGACCGTGCCCACCACCTGACCCGCCTCGACATCACGGCCCTCCACGACCCCGATCTCCTCCAGATAGAGGTAGAGGGTGTAGAAGCCGTCTCCGTGGCTGAGCACGACGGTGGGGCCGTACCCTTCGAAGGGCCCGGCCAGGACCACGCGCCCCGCCTTCACGGCGCGGACGGGCGTTCCGGTCGCTGCCCGGAGCCCGATGCCGTTCCAGCGCAGCACCGTCCCGTTGGGACGCTGGTCCCGTCCGAACCGGTAGATCAGGTCTCCGTTGATCGGCCAATCGAGCTGCCCAGCGTCGGCGCTGGTGAGGGTCGAGCCGGCGACCGGGGCGCGGGCGGCCTCCAGCGCGCGCCGGCGTGCCTCGAGGTCGTCGATGAGGGCCGTCAGGCGTCCCTCGTCCCGCTCCAGCTCCGCGATGCGCGAGGTCGCGCGGCGCTCTCTCGCCCTGAATTCCGCGAGCGCGCCCTCACGCTCCCGCTCGACGGCCCGCAGCTGCGCGACCTCCGAGACGCGATCCTGTCGCAGGGAGCCGAGCTGGGCCATACGCTGGCGCAGGTCCTCGTTCTGGGCGGCCAGGTCGGTCTGGAGCGCACGCACGCGCTCGACGAGCTGGCGATCCGTGGCCGCGATCTGCTGGAGGTAGCGGTAGCGGTTGAGCAGGTCGGCAAAGGAGCGGGCCCCGAGGAGGACCTGGAACGTGTGCAGGGGGCCCATCTTGTAGATGTCCCGCAGCCGGCGGTTCAACCTGGCCTCGCTCTCGGCGAGGCGGTCCTGCGAAACGATCAGGTCGCGGGTGGTGTTGCGCACTTCCGTGGATGTCGCCTCGGACTGGAACTCGATCTCCGCGAGGACGGCTGTGCTCGCCGAGAGGCGACGCTCCACGTTGGCGAGCTCTTGAGCGGCGTCGCGGACTCGATTGCGAACGTCGCCGATCTCACGCTCCAGACGCTCGCGCTCGGCGCGGATCTGCTCGAGCCGCCGCTGGCTGTCGAGGATCTCCTGACGCAGGTCGGCGGGCTGCTGCGCCGAGGCCGCGACGGGACCGAGACAGGAGGCCGCGAGGAGCGCCGACCAAGCCGCCGTGCGCGCGCCCGAGGTCATCAAATCTCCCGCAGGTGCCGGCGGATCGCCAGCGTGCTGGAGACCGCTCCGAACGCGCCGCCGGCGACGAGCCCGAGAACCACCCAGCTGTTCGGCAGCCAGGCGACTTCGAAGAGGAACGAGTAGACGCCCCGGTAGGTCGCGTAGGTTAGGCCCCAAGCGATGAGCCCGCCGAGCACGCCGGCCATCGCGCCCTCCAGAAGGAAGGGGCGGCGGATGAAGCTGTTCTTCGCGCCCACGAGGCGCATCACGTGGATCTCTTCACGGCGCGCGAAGACCGCAATGCGCAGCGCCGTGCCGATGATCAGGGCGGCGACCATCGCGAAGGCGGACCCGAGCACGCCGGTGGTGGCGGCACCGATACGGCGCAGCGTGAAGAGCTTGTCGACCCAGTCCCGTCCGTAGCGCGCGTCCTCGACGAACGGGTAGAGCAGGGCGGCCTCGGAGACTTTCTCCACGACCTCTGGGGTCCTCATGCCCGGACGGAGCTCGACCTCGAGCGACTGGGGGAGGGGGTTCACCTCGAGGTCGCTGAATAGCTCCCCGAACTCGGGGAGCTCCGTGCGCGCCCGCTCGAGCGCGTCACGCTTCGAGACGAAGTTGACCGTGCGGACCTCGGGGATCGCCGCCAGCTCGGTGAGCACCAGGTCGATCTCGCTTTGGCGTGCATCGTCGCGGAGGTACACGGCGATCTCGACGCGCTCCTCCACGGACGTGAGCGCGAGCTGGAGGTTGTAGGTGGCGAGCCCGAATAGACCGACCACGTAGAGCGCCAGTCCCACCATGGCCGACGACAGCCCCGTGAGCACCGGAGCCCGCTGGAAGGCGGCGATGGCCTCGCGGATCGCGTACACTCGCTACTCCTCCGAGTCCGTCGAGTCGTACACCAGCTTGCCCTGGTCGAGCTCGAAGACGCGAGCATGCGGGTACCGCTTGACGAGCTCGAGATCGTGCGTCGCCATGAGCACTGCCATCCCCTTCGCGTTGATGTCCCAGAAGAGGTCCATCACGCCCCTGGTCGCGCGGTCGTCCAGGTTTCCCGTCGGCTCGTCGGCGAGGAGGACGAAGGGCTCGCTGGCGAGCGCGCGCGCGATCGCCACCCGCTGCTGCTCGCCGCCCGACAGCTCGTTCACGTACGAGCCCGCCTTAGGGGCGAGGCCGACCTGGGAGAGCAGGCGCTGCGCGGCCGGCACGAGCGCCCGGCGCGGGGTGCCGGTGACCTCGAGCACGAAAGCGACGTTCTCCAGCGCCGTGCGGCCCGGCAGGAGTCGAAAGTCCTGAAAGACGTAGCCGAGCCGCCGCCGGACCTTCCAGACGGTGCGCTCCGTCACCTTGTCGGACGTGTAGCCCGTGACCCGCACCTCACCCGAGCTCGGCCGCTCGGCCATGTGGATGAGGCGCATCGTGGTCGTCTTCCCGGACCCCGAATGGCCGGTGATGAAGGCGAACTCACCCTTCCGCAGGTGGAAGGAGACATCCCGCAAGGCGTATCCGCGGCGGGGATACTCCTTCGACACGTTGGTCAGCTTGATCACCGGACAGGGCTGCTGGCACGAGGCACGACCTGACTCCGGGAAGGAAGGTTAGACACGGGCGGAAACGCTGTCAAAGCGTGTGCGCGCGAGCTTCACCGCGAGTCCCAGCGCCTCGGACATCGAACTCGGGTCGGCGCGACCCGTCCCGGCGAGCGAGAACGCGGTGCCATGGTCGGGCGACGTGCGCACGAACGGCAAGCCCAGCGTCACGTTGACGCCGGTTCCGAAGGACACGGTCTTGAACGCCGCCATCCCCACGTCGTGGTACGGCGCGACGACGGCGTGGAAGTCGCCAGCCAACGCGCGCGAGAAGACCGTGTCGGCGGGCACGGGACCCTCGACGTCCACCCCCTCGTCGCGGAGCCACGTAACGGCGGGGGCGAACACTTCTTCCTCTTCGCTGCCGAAGAGTCCTCCGTCCGACGCATGCGGATTGAGGGCGCAGATGGCGAGGCGGGGCTCGACGATCCCCCAGTCGTCGCGGAGCGACCGTTCCAGGAGCTCCGTCTGCTCGATGAGAACGCGCTCGTGCACGCTACTGGGCACGTCACGTAGGGGGAGGTGGGTGGTCGCGAGCAACACCCGCAGCGGGGGCCCCAGCCGGGTGCGCTCGGCCGCCATGAGCATGCCCACGAGCTCGGCCGCCGCGAGCGTGCGCAGCATCTCCGTCTGTCCCGGAACCTCCCACCCCGCCGCGTGCATGGAGGGCTTGTGCACCGGACCGGTCACGACGGCGTGGAAGCGCCCTTGGAGCGCACCGTCCACGGCCCACTCGATGGAGCGCGTGGCCTTGGATCCGGCCTTGGCGTCCGTGACGCGGCCCGACGACACGTAGTCGCGCACGACGCTCCGAAGGTCGGTGGCGTGGCTCGAGCCGTCGGGCGTGACGATGGAGAGGCTCGCGTCGAGGCCGTCACCGAGCGCCTCGATCGCCCGCAGCGCGACCTCGGGGCCGATTCCCCGGGGATCACCGAGCGTGACGGCGACGTGGGGCCGCAACACTACATGCGGATGTCGATGTAGGTTCTCGCCCGCAGATCCTGGAGGATGCGCTGCCGCTGCCTCTCCTGCTGGAGCTGGCTGGCGAGCTGCGGGCGCAGGTCCTCGAACGTGTACGCGCCCGCCTCCCGGACCTGCAGGACCCTCACGATCGCGAAGCGCAGGTCGCTGGGGCGTCCCGAGCCGGCCTGATACTCGAGTGGCCCGACCACGTCCCCCGTCGAGGCAGTGCGGAGCTCGCCATACGCCGGAGGCAGGTCCGACAGCTGCTCGAAGGTGATCGTGAGGGAGTCGGGGGCCAGTGGGTCCGAGTACTCGTCGAAGAGCGCCGTCATGGACTCGCCCGCACGGGCCCGGTCCGCGACCTGCCGGGCGAGCGCACGCGCGGCGGACAGGTCCGTCGCGCTGGTCTCCGCCACCTTGAGGATGTGCCGGGCCTGGACCTCGCTGCGCCCGCGGATGCGCTCGACCTTGATGATGTGGTAGCCGAAGACGGTCTCCACGATCCCGCTCACGCGTCCGGCGCCGAGCGCGAACGCCGTGTTCTCGAATTCGGGGACCATCTGGCCGCGGCGGAACCATCCGAGGTCTCCCCCGAGGGTCGCGGTCCCGACGTCGTCGGAGTGCTCGCGCGCGAGGGCCGCGAAGTCCTCGCCATCCTGAACACGAGCGAGGAGCGCCTCCGCGTCCGCCCGTGCCCGCGCCTTGGCGCTGTCGCTCGCATCGGGGCGGAGCACGACCTGACGGAAGCTGAGCGTGCGAGGGCGCTGCTGGAGCTGGCTGCTCGCCTGCTGGAAGCGCTCCAGCAAGTCCTGCTCCGACACCTCGACGGGTCGGGCATCGCGCTGCCGCGCCTGGAAGAACATCTGGAAGATCTGCAGCTGACGTGCGTCGTGCCGCAGGTTGTCGCGGTACTCGGCCAGCGTCCAGCCCTCGTTCCGGAGGGCCTGCTGGAGCGCCGGCTGCCCTCCGAACTGGGCCGCGAGCGCGTCGATGCGCTCGGAGACCTGCCGGTCGATGGCAGCCTCGTCCGCCTGGATGAGGGAGTCCTTGACGGCGGCCTGGATCACCAGCATGCGGTCGATCCAGGTGTCGAGGATCTCCCGGTAGAAGTCGGTATACTCGGTCGTGCCCGGCCTCGGGATGTTGGGGTCGGACAGGACGAGGCGCTGGATCTCCTCGTCCACCTGCGACTTGAGGATCATCGAGTCGCCGACGACGGCGACCACACGATCCACCAGGTCGTCGCGCAGCACCGCCTGGCCGGCCGCCGGAGCCGGAAGCAGGGTCGCGAGCAGGAGGAGCGGGCCTAGGCGTGGCAGCATGCGACCTCCTAAACCTCCGTGGGCAGGGGGTTCCTGCGTCATCGTCCGCCCGGGCGTTCGAGCGTTGCCGCCGTCACGGGCGCGCGGTGTCAGCCGGCTGCGCCGATGCTCCGGCGGCCGTGGAGTCGCGCGACTGCTCGACGGGCGAGGGCCGTCGGGCGGCTCTCACCTGCGCGATGCGGAGGATCGACCGCCCCACGCCGGCGTCGGACACGGTGACGGGCACACCCTCCCGGAGCTGGAAGCCGATGAGCCCCAGCGGGACGATGCGCGTGGCGCCGGCGAGGTTGTCCGAGAGCGCCTGGCGGACGGCCCGACGGACAGCCAGGCGCCGGTCTTCGCCCGGCGCCTGGTCGAGCCGGGTCAGGCCGAGCTGGCGCGCGGCACCGAGGAGTTGTACGCGCACGACGCCGGCGAGCGAGT
Organism: Longimicrobiales bacterium; assembly: GCA_041579355.1. Lineage (GTDB taxonomy): Bacteria > Gemmatimonadota > Gemmatimonadetes > Longimicrobiales > Gaopeijiaceae > UBA2982. The sequence goes on along the minus strand of JBFGFY010000004.1, from coordinate 8,726 downwards.
CCACACGTGCGCGGTCCGCCTCGAGGCCCGACCGGCGCGCTTCGGCCACCAGCATCTTCCGACGCGCGAGATTGCGGAGGAAGGCCTCCAGCTCCTCGTCGGTGCTCGCGATGATCTGCTCGCGCATGGCCGGTTGCTCGAACTGGAGGAGGGCCTGCAGCTCACCGGCTTCGTAGCTGCTGCCACCCCACTCGACGAGTGCCCGCCCCGCGGCGCGCCCCGAGAGCCGCACGGCGGGGTCGCGGGCGAGCTGCCGAGTCGCGGCGAGCGCGCCTTCCGTGATGCGGGGAGGCGAGGAGCCCTCCAGCCCGGCCACGAACGTCGACTCGGCCGTGGCGGCCCGCTCGGCCTGGACCCGGGCCCGGAACGAAGCTGCGACGTCCTGGAAGTCCTGCACGCGGCGCTCCTCCAGCCGAATCAGGTGGAACCCCATCGGGGTTTCGACGATCGGGCTCAGCTGACCCGGCTCGAGGGCGAGCACCGCATCCTCGAACGGCTGTACGAGCTCTCCGCGTGAGAAGAACCCTAGGTCGCCGCCCGCCTGTGCGCTCCCCGGGTCCTGGCTGAACTGACGTGCAAGATTCTCGAACGACGCCCCGCCCACGATCCGGTCGCGCAGCGACTGGAGCACGGTGCGTACGCTGTCCCGCTGAACCTGCGTCGGCTCGAACGGGAGCGTGAGCATGATGTGGCGCGCGCGCATCTCCACGTCGGGCGATCGCACCGCGTAGAGATCGCGCAGCTCCTCCGGCGTGATGAAGGTGTCGACCTGGATCACGGAGTCGCGCAGCTGGAAGATCATCTCCCGCTCGAGCTGTTGCCGCACGAGCGCGCGGAAGTCCAAGCCCCGGAAGGTCGTGTCCTCGGCCACCGCGGCGGCGAGCAGCGTGTAGTCGACCCAGAGCTCGGCGAGGGACTCGACCACGCTGACCTGCGTGGGGAGCGACTCCTCGTCCTGGAGAAGCTCCACGACGTCGTCGACCGTGAGCCGGTACGGACCCGCCCGGGCGACTAGGTTGGGATCGGTTGCGTCGTCGGAACAGGCGCTCGAGCCGACGAGCGCGCAGACGACCAGTGCGACGGAGTGCCTCTTCATCTTCTCTATCTTCTCTTCTTCTGGGCGGAGGGTCACGCGGCGACGGACCGCGCCGAGCGGAGTGCGGAGAGCGCCACGGTCAGCGTCTCGGTGATCGGCTCCGAGCCCTCCTGCTCGAAGGCGACTGAAAGCGGTTGTACCCGTAGGACATCGATTCGGGCCCGCCGCTGTCGCAGCGGTCCCTCCAGCACGGCCAGCTTCGGCACGACGTCCGGGCGAAACGTCACCCGGGCCGCGCGTCCCCTGACGAAGATGCGCTCCACGCCGATGGCCCGACCGAGCACGCGGAGGACCGCGGCATCGAGGAGCCGCTGCACCTCCACCGGTGGCTGGCCGAAACGATCGGCCAGCTCGAGCCGGAGCGAGTCGATCTCCGTCGATCCGACGGCTTTCGAGAGGCGCCTGTAAAGATGGAGCTTCTGGCCCGAATCCGGAACGTAGGCTTCGGGCAGATACGCCGCGCCCGCGAGCGACACCTCCGGGTCGGGCCAGTCGACCGCTTCCTCACCCTTCTGGATCCGCTCGACCGTCTTGCGAAGCAGTCGCATGTAGGCGTCCAGGCCGATCTGTTGGGCGAAGCCCGATTGATCGGCTCCGAGGAGGTTGCCTGCGCCCCGGAGCTCCAGGTCGCGCAGTGCGACCGAGTACCCCGACCCGAGCTCGGTGTAGTGCTCGAGGACGCGCAGTCGGCGCTCCGCGTCCTCGTTCACGTCTTCGGGCACGAGGAGGTAGCAGTAGGCTCGCCGGTCCGAGCGGCCGACACGTCCCCGGATCTGGTAGAGCTGCGCGAGGCCGAAGCGGTCGGCGCGGTCCACGATGAGCGTGTTCGCGTTCGGCACGTCGAGGCCGTTCTCGATGATCGAGGAGCATACGAGCACGTCGATCTCACCGTCCACGAAAGCGCGCATGACCTCGTCGAGCTCCCGCGCGTTCATCTGCCCGTGTGCCACCTCTACGCGTGCCTCGGGCACGAGACCGCGCACCTCCTCGGCGATCGTGTGGATGGTGTCGAGGCGGTTGTGCAGAAAGAAGGCCTGTCCGCCGCGGTCGAGCTCCCGGTGGAGCGCGTCTACCATGATCTGGTCCGACCAGGGCAGCACGTTCGTGAAGATGGGCATGCGGTCGCGCGGAGGCGTCCGGATCAACGAGAGGTCACGAATACCCGATAGTGACAGGTAGAGCGTGCGGGGGATCGGGGTCGCCGTGAGGGAGAGCACGTCCACCGCGGCGCGCAGCTGCTTGAGGCGCTCCTTGTGCTTGACGCCGAAGCGCTGCTCCTCGTCCACGACGAGCAGGCCGAGGTCCTTGAAGACAACGTCACTCGAGAGCAGCCGGTGCGTCCCGATGACGACGTCCAGCGTGCCCTCGGCGAGTGCAGCGAGCAGGTCGCGGGTCTCTTTGGGGGTGCGGAATCGGCTGAGCGCCCCCACGCGCACGGGGTAGTCGGCGAGGCGCTCGGCGAAGGTGTGTCTGTGCTGCTCCACGAGGATCGTCGTGGGCGCGAGCACCGCGACCTGCTTCCCGTCCTGCACGGCCTTGAACGCCGCTCGGATCGCGACCTCCGTCTTGCCGTAGCCGACGTCGCCGCACAGCAGGCGATCCATGGGCCGGCGCGACTCCATGTCCCGCTTCACGTCCTCGACCGCCTGTCGCTGGTCCGGGGTGTCGTCGTAGAGGAAGGCAGACTCCATCTCCATCTGCCAGCGGGTGTCGGGCGAGAACGCGAATCCCTCGGCGGTTTGTCTGCGCGCGTAGAGCTCGAGGAGCTCGACCGTCATCTCCTCGATCACCTTCTCGGTCTTCTTGCGGAGGTTCTTCCATCGCTTGCCGCCGATGCGGTGCAGCTTGGGCGGGGCCGCGTCGTCCGACTCTCCGACCCAGCGCTCCACGAGGTCGAGCCGGTACACGGGGACTCGAAGCACCTCGCCGCCGTCGTATTCGATGGCGAGGGCCTCCATCTCCTCGCCCGCCACCTCGATGTGCTCGAGGCCGGCGAAGCGGCCGACGCCGTGGTCCATGTGCACGACGTAGTCACCCGGGGTGAGTTGGGCGAGGCTCTCGAGCGCCACCGCGCCGCGGAAACGACGGCTGCGACGCACGCGACGCGGGCGTCGGAAGATCTCGTGATCATTCAGCACCCGCAGCGGCGGGTCGCTCGACTCGAGCTCGAAGCCGGCCGCGAGCGTGCCGATGCCGAGGCGCGTGCCCGGTGGGATTCGCCTCTCGCCACCGAGGATCTCCTCGAGGCGCGTGAGCTGACCGTCATTGTCGCACAAGAGGAGCGTTTCCTTTCCGGTCGCGGCACCCGCGCGTAGGTAGGCCTCGAGCCGCTGCATGTCACGGTCGATCAGGGCAGCCGGCGCAGCGTCGAGAGAGCGGCGGGGAGCGGCGGTGGGCTCCGCGAGCAAGTCGAGGCGGGGAAGCGCCGAGAGCAGCCGGCCCATCTCCCCGGGGGGCAGGAAGAGGGCCTCGGGCGCGGGCGGCGTCGCCCCGGAGTCCACGAGGCTCTCGTACAGAGCGCGCACCCGGCTCCACGTTCTCTCGATGTCCCCCTGCAAGTCCCACGAGCCGAGCCGGATTACGACGGCGTCCCCGGGGAGCAGCTCCAGGAGCGAGCGCGACACCTGGCCACCCCCGCCGTCGGGAGTGCGCCGGAAGTCGGTGGGGAGCACGTGCGTCTCTCCCACCTCGGTCGTCGAGCGTTGATCGAGCACGTCGAAGAGACGGATCGAGACGATCTCGTCGCCCCAGAACTCCACACGCACGGGGTCGCCGGCGGCCACGGAGAAGAGGTCGACGATGCCGCCGCGCACCGCAAACTGCCCGACCTCCTCCACGAGAGGGACCCGCTCGAAGCCGCGCCGCTCCAACAGGGCCGGCAGCTCGGCGAAATCGACGTGGTCTCCGACCCGAAGCGTCTGTCGCAGGTCGGTGAGCCCCACCGGGAGCGGCACCCGCTCCTGCAGCGCGCGCGCCGTCGTCACCAGCAGCCGCACGCGCCCGGCGAAGAGCCCCTCGACGGCCTCGACCCGGAGGCCACCGATCTCGAGGTGTGGCTCGCTCTCCTCGTAGGGGAGTGCCTCCTTCTGGGGGTAGAGGAGGGAGTCACCCTCGCGGTCGAGCACGGCCTCGAGGTCGGCCTGGGCCGCCACCGCAGCCTGCGGCGTTTCGGCGACCGCGACGAGGACCCGGCCCGGGTGATCGCGGTGCAGCGCCGCCACGACGGCAGAGCCGAGCGACCCGACCGCTCCGCCGAGGACGAGCTCGTTGCCCGGCGCGGGCAGCCCGGCCGCCGTCGCCGCGACCTCCGGGCACGACGCGACCGCGTCGAGGATCAGGTTGGTGAAGCCCACGACCGAGTCAGGCGGCGAGCGGACGACGATCTCCGCCGCGTGCGCTCGCCCGACCGGACGTCGCGAGCAGCGACTCCGCGAAGAGGAGAAGCAGAGCCCCGAGCAGGAACGGCCACCACAGCTCGGGCCCGTGCCGGCTCCGGTAGACGGCCCGAGGCCACGCGTCGGCGCGCGAGACGGTGCTGAGCTCGCGTCCGATGGCCGCCTCCAGGTCGCGCGAGCCGAGGGGGGCCAGCTCGGATTCCTCCGGCGGAGGGTTGAGGGCGACGACCGCCAAGACCGTGTCCCCGGCGACGAACGTGTAGAGCCCCGCCTCTCCGGCTCCCCGAACGGTCCGAGTCCCGTCGATCTCGATGGCTCGCCCCGAGGGGAAGCGGACGTGTGTGGCACGCGCTGGGGCGGACAGGTACGAGCCCGCGACGTAGTCGGGCTCGCTGCCGACGCCCGCCCACTGGCTCGCCGCCCAGTCGAGGAACCGGACCATGCCGGAGGAGACGGGAAGCGTGCTCGCCGCCGCCGCGAGAGGCGACGCGAGCAGCAGGTACCGCCGCCCCGCGCCGTCCTCCCCCTCCACGGCCCACGGCTCGCCCGCGACGGTCGCGAGGACGCGCCCCGAGGGGCCACGAGGCGACGTGCTCACGAGCGCGAGCCAGTCGAAGACGCGCACTCCCTCGAGCGGGTCGGGGAGGGCGTCTCCTTCGAGGAGCGCTTCGCCGACCCGTCTCCTGGGCTCGTAGCGCCACGCGATGCCCGCGTCGGCGAGGCGGCGGTTCACGGCCGGGAGCACCGTCGCGTCCTCGGGTGGCACGACGAGCGCCGCAGTCCGGGCGCTGCGGGCCTCGAGGCCGGCCCCGTCGTGGGCCAGGAGGAGCTCGGCCTGGCCGGCCGGCGCGCGGCGCACGCGGGCGGAGCGCTCCAGGACTCCGAGCGCCTCCTCCGCGAACAGGGACGCCGAGCCCGCCACGAACACGGTCGGCGCGGGGCGCGAGCGGTAGGCGAAGTAGCGGCGGTCGTCGGCCCGCAGCGCGTCGGGATCCGCGTCCACGTAGCCTTGCACCCAGCCCGAACCCGCCGGGGGCAGCCCGATCACGGTCTCGGAGCCGGACGAGAGCGAGCCGGCGCCACGGATCCGCTCGTCGAGCACGAGCCGAACGGGGAACCGCGTGGTGTCCGCCCCGGTGTCGAGCGCGCGCACCGTCAGGTCGGTCCTCTGGCCCTCGATCGGCGGCAGTCCACCCCCGACGAGCAGACCCGTGAGCGCCCGGTTCTCGGGTGGCTCGCCGTCGGGAGACCAGAGGACGACCGGGATGTCCCCGGCCGGGGCGCGTCCCGGAAGCTCGAACGCGGTCCGCTGAAGGTCGGAGAGGAGGTGGATCTCCCGCTCGGCGAGCGTCGTCGCCGCGAGCAGCTCGGCGGCCCGAGCCAGCGCGGCCGTCAGGTCGCCAGCCGCGGCGCTCGGCTCGGTCTCCTCGACGGCGATGCGCGCCTCGGCCGCGCCGCCGGAGATCGCCGGGAGCCAGGGCTCGCCGGCCCGGATCACCCAGAAGCGGTCCTCCGGTCCCGCGCCGTCCAACGCGGAGAGCGCCATCGCCTTGAGCTCGTCGAGCAGCCGCGTCTCGCCCACGACGAGACTGCTGCTGAGCGAGTTGTCGAGCACGATGACCACGGCGGTCGGCGGGTGCGCGCCGCCACGGCCCGGGAAGATCAAGCGAGCCCCAGCTGCCACGAGCAGCAGGAGGGCCGCGATCCTGGTGAGGAGGAGGAGGAGCTGGCGGAAGCGGATCTCGCGCGCGTGCTCGCGCTCCGTGCGCTCGAGGTAGCGCAGGGCGGGGAAGCTGAAACGGCGCGTCTCCTGGCGGTGGAAGAGGTGCAGGAGGATGGGGACCGCGATCGACGCGGCGGCCAGGAGGAAGAGCGGGTTGAGGGCGCCCATCAGACCACCCCGCTCGCTGCGTGTCCGGACTCCCCGATCATCCGAGTCGCTCCCGCTTCCTCAGGTAGGCGCGGAGGGCTAGCGAGAGCGACCGGTCGGTGTCGACGACCTCGTAGTCGATCCCGTGCGGCCTCAGATCGCGCTTCCACTCGCCGAGCGCGGTGCGTACGGCCTCCCGGTACTCCGAGCGGATGTCCGGAACGCTGACGAGAAGCTCGGCGTCCGTCTCGGGATCGAAGAACCGTGCCTCCGCCGCCGCTGGAAGCTCACGCTCCCCTGGATCGAGAACGTGAAAGACGAGTACCTCGTGCCCGTGGTGTCGCAAGAACTTGAGCGCCGTGAGCGTCTCTTCGCGGTCGACCAGGAGGTCCGAGAGCAGCACCACGAGGCCCTGGCGATCGAGCCGGACCGCGAGCTCGCGGAGCGCGCCCTCGGCCGAGGTGCCGCCCTCGGCCTCGATCCCGTGGAGCCGGCGCAGGATCTCGTGCCACTGCCGGCGACCGCCGCGGGAGTGCACCCGGTCGACGATTCGGTTGTGGAACGCCGCGAGGCCCACCGAGTCACCCTGCCGCAGGAGAATGAGCGCGAGCGAGGCCGCCAGGTGCTTCGCGTACCAGAGCTTGCTCGGCAGCACACCCGGCTCCGAGCTCCAGCCCATCGACTCGCTCACGTCGAGGAGCAGATAGGCCCTGAGGTTGGTCTCCTCCTCGAACTGCTTGACGTAGTAGCGGTCGGAGCGGCCGTACATGCGCCAGTCGATGTAGCGCAGGTCGTCCCCCGCCCGGTAGGCGCGGAGCTCCGCGAACTCGGCCGAGAACCCACGGTGCGGTGAGCGGTGGAGGCCCATGATGAACCCCTCGACGACCTCGCGCGCGATGAACTCGATGCCCCCGAGCTGCGAGAGCGTCGCGGGATCGACGAGGTCGAGTCGCTGGCGTCGGCGGAAAGCCTTCCGGGTGTCGTTCATGGGGGAGCGGAAGCTACCCGCGCGCTCCGGCGCGCTCAACGGCCGTGTCCCATGGGGGGGTCCCTCCGGGCCCGAGGGTGTCCTCGTGTGGGGACGAAGCCGGCCCGAAAAGCCCGAAGCCTCGGTAAACCGCTGCTGGCACGTGCGTTGCGCTACGAGAGGGCACCGTACGTGTCGAGGAGGAACATGCAGCGACTCACGCCTCTCCTGGTCCTGCTCCTTTCGCTTCCGGCCGCCGCGCCCGACGCGCGTGCGCAGTCGCAGGAGCAAGCCCCCGCGCTCGAGGCCCGCGTGTGGCTCGACCGCGGCGAGGAGCCGGTCCTGCAGCGGGGCGACCAGGTGCGGGTCTACTATCGCACGAGCGAGGACGCGTACGCGGCGATCTTCCACATCGACACCGACGGCGAGATCGCGCTCGTCTTCCCACAGCACCCCGGCGCAACGGGACCCGTGCGCGGGGGGCGGGACTACCGCCTGCTCTTCCCGAGCACGCCCACTTGGATCGTCGGCGACGACCCCGGCTCGGGGTACTTCTTCATCGTGGCCTCCCCCGCGCCGCTCGACTTCAGCTGGTTCGGCTTCGACGAGCGGAGCGGCTGGGACCTGAGCGCGGTGGGGAGCGCCGTGTACGAGGACCCCTACGTGGCCATCGACGACTACGTCGCCGCGATCGTGCCCGACTGGGAGTTCGTGCCGTACGGCCTCGACTTCCTCACATACCACGTCGGCAGCACGCACGCGTACCCCCGCTTCCTCTGCTACGACTGCCACACGCCGCGGCCGTACGTGGCGTGGAACCCCTACAGCGCGGTGTGCACGTCCTTCCGCGTGGTGATCTGGGACGATCCGTACTTCTATCCCACCTACCGGTACGCGGGCACGCGGGTCGTGGTCGCACGTCCCGCTCGCTCGCTCCCACGGTACGAGGTCGCCGCCCGCGGCCCGAACGACATCGGTGTGCGGCCGCTCGTCCGCCCGAGGGCGGCGCCCCCACGGGGTATCGCGCAGTTCAAGGAGTCCCCGACGGTGGATCCTTCCTCGAGGATTCCAGTGCGCAGGAGCGCCCCCGCGGCGGCACCCGGTCCGGGCGCGTCGCGGGCTGCCGGGGCGGATTCGAGGGGGGGAGCCGCGGCCGGCCCGGCCACGCTCCGGCGTCGGCCCGCCTCGACCGCGGCGCCCCTGCCGACACGCACGCCCTCGACTCGGAGGACGGACCCGGGTGCATCGAGGGACGCGGCGCGCGGCGCCACGCGCGCCGCGCCGAGCGCCCGGGCGGCGCCCGCGCCGCGCTCCGACGCACGCCGCTCGGGCCCGCAGGCTGCCCCGTCCCGGGCGCCGGCCGCACGGCCCTCTCGGGCGACGCCGAGCAGGCCTTCG
>JBFGFY010000003.1:0-56357 GCA_041579355.1 Longimicrobiales bacterium | reverse complement strand
GGCGTACGGCCAGAACCAGAGCGGGATCATCACGGGGAAGTTGTACGGGGTGATGATGCCGAATACGCCGAGCGGCTGTCTCCACGAGGACGAGTCGATGCCGACGGCGATCTCCTCCACGGTGTCACCCATCATGAGCGTGGGGATGCCGCAGGCGTGCTCGACGTTCTCGATGCCCCGCTGCACCTCTCCGCGGGTCTCCGCGATCACCTTGCCGTGCTCGGTGGTGAGCGTGCGGGCGAGCTCCTCCTTGTGCTCCTCCAGCAGCGCCTTCAGCCGGAAGAGGACCCTGGCGCGGACCGGCGAAGGCGTGGCGCGCCACATCGGGAACGCCGCCTTGGCCGCCTGCACGGCCGCGTCGACGTCTCGGCCGTTCGAGAGGGGCACGCGCCCCAGCTCCGCGCCGGACGCTGGATTCATCACCGGCAGGGTTTCGGCGGCGGAGGCTTCGCGCCATCCGCCACCGACGTAGTTGCGAACGATCGTGCTCATCGGAGTGGACTCATCGAAGGGTGCTCATCGGGGCCCCGGCGACGAGCGGGCCGCCGTGCCGCATTCGGGCCAGCGCGCAGCGCCCCCGCGACCAGACGGCATCTCCCGCCGGCGGCGGCTCAGGAGCTCGGGCTCTCGGTCGGCCAGGTAGGTCAGCGATGCGACCAGGACAACGTTGTCGAGCATGTCGCCGAGGACCAGCTTGTCGAAGGTGTCGCGGTTCGTGTGCCAGGTGTGGGTGCTGTATCCCCACGGGACGGACCCCAAGGGGATGCCAGGCACGCCCCTGCAAACGAACGACGAATAGTCCGACCCTCCACCGCTGGGCATGCCGGGCCGCTCGACGTCGACGCCGCGGGCGACCTCCACGGGCACACGCGTGAGCCACTCGTCGAGCTTCGCCGCCACGTCCACGAACCCCTGCGCCGAGATGAGGTTCACACGCCCGGTCCCGGCATCCCGGTTCCACAGGACGTGGAGCCTCTCGACGACCTCGGGGTGGTCCTCCACGAAGGCCCGCGAACCGTGGAGCCCCTGCTCTTCGCCGCTCCAGAGCGTGACCAGGATGGTGCGCCGGGGGCGCGGGTAGGCCGCCCGCAGGACCCGCACCACCTCGAGCATCTCGACCACGCCCGCGCCGTTGTCGGTCGCGCCCGAAGCACCGTCCCAGGAGTCGAAGTGCGCGGAGAGGATCACGTACTCGTTCGGCCGGTCGGTGCCTGGAATCCGCGCGACCACGTTGGCGACGGGCACTTCCCCGAGGTGCTCCGCATCCGCCTCGAGGCGTACCACGGTCCGCTGACCGCTCGCCGCGAGCCGGTGCAGGAGGCCGTAGTCCTCACACGAGAGCTCGAGCGTCGGCGTCGCGCGGTTCGCGGCTCCCATGATTCGGGACGTGCCCGGAGTGCCGGGCCAGAGCGAGACGATGACTCCGGCGGCCCCGGCGCGCTCTACGGCCGCGTGCACGGCGCCGAGGCCGGCACCGCGGCCACCGCTCGCAACCGCCGCCGACTGGAGCCCCGCGCTGAAGCGCTGCTCTTCCTCGAGTCGTTGCTGGACGAGCCGCATCGCGGTGTCGTCGCGCCCGAACTCGGCCCACTGCTCGTCCGGACGGCAGGTGGGCTGCGCGTAGGACAGCAGGGCCCACTTTCCGCGTACGGCCTGGAGGAAGCCGTCCCAGTCCCCGCGGTAGTTGAGCGGAGGGAGGGGTAGGACCTCGGCCTCGACCGGCCCTCCCGCCGTACCGGGGCTCCACGCGAGGAGCCGCCCCTCCAGCGTGCGCACGCGGGGCGCGACGAGGTCCACGTGCGCCGGCCCTCGATCCCACCCTTCCCACGTGCCATACGGTTCGAGCTCGGCGTCGACGCCCCAACCCCGGAGCGTCCGGACGGCCCAGTCCTGGGCGCGCTCCATGCCTGGCGATCCGGTGAGGCGCGGCCCGAGCGAGTCCAGGAGCGCGCGCGCGAGCGGCTCGAGGCGCGAGCGATCGTGCGCCTCGTTCCAGATCGCGCGGAGCGTGGCGTCGTCGGTGGGGAAGGTCTGCGCCGCTGCCGGGCCCGGCGGAGCCCACACGGCCAGCGCCGCGGCGGCGCCCACCGCGTAACCCGACCAGACACCCCGGGTCCCGACCCCGCGCGCCGCTCTCACAGCCCGGCCATCCTCCTCACCCGGTCGAACTCCGCCTTCTTCACCGACTGCACGGAGAGACGCCCGTAACGCACGAGCTCCATCTCCGCGAGCGCGGGCTCGTCCTTGATCTCGGGCAAGGAGACCGGCTCCTTCGCCCTGGCCACGAACTCCACGTCGACCATGTCCCAGCGGGGGCTCTCACGTGTCGACTTGGCGTCGTAGTACTTGCTCTTCTTGTCGAACTGCGCCGGATCGGGGTAGGCCTGGCGACACACCCGTGCGATTCCGGCCACCCCCGGCGGCTTCGCGTTCGAGTGGTAGAAGAGCACTTCGTCGCCGACCTTCATGGCCCGCATGTTGTTGCGGGCTTTGTAGTTGCGCACTCCGTCCCAGTGCGTCTTGCGATCCCGCTCGAGGTCGTCGATCGAATACGTGTCCGGCTCTGACTTCATGAGCCAGTAGCTCTTGGCCATCGGGCCGTCCTCCCTGGAATCCTGGCTACCACGGCCGGGGTCGCCACGGCCGCCCCCGGATCGGGCCCTCATTATGGGGCCTCGCGCGGCGCCCTGCGACCGTCCGGCGCGTGGGCGCCCTCTAGGCCTCCGCCGAGCTGATGGCGACGCGAATGTCGCGCCAGCGCTCCTTCCTGAAGACGCTCACGCTCAGCGAGGCACGGGTGAAGTGGCCAATCACGATCGCAAGCCAGATGTCGACGGGGTCGAGCGTGAAGAAAGTCTGGATCACGAAGCACATCCCGAGCGGAATGATCACCTGGGACACGATCGAGATGTACATCGGACTCTTGGTGTCACCCGTGCCTTGGAGCCCGCCCGTGTAGGCGAGAGCGACCGTGATGAACAGGCCGGAGACGGCCAAGAACTGGAGGAGCTGCACGGAGAGGGCCAGCACCGTGGGATCTTCCATGCCGAATACCGCGAGGAGCTGATTCGGAATCAGTAGGAAGAACGACCCGAACACGCCGGCCAGGAGGAGCCCGAAGCCCGCGGCCGTGCGGACGGCGCGGCTCGTCCGCTCGGGCTTGCCTGCCCCGAGATTCTGGCCCGCCACGGCAGCTGTGGCACCCATGATGCCCACCGACGTCCACGTGATGAAGGAGAAGAGCTGTGTGTAGCTCACCACGTACGCGGCTTGCGCCTGGGCGCTCATCGCGAGCGAGCCGATGAAGGCGAGAAGGAACACTCCGCCCACGTTCATCGCGACGCCCTGGATCCCGGTCGGCAGGCCGAAGCGGAAGAGCTGGCCGATGATCTCCCAGTCGGGCCGCCAGTTCATACCGCGGTGGAAGGCGACGACCCAGTGGCCACCAAAGAGGCGCACCAGTGCGTACACGGAAACGATCCCACCTGCGATCACCGTTCCCATCGCCGCGCCAGTCGTCCCGAAAGCCGGCACAGGCCCGACGCCGGCGATGAGCACGACGTTCAGGACGACGTTCAGGACGGTCAGCACGATGCCCAGCCGAAGGGGCGTCTGCGCATCCCCTGCCGACCGGAGGGCCCCGCCGAGCATGAAGAAGATCAACATCCCGAACGAGAAGACGAACATGATCCTCAGGTAGGGGAGCGCTTCCGCCTGCACGTCGGGAGCGGCGTTGACCAGGTCGAGGAGGAGGGGCGAGGCGAGGTAACCGATCGGGGCGAGGACGCCCAGCACGATCATCAGCGAGGTGAGAAACGCCTGGTAGACCACGCGGTTCACTTTTTCGGAATCGTTCGCCCCCGCGAAGCGCGCCACGAGCACGCCCATTCCCGTGAAAAGCGAGCTGATGAAGACGACGATCACCAGGAAGATCTGCCAGGCCACGCCTATCGCTGCGTTGCCCACGTAACCCACGTACTGCCCCACCATGATGTGGTCGACGAGTCCCTGGAGACCGCCGATGATGTTCTGGAGCATGGTGGGCCAGGCGAGCTTCCACACCGCACCCTTGATCGGCCCGTCGACGATGGAACGGTCGAAGGCCTTCCCCCGGCGGGCCGGCGCGCTCACTTGCGGCTGCTCGTCGAGGCGGTCAGCAAATCACGAGCTCACGCGAGCACGAGCCATGCGCTCACGGTCAGCCAAACCACGCCGATCACGCTCAGCAGGATCCACTCGAGCACGTTGCTCTGCTGGCGGCCGCGTGCTCCGTGGAACCAGGCGACGACCGTGGCTGCCGCCACGCCGCACCCGGCCAACGCGAAGCTCAGAGAGACCCAGGTCTGGTCCAGCTCGTAGACGTCGACGATGCCGAGCACCAAGCCCACGAAGCCGGCGCCCGCCGCGACCGCGGCGCCCATGAACTGCAGGATCCTCCGCCGCCAGAGCTCGTCCCACGTGAAGGCATCCTCGACGCTGCCCAGGGTGGCCGCGCCCGCGGCATCGCCACCCGCCACGCGCTGCAGCGTAGACGCCACCGTCCCTGCGCTCGGCCGATGGTTGGGCTCGCGGTTCAGGCAGCGCTTGAGCAGGTCTGCGATCTGAGGATCGATGTCCGGCCTCATCTGCCGGAGGTCGCGCGGCGTGCCGCTCAGGTGCGCCGTGATCCACTGCGTGTTCGTCTTCGCGTCGTAGGGTCCCTGGCCCGTGAAGATCTCGTAGCCGAGCACGCCCAGCGCGTAGACGTCGGCGAGCTCGGTCAGATCCTGGTCGAGCAGCTGCTCCGGGCTCAGGTACCGCGGGTCGCCGAGCATCTGACCGGTCTTCGTGAGCCGCGTGGCCTCCTCTCCGCTTGTCGCCAGTAGCGCGGCGATGCCGAAGTCGGCGAGTAGGGCCTGCTCCCGCTCCTCGTCCCAGAGCACGTTGGCCGGCCTGACATCGCGGTGGACGATCCCTTCAGCGTGTGCCGCGGCCAACGCCGACGCGACCCCGAGAAGTACTTCACGCCCGAGGCCCGCCGGAAGGCGCCCCTCGGCGGCGAGCCGATCCTCGAGCGTGCGCCCCTTCACGAAGCGCATCACGAGGTACGGCGTTTCGTCCGGCAGGCGCCCGAAGCGGAAGACCTGGACGACGTTGGGGTGGGAGAGCGAGGCCGCCGCCTTCGCCTCCCGCTCGAAGCGGCGGCGGGCGGTCTCGTCCTTGGCGCGCCCCGGGAGGAGGACCTTCACGGCGACCAGACGCCCGAGTGCCTTCTCGCGGGCCAGGTACACGGTGGCCACGGAGCCCCGCCCGAGCTTCTGCTTGATCTCGAAGTCGTCGCCGAGGGCCTCCTGGAGCGCCTCCAGGGAATGGCGTTCTTCGTCGGCGGACGAGGCGGGGGCGGCCGGGGTGTCCATGGCGGGCCACGTTACCCGCCGAGCGTAAGGGGGACAAGCGTAGCGGCGCGCTCCCCGCCCGCCACTCTTGCATCTTCGTCGTCACTGTCTTACTGTACTAGTTGACCCATACACTGATACACTGGACGCTCCGTGTTCGACCAGATCGACCCCCGCAGCCCGACGCCGCTCTACGAGCAGATCGCCGCCCGCGTCCGTGTGGCGGTCGCGGCCGGAGACCTGAAGCCCGGCGAGGCACTGCCTTCGGTGAGGGCTCTCGCGCGTGAGCTGCGGGTGAACCCGGCCACCGTCGTGCAGGCGTACCGCGACCTGGCGCTCGATGGGTTCGTCGAGATCCGACACGGGCAGGGCACGTTCGTCCAGGAGGTTCCCACGTTCGTGCAACACGAGGAGCGCGCGGCGCACGCTTCGAAGCTCGTCCGCAAGCTGTTGCAGGACGCCGCTCGCCTCGGCATCGACATGGACGACCTCGCGCGCGCATTCACCGCCGAGACAGGAGTGAGCATCCGTGAGTAACGCGATCGAGCTCACCGGCGTCGGGTGGCGGGCCACGAAGGCCTTCGCCCTCGACGACGTACACATCCGCGTCCCGAGGGGCGCCATCTACGGCTTCCTGGGCCCGAACGGTTCGGGCAAGACGACGACGATCCGGATCTTCATGGGCATGGTGAAGGCGGACGCCGGCACGATATCCGTGCTCGGGCACAGTGTGCCGAGGGACATGAAGCGCATCCTGGCACGGGTCGGCTACGTGCCCGAGAGACCGCACGTCTACCCCGCTCTCACGGTCGCGGAGCAGGTGCGGTACCACGCCTCCTTCTTCCCGGCTTTCGACCGCGGCTGGGCCGACGAGCTGTCGGCGCGGTTGCGGCTCGACCCCGACCAGAAGATCGCGCGCATGTCCAAGGGCGAGACGGGCAAGCTCCTTCTCCTGCTCGCGCTCTCACAACGACCCGAGCTGCTGGTCCTCGACGAGCCCACCGAGGGCCTCGACCCCGTCGTGCGGCGCGACGTGATGACGGCGGTGCTCGACTACGTGTCGGAGACCGGTGCCACGGTCTTCGTTTCCAGCCACCTGGTGCACGAGCTCGAACGGATCTGCGACTGGGTCGGTGTCATGGACGCGGGCCGGCTCGTGGCCGAGATGCCCATGCAGCAGTTCAAGAACGGAGTCAAGCGCCTGCGCGTCGCGAAGCCCCCGCCGGACGTGGCGGACACCCCCTTCACGCTCGTGAGTCGGCAGTCCGACAACGGCATGGGCTCCACCGAGACGTGGGTCGTCCGGGGGTGGGACCCCGCAATGCGCCACTACTTCGACGGCGCCGGAGCGACGCTCAGAGACGTGGTCGACCTGGACCTGGAGGAGAGCTTCGTGGAGCTGCTCCGGTCTGCACGACCTCAACGATCGGGAGCTGAGACATGAGCCTCTATCAGCCGATGCTCTACCTACACTGGAAGCAGGTTCGTCTCCCGCTGGTGCCCTTCGTGGTGGCCGCGTTCGGCCTCCCGCTCCTCTCGGTCCAGGGGTTCGGCTCGGAGGGCGTGTCGGCGCTCTCCGTGGAAGCGTACTACGCGGTCTCGAGCTACCAGATTTGGCTGCCGCTCTTCCCGATGCTGGCTGGCGGAATCGGCATCGTCCTGGCGCTCACCGCGTGGAACTGGGACCACCGTCTGGGTCACGTCTACGCCCTCAGCCTCCCCGTCGAACGTTGGGAGTACGCGCTACTGAAGATGGGAGCGGGCGTGGCGCTGGGACTCTTGCCGACCTTGGCCTTCTGGGTCGGAGCCCATCTCGCGGCCGCGTCGGTCACGCTTCCGGCCGGCCTCAACGCGTACCCGAACCATTTGGCCTTCCGGTTCTTCCTGGCGCTGCTGATGACCTACGCATTCTTCTTCGCGCTCGGGGCGGGAACCATCAAGACCACGGTCTGGGTCGTGACGGGCATCTTCGTCGCTCTCGTCGCGAGCGAGATCCTCGGGGATGTGCTCGTGCTCTACTTCTCCGGTCTCGAGGGCGTGAGCTTCCTCGAGCTGGCCACCGACTGGCTCGTGGAGGCCGGCGGGCCCTTCGAGGTCTTCACCGGCAACTGGACGTTGATCGATGTGTAGCCGGCGGACCCGGGTTGCGCTGGTGGCTGCGCTCGCGGTCGGTGGGCTCGGCGGCGCAGGGCCGGTGAGCGCCCAAGCGGGCGCCCAAGCACGCCTCGGCGAAGGGGAGCTGCTACGGCAGCTCGATGCGGCCATGCCGGAGCTCGAGGAGGCCCGGCGGGCTGTAGAGGAAGCCCTCGCTCGTCGAGCACGTGAAGCCGCGGCACGCCCACGACGCCCGACCGACGTGGTCGAGGTAGGTCCCCTCCGGGTCGTCACACTACCCGAGCAGGCCGAGCTGGCAGCCGAGCTCTTCGAGGAAGTCTGGCGGGAGGACTTCCATTCCGTGGTTGGGAGTCCCGCACTCGCCGCTCACGTGTTTGCGTTCCAGTGGGGGTGGAGGAGCGTGCAGCCCTTGGACGTCGACGCCGAGGCCCACGGAGCCACGGCGGTCCAACGGGTCGAGGTCACGCGAAGCTGGGTGCGAACTCGTCGTGTCGCGAGGGCCCGCATACGGGATTCCGTGTGGGACGCGCTGCGTAAGGATCTCCCCGAAGGCACACCGCTCGCCGAGTGGGTCGGTCGGACGGGCTACCCATCCGTCCAGCGTGTCTCCCGGCTCGTCACCATGGTCCCGTCCGACCTCAATCGTTCCTGCCTCGAGGGCGAGGACGCCGCGTGCCTGGCCGGTCTCGGCCTCGCGACCACCGCGACCACCGAGCGCGGCCTACCGCCCGAGACTACGACCATGGTCCTGCTGGAAGCCGTGCGGCTCGGCGGCGCCGGGGCATGGCAGCGCCTCGTCGGCGTGGCAGGTGCCCACCCACTCGACGCGCTCGAGCGTGTAGCGGGGGTGGCTCCCGAGGCCGTCGTGGCATCCTGGCGCACCGCCCTGCTCGACGAGCGTCCTGAAGTCCACGCGGGGCTCGGGTCCCAGTCGGCGCGTGTGATCGTGTGGCTGATCTTCCTCGCGATGTTCGCCGCCCGGAGCTCGAGATGGAGGCTCACATGAAGCGCTGGCTGACCGGCGTGGCAGCAGCCGCGGTGCTCGTAGCGGTCTGGGCTCTCCCCCCGTCGATCGTCCGGGTGCCGAGCCCCAACCGCCTGCCGGAGCAGGAGCGACTCCAGGCCGTGGAGCGCGAGGTTCGCCAGCTGCACGGAGCCCTGCGAGCATTCCGCTGGGCCGACTCGCTTTCCGGCTACGTGCTACGGGAGCAAGAAGGCGGGCTCGTGCTGAGCCCGCCCAGGCTGCGGGAGGGCTCGGACCCGGCTTTGCTCGATACCTGGGAGGCCACGGAGCGCGCGACGCTGGACGCGCTCGAGCCTCGCGACCCCGACATGGTCGTGGGGATCGTGTGGGTGCCGGCTGGCCACGGCACACTCCCCGGCGTGCCGCTGGGGGGAGCCACGCGCGAAGTCACCTTCGTGGGTGAGGGCAGGGGCCGACCATACTGCATCCAGGCGATTCCCTATCACGAGCCGTCGGCCCGGGGCTTGTTGCGATACGCTGGCTATCTCGAGGGATGCAGGCTATACGCGAAATACGGCATGCCGGGCGCGCACCTCCAGGATTGGCTGCGGACCTCGTCGCTCGGTTTCGCCCGCACGACGGACTTCGAGGAGCTCGCGCAGCTCCGGAGCTCCACCCCGCGGGGCACTCTTCGACTCTTCGGCATCAACCGCCCCCTCCTCGCGAACGGCGACCTTGCGGTCCAAGCATGCCTGGCGGGACGGGCCGAGGCTTGCGAGCGGGCGCTCACGGCCCCCGGGTCGATCGCCCCACGGATGGGGGACAATGCATGGCTCGTGGCCAACTCTCCCGCGACGAGTTTGAGGGGGTTCGCGGCACAGGTGCCGTTCGGCTACGTCGACGACGGGCTGCTCTACGAATGGGAGGCCGAGTTCGGGCCCGAGGCGTTCACCCGCTTCTGGAGGTCGGCCGAGCCCGTGCCCGCGGCCTTCGAGGCGGCCTTCGACGTGCCACTGGGCGAATGGGTGCTCGCGTGGGTGCAGGGCCATTCGAGCCTCTACAGGCCCGGGCCATCCCTGCCGCTCGACGCGCTCGGCTGGAGCATGCTCACGCTGGCTCTGCTGGGCGTCGTCGTGACCGCTACCGCATCACGCCGGAGCGTTGGATGAACACGTCGGACCTCGCGGCCGCTACTTCGGTCCCGCGGCCCGTACCTCCGCGCTCACCTGCCCCTCGAACTTCGCGAAGTTGTCCCTGAACATCTTCGTCAGCTTGGCCGCCGCCGCGTCGTAAGCCGCACCGTCGGGCCATGTGTCGCGCGGCCGGAGCACCTGGGACGGCACCCCCGGCACCTCACACGGCACCTCCAGCCCGAAGACCGGGTCGGCCTGGAATGCAGTGCCCTCCAGCTCGCCGCCGAGCGCCGCGTGAACCATGGCGCGGGTGTGTGAGAGCTTCATCCGGCTCCCGGTGCCGTAGGCGCCGCCGGACCAGCCGGTGTTCACGAGCCAAACCGCCGCGCCGTGCTCGCGCAGGCGCTCGCCGAGCATCTTCGCGTAGACGCCCGGGTGACGAGGCAGGAACGGAGCGCCGAAGCATGCGCTGAAGGTGGCGGAGGGTTCCGTGACGCCTCGCTCGGTGCCCGCGACCTTCGCCGTGTATCCCGACAGGAAGTGGTACATCGCCTGCTCGGAAGAGAGCCGGGCGATCGGCGGCAGCACGCCGAACGCGTCCGCCGTGAGGAACACCACGTTCTTCGGGTGGCCGCCGCGGCCGGGGATGACCGCATTGGAGATGTAGTGGATGGGATACGACGCCCGAGTGTTCTCCGTGATCGACGCGTTGTCGAAGTCGATCTCACGCGTGCGCTCGCTCAAGACCACGTTCTCGAGGATCGTCCCGAACATCTGCGTGGCCCGGTAGATGTCGGGCTCACTCTCGCGCGAGAGCTTGATGGTCTTGGCGTAGCAGCCGCCTTCGAAGTTGAAGACTCCTTGCTCTCCCCAACCGTGCTCGTCGTCGCCGATGAGGCCTCGGGTCGGATCGGCCGACAGAGTGGTCTTTCCCGTTCCGGAAAGCCCGAAGAAGAGCGCGACGTCCCCCTCGGGCCCGACGTTCGCCGAGCAGTGCATGGGGAATACGCCGCGCTCCGGGAGCACGTAGTTGAGAACGGAGAAGATCGACTTCTTGATCTCTCCCGCGTAGTGCGTCCCCGCGATCAGCACTTCGCGGGCGGT
Source organism: Longimicrobiales bacterium (assembly GCA_041579355.1). GTDB lineage: Bacteria > Gemmatimonadota > Gemmatimonadetes > Longimicrobiales > Gaopeijiaceae > UBA2982. The sequence goes on along the minus strand of JBFGFY010000003.1, from coordinate 45,666 downwards.
GAAGCTCACGACGATCGCCGTCTCGCTGCGCGTGCCGTGCCGCGCCGGGTCCGCCTTGAGCCGGGGGGCGTGCAACACGGTGAAGCCGGGATCGTCCGGCTCCACTCCGGGCTCGAGCCGCAGGAACATGTTGTACGCGAAGAGCGCGTGCCACGGGCTCTCGCTCACGACCCGCACAGCCATGCCGTGCGTCTCGTCCGCCCCGGCGCGCGCGTCGACGATGAACAGATCCTGACCGTTCAGGTGCGCGACGACGTCCGAGCGCAGAGCGTCGAAGTGCTCCGAGGCCAGAGGCACGTTCACGGCGCCCCAGTCCACGGTGTCGTCGGTGGCCGCGTCCTTCACGACGAACCGGTCCTTCGGCGAGCGACCGGTGTGCGGCACGGTCAGCGTCGCGAGCGCGCCCATGTGCACCAGAGTCCCCACCTTCCGCGCGAACGACTCCTCGTAGAGCCGCGCGGGAGGGAGGTTCCAGTGCACCTGACCGCTCGGCGTGATCCCGTGGCGGGCGAGATCCTGCCTAGTCATTGCGTGCCTGCCAGTCCACCGCTGCCACGGTGGCGAGGTTCATGATGTCTTGTACGGAGGATCCACGTTGCAGAACGTGGACCGGCTTGGCCATCCCCAGGAGAACCGGACCGATCACGTCCGCGCCCCCCAAGGTGTCGAGAAGCTTGTAGGCGGAGTTCGCCGCCGACAGTCGTGAGAAGACGAGCACGTTCGCGGGCCGGGTCAGATTGCTGAAGGGATACACGAGACGCAGCTTGAGCGCATCCACCGCCGTATCGGCCTGCATCTCTCCGTCAATCTCGAGCTGGGGGTCGATGTCGTGTACCAATCGCACGGCGTCTGCCACCCGTCGCGACTCCTCGTGGCGGGCCGAGCCGAAATTCGAGAAGGATATCATGGCGACGCGTGGGGTGATCCCGAGCTCGCGAACGAACTGGGCGGTCTGTATGGCGATATCGGCGAGCTCCTGCGCATTCGGTTCGATGTTCACCGTGGTGTCGGAGAAGAACATCAGCTCGCGGTTCGGGAACGCGAGCATGTAGAGCCCCGCGACCCGCGACTTGCCGCTCGGTCCGATGACCTCCAGGCAGGGGCGCAGGATCTCGGCATAGTTCGCCTCGACACCCGCTACGAGGGCGTCGACGTAGCCCGACTCCAGGAGGCTCGCCGCGTAATAAATCGGCTTGAAGAGGTTCCACTCGGCTTCCGCGAGGGTCAGCCCCTTGCGTCCCCGGCGCTTGAAGAGCTCGGCGGCGAAGGCCTCGCGCTGCTCGTCCTCCTCGGCGGCATATACGATCTCCACGCCCTCCAGATCGACGCCCAGCTCCGTCGCCTTCTCCGTGAGCCTCTGAGGCCGGGCGACGAGCACGGGCTTGCAGATGCCCTCCTCGACGAGCTGGGCCGCCGCACGGATGACGTTCTCGTTGTGTCCTTCGGAGAAGACGACCCGCGCGAGATTCCGTCGCGCGCGGTCGGTCATCCAGCACATCACTTCCCGGCCGGGCCCGAGGCTCGCTCGCAAGCGGTCCTCGTACTCCTCCAGGTCGAGCTGGATGCGCGCGAGACCCGACTCCATGGCGGCCTTCGCTACGGCGGGGGCGACGTGGAAGAGCACCCGGTCGTCGAAGGGCTTTGGGATCAAGTACTCACGCCCGAAGCTGAAGTCGGAGCCCCCGTACGCGCCTCTCACGGTCTCCGGAACGTCCTGCCGCGCCAGGTCGGCGAGCGAGCGTGTCGCGGCGAGCATCATCTCCGCGTTGATGCCGCGCGCTCGCACGTCCAGCGCGCCGCGGAAGATGAACGGAAAGCCGAGGACGTTGTTGACCTGGTTCGGGTAGTCCGAGCGCCCGGTCGCCATGATCGCGTCGTCGCGGACCGCAGCCACCTCTTCGGGGAGGATCTCGGGATCGGGATTCGCGAGCGCGAAAATGATCGGACTCTTCGCCATCGAGCGAACCATCTCCGGTGTGACGAGCCCCTTCACCGACAGGCCGATGAAGACGTCGGCCCCGTCCATGGCCTCGGCCAGGGTGCGCTTCTTCGTCTTCACCGCGAAGGGGGCCTTGTATTCGTTCATCCCCTCCTTGCGCCCCTCGTAGACCACGCCCTTGGAGTCCACGATGAGCATGTGCTCGCGCGGCACGCCGAGCCGCATGAAGTGCTCAGCGGTGGACAGCGCCGATGCGCCGGCACCGCTGAACACGACCGTCACCTCCTTGATCTTCTTGCCTATGATCTGGAGGGCATTCAGGAGCGCCGCCGCGGCGATGATCGCCGTGCCGTGCTGGTCGTCGTGGAAGACCGGTATGTCGAGCCGCTCCTTGAGCGTGCGCTCGATCACGAAGCACTCCGGCGCGGAGATGTCCTCGAGATTGATCCCGCCCACGGTGGGCTCGAGCAGCTCGCAGAAGCGGATTACGTCCTCGGCGGCTTCGGACGCGACCTCGATGTCGAAGACGTCGATCCCCGCGAAGCGCTTGAAGAGCACGCCCTTGCCCTCCATGACGGGCTTGGACGCCAAGGGACCTATGTTGCCGAGACCCAGCACGGCCGTGCCGTTCGACACGACCGCGACGAGGTTGCCGCGGGCCGTATACTTGAAGACGTCGTCCGGATTCGCGTGGATCTCGAGGCACGGGTCGGCGACGCCCGGCGAGTACGCGAGCGACAGGTCGCGCGCCGTGGCGACCGACTTCGTGGGCACCACCTCGATCTTGCCGGGACGGCCCCTGGCATGGTAGTCGAGGGCTTCCTGGCGCCGGTGTGCCATGTGAGCTTAGCTCCGAACTACGGGGGCGGGACGATGATCCTAGAACGTCGGGCGCCGGAGACCAAGGGCGCATTCGCACACGGAGCCGACGGTGGCAGTGAAACGTCGTAGCGTGGTCGTGACCGGGCTGGGGCCCGTCACGGCCTGCGGCGTCGGAGTCGATGCGCTCCTAGCCGGCCTGCGGCAAGCGCGCTCGCCGATCGCCGACGTGACGGCCTTCGACCCCACGCCCTTCCGTAGCCGCATGGGGGCGGAGATCCGCGGGTTCGACCCGACGGACTTCATGGACGCCAAGCACGCTCGAAGGATCGATCGCTTCGTTCAATTCTCGCTGGCGAGCACCAAACTGGCTGTCGACGACTCGGGCATCGACGTGGAGAGTCTCGACAAGGCACGGACCGCGGTGCAGATGGGCTCGGCGATGGGCGGCCTCGCGAACGCGGAGGTGCAGCTGCGGAACTTCATCGAGGGCGGCGCGCGCCACATCGATCCACGGCTGGCCACGACGACGTTCGCGGGCGCCGCGAGCTGCCACGTCGCCATCGAATACGGCTTCTCTGGCCCGAACTCCACGAACGCCATGAGCTGCGCCGCCGGGACCATCGCAATCGGTGAGGCTGCGCGGCTCGTCCGCGACGGCCATGCCGACGTCGCGGTCGCAGGAGGTGTCGACGCTCCGCTCGCCCCCGTGTGCTACGGAGCATTCTCGTCGATGCGCGCCATGAGCACCCGCAACGACGCGCCCGCCGAGGCGTGTCGGCCCTTCGACAAGGACCGCGACGGCTTCGTGATGGGCGAAGGCGCCTGCGCCTTCGTATTGGAGGAAGCCGAGCACGCTCGCGCGCGGGGCGCGAAGATCTACGCAGAGGTACGTGGCTACGGAACGAACAACGACGCCTACCACATGGCGGCTCCTCGACCAGACGGCTCGCGCGCCGCGGAGTGCATGCGCATGGCCATCGCGTCGGCCGGGCTCACGGAGTCCGACGTCGGCCACGTGAACGCACACGCCTCCAGCACGCCACTGAACGATCCGACGGAGAGCGCCGCGATCCGCACCGCCCTGGGTGGCCACGCCGAGAAGGTCGCCGTCACGGGCACGAAGCCGTACCACGGTCACGCCCTGGGAGCCGCGGGGGCGATCGAGGCCGCGATCTCCTGCCTCTCCCTCCACGAACAGTGGATCCCCCCCACGCTCAACCTCCACGAGCCCGGCGAGGGCTGCGACCTCGACTACGTGACGGGTGCGGGCCGGGCCGGCGAGCTGTGGGCCGTGGTCACCAACTCCTTCGGCTTCGGAGGGATCAACGCCGTGCTGGTCCTGACCGCAGCTTCCCAGGTAGCCTAGCCAGCCGATGCCCGAGCTCCCGGCGGAGCTGCTGATCCTCGCGCCCCTCGCGGTCGCCGCCGGCATCGATCTCTACCTCACGCTCCTCGTGCTCGGGGCGGCGCCCACCACCCCCTGGTGGGACCATCCCCTCCCGGGCGCGCTCGGCGACCTCGACTCACCTCAGGTGCTCATCATGGTGGGCATCTTCTACCTGCTCGAGTTCTCGGCCGAGCGCTGGGCGCCCTCCGCGCTCCTCTGGAACGCCTTCCACGCGGTGATTCGACCGGTGGCCGGTGCCTTGCTCGCGCTGCTCCTGCTCGACGACGCACAGCTGCCGGTCATACTCGGTGGCGCGGTGCTGGCCGGCGTGCTCACGTCCCTCGCGCACTCCGTGCGCTCGGGTGGGGCGATCGTCCGCTGGCTCGGGTCGACTACCACACCGCATGTGCTCCTCGTGGCACTCCTGGAGGACGCGATCGTGCTGGCACTGGTGGTGCTGGCGCTGGACGCCCCACTCGCCGGACTCGTCCTGGCCTCGGCGCTGGTCGTCATGGCGCTGCTGGCGTGGCCGGCGCAGGCCCGAGCCTTCGCGTTCGCCGTGCGCCTCGTGGCCGAGCGCGCCTCCCAGACGCTCACGCACCGGCGTTGGATGGGGTCGGAGGAGCTGCCCGCGTGGGTCCGGCAGGCGCTGGAGGGCGACATCTTCGCGCCCGGTGGGGGGCTCCGCGGGAGCCCGGCCGGAGCTCATCGCCTCCCCGGCGCGCCCCGGTTCGCGACCGGGTGGGTGGTGATCCGAGGCAGCTCCCCGATCTTCGTGTTTCGGAAGGGCCTCGTGCCGGGGAGGGCCGGCGGGTCCGCCCACCTCATCGACCTCGGCCCGCTACACCCCCTGCGGGTGCTGGAGGCCGGGTTCTTCCGGCGTGTCGACCTCCCCACCGGGCGCGGCTCGACCGCCTGCGTCTTCTTCGGTGTGACCGGGCCCAGCGCCGAGAGCCTCCGAGCCGAGTTCATCTTCGCCGGCGGCGGAGAGCGCCGACGTGAAAGACGGTACGATGAGCCGGCCGAGCCATCTGTTTAAGGTTGTGAAAAAAACCTTTGACCCCGGAAACATGCCTTTATAGTTTCACTTTCACCCCTGGATTTTTTCCCGGGCTGGCTGTTTCGGCACTCCGATAACCACAAGGCCCGCAGGGGTTTTTGGAGGCAGGGCCCGCCGAGCAGACCTCGTCGATCCCCGAGATGAGGAACGGAAACAACGGATGTTTTCCTCCGCCCGCGGCCTGGACTCATTCGACCAGTACCTGCAGGACGTAGAGAAGTACCCGCTGATTCAGGACCCGAAAGAGGAGCGCGAGCTGGCCCGCCGCGCCCGAGCGGGTGACAAGGAAGCTGCCGAGCGGCTGGTCACCGCGAACCTGCGCTTCGTCATCTCCTACGTGAAGAAGTACCAGGGCCGGGGACTCGGTCTCGCCGAGCTGGTCTGCATCGGCAACGAGGGCCTCCTGAAGGCCGTCAAGAAGTTCGATCCCGACAAGGGCGTGAAGTTCATCTCCTACGCCGTGTGGTGGATCCGCCAAACGGTGCTCCAGGCGCTCGCAGAGCAGACGCGCTCCGTGCGCATCCCGCTGAACCAGAACTCGAACCTCGCTCGCCTGGCTCGGACCGACACCCAGCTCACGCAGTCGCTCGGGCGCTCGCCGACCGACCAGGAGATCGCCAAGGAGATGGAAGAGCCGGTCGAGACGATCCGCGCCCTGCGTCGGGTCGCCGCGTCCGAGCTCTCGCTGGATGCCCCGATCGATCGCGGCGACCGCGACAGCGCGAGCTTCGGCGAGCGCTTCGCCGGGGCGGCCGCGGCCGACATCGAGGAAGACGTCGAGGCGATGGCACGCCGCGACTTCTTGGAGACGATGTTCGAGTCGTACCTCACCGAGCGGGAGCGGAAGATCCTCTACCTGTACTACGGGCTCGACGACGGCGAGGAGCGCACGCTCGAGGAGATCGGCTCCCTGTTGGGCGTGACGCGGGAGCGCATTCGCCAGATCCGCAATCGCGCCTTCGAGAAGCTGCGGGAGAGCCCGCACGGCGAGTCGCTCTCGGGCTTCTGGAACGCGCACTAGGCTCACGGCGATCGCCACGCCTCGGGGGGTCCCGGCCGGTCTACCGGTCGGGACCCTTCGCACTTTTCGGAACCGGCCGCATGAACCCGGCGTACGACCGGCCCATGGGTAGGTGCCTTCTCTTCGCCCTCGCCGTGTCGCTCGGCGCCCCTCCGGTCCGTGCGCAGACCGACACGACCGGCCCACGCTGGAACGACGCCGACGTGCTCGAGCTCGTCGCACGCGCTCGTGCGCTAAGGGGATCGACCGTCGTCGACTCGACCTTCCGGTCGTATACCGCCGACGCCCGGGGTTACGTCTACTTCTACTTCGACAGGCCCGACAGCGACGAGCGCCACCTCGTGAAGGCGGACCAGGTCGCCCTCGAGCTCTTCTGGGAGGCGCCCGCGTCAACCAAGCAGATCATCGTCGGGCAGCGTGACCAGAAGTTGCTCCCGACGGACATCCGCTACCACATCGACCACCTCACCGTGGTCCAGGACGACTTCGGCGACTACATCCGAATGGGCGACGGGGACGAGGTGGAGGCGGTGCTCCACCCCGTCGGTCCCGGGGCCGAGACGACGTACGACTTCCTGCTCGCCGATTCGCTCACGCTGACCTACCTGGACGGCTCGGTGAGGGTCTACGAGGTCCGGGTGCGGCCGAAGGTCTTCGGTGCGCCGGGCTTCGTCGGAGCGATCTACCTCGACCGCGCGCGGGCCGCGATCGTGCGGATGAACTTCTCGTTCACACCCGCCTCGTACGTCGATCCGTACGTCGACCACATCCGAGTCTCGCTCGACAACTCGCTCTGGCTCGGCACGTACTGGCTCCCGTACCGACAGGAGGTGGAGATTCGACGCGAGATCCCTCTCCTCGACGTCATGACCGGCAGTGTGATCCGGGGCCGTTTCGAGATCCGCGGCTACGATTTCAACGTCGCCATTCCGCCTCGCACGTTCTTGGGAGGCCGCATCGGGACACTGTCCCCAAACCAGCGCAGGGCGTTCCCCTTCGAGCGCGGCCTCTTCGACAACCTCGAGGAGGAAGGCCTTACTCCGTCGCCCTCGATGGCCGACGTGGAGCGGCAGGTCCGCCAGGTCGTGGAGGACCGCGGCATGAGCGGCCTCGCGCCCTTCCGGGTCCACTTCGCCAACGTTTCCGACTTCGCTCGTTACAACCGCGCCGAAGGGCTGCGGCTCGGCGGCGGCATCACGCTACGGCCGGGTGCGCTCGTGGCCCGTCTTTCGGCAGGCTATCAGATCGGGCGTGAGCGCTTCACCGGAGCCACCTCGCTGAGCCGGGGCATCGGGGGTGTCCTACCGACGCTCGATCTCCACTGGGACGGAGTGGGGGACATCGGCGGTCACCCGGGCGCCACGACCCTCGAGAACACGATCACGTCGCTCTCGGGCAAGAAGGACTACACCGATCCGTACTTCCGCAGGGGTGGGACGCTCACCCTCAGAGGGCGCGAAGCGGGCGGAGTCGCGGCTCGGCTCACCTGGGAGGAGCAGGTCGGTGCGCGAGACGTGGTCTCCGACGACCTCGCGAACACCGAGTTCCGCCCGGTCCGGTCCATCGAGGAGGGCTCACTCGCCGCGGCCGGCGTACGCCTTCCTGTGGGACTCGGCGAAGAAGTGCGCGCCTGGGTCGACGGCGAGGTGGGTCGCCTGAACGGCCGGACGTTCGCCGGATCGACCGCCGAGGTGCTCTGGCGAGCCGACCGACCGGGCACCTCGTGGGAGACCGAGCTCTCCCTCGCGGGAGGTGCGGTGACCGCCGAGGCGCCACCCCAGGCTCTCTTCCTTCTCGGTGGGCGCTGGACCCTGCCCGGGCACGACTACCGCACGTTCGTGGGCGACCGCTATTGGCTGCTCCGAGGGGAAGGCACCGTGCCCGTGTACGCGCCTTACCTTGGAGTGCGAGCCATCGGCGCGCTCGGGGCGACCTATCTGGGTAGCCGCGCGCTACCGGGAGACTGGGCCGCACGCGACTCGAACGGGGTGCGTGCCTCGATCGGCGCCGGCCTCTCGTTCGGGTTCGACACCTTCCGCGTGGACGTCACACGCGGGCTCCGCGGAGGAGGGTGGGAAGGCCTCTTCTCCGTGTCGCGCGCCTTCCGGTCCTGGCTGTAGGCGCTCAGGAAGGCCCGGGGGCGCAGCCCCGGGCCTTCCTGAGCCGAGTCGAGAGCCGTTCTAGGCGGCCTCCTCCATCGCCTGCGAGGGCTGCTGCGCCTTCGACGTGAGCAGAAGCACCTCGAACACGTGGATCTCGGCGGTCGGGATGACGACTCCGTCCCGCTCGTACGAGTCGTACTCGAGCCGGCCCTCGATGTAGACCCGGTCGCCGGTCCGGATGTAGTCCTCGGCGAACTGGGCCTGTTTGCTCCACAGGGTGAGCCGGTGCCAATCCGTCCGCTCCTCCTCGTCGGAGCCGGCCGGCGCGCGCCGGTTCGTGGCGATCGGGAAGTGCGCGACCTTGATGCCGCTCTTCGTCTGCTGGATGTCCGGATCACGCCCGACGTTCCCGATCAGGGTGATCTTGTTCACGGACCGGCTCATAGAACTCCCTCCGATTCTGGTGTCGCTTGCCGGGCTACCCGCCTGGCTTCGCGTCACGAACGATGGAGGGACGGGTGGGGCGGCCGGATGGCGGGAGCGGACCCCGAAACTCGAGGGCCTAGCCCTTACACTCGTACCAGTTGCTGCCGACGCCTGAATCGGCCACGAGCGGCACCTCGAGCCGAACGGCCCCTTCCATCTTCGCGACCACCAGGTCGCGCGCCGCGTCGACCTCGTCGGTCGGCACCTCGAGCAGGAGCTCGTCGTGCACCTGCAGCAGCATCCGGGCTTTCAGCCCAGCTTCGTCCAGGGCCGATTGCACGTCGATCATCGCCTTCTTCATGAGGTCGGCGGCGGTGCCCTGGATCGGCGTGTTCTGAGCCACGCGCTCCCCGAACTGGCGGATGTTCCAGTTCTTCGACGCAAGCTCGTGCACGTAGCGCCTGCGACCCATGAGGGTCTCGACATAGCCTTCCTTCTTGGCCATTTCGACCTGCGCGTCGAGGAACGCGCGTACCCCCTGGAAGCGCTCGAAGTACGTATCGATGAAGTCGCGGGCCTCGTCACGGGAGATGCCCAACTGCCGTGCCAGTCCGAAGGGCCCCTGGCCGTAGAGCGTGGCGAAGTTCACCGTCTTGGCCTGGGCTCTCATGGCCGGGGTCACCTCGTCCACCGGCACATCGAAGATGACCGACGCGGTCTGTTTGTGGACGTCGATGCCCTTCGTGAATGCCGTCACGAAAGCCGGGTCCCCCGAGAAGTGCGCGAGTACCCGCAGCTCGATCTGCGAGTAGTCGACGGCGAGGAAGACGCAGCCGGGTGCGGCGACGAAGCCCTTTCGGATCTCGCGTCCGAGGTCGGTACGAATGGGGATGTTCTGGAGATTCGGCTCGCTCGATGAAAGCCTCCCGGTCGCGGCGACCGTCTGGTTGAAGCTCGTGTGGATGCGACCCGTCTTCTGGTTCACGAGTTGCGGGAGGGCGTCCACGTACGTCGAGCGGAGCTTCTCGAGCTCGCGGTACTCCATCATCAGCCGCGGCACTTCGTGACCCATGGCCGCCAGCTCCTCGAGCACCCCAGCGTCGGTGGAGGGGCCGGTCTTGGTCCTCTTGAGCACCGGGAGGTCGAGGCGCTCGAAGAGGACCTCGCGAAGCTGCGGCGTCGAGTTCAGGTTGAAGTCGCCGCCAGCGATCTTGAAGATCTCCTGCTGGATGAGGTCGAGCTCCCCGACCAGGCGGCCGCGCATCTCCTTGAAGAACGCCTCGTCGATCGCGATGCCCGCGAGCTCCATGCCCAGCAGCACCGGCAGCAGTGGCATCTCGAGCTTCCTCATGAGCCGATCGAGGGAGGCCTTCTCCAGTTGGGCCCTGAACTCGCCCGCGATCCGCAGCGCGAGGTCCGCCGACTCGCACAGGTAGCCGGCCGCCCGCTCGACGGGCACTTCCGGAAAGGCCACCGCGCTTCGTCCCGTCCCAGTGGCATCCGCCCTGGTAGCAGGCTTCTGTGCGAAGAGGTCGAGAGCGAGGTCGGTGAGGTCGTGGCTCCTCCGCCCCGGGTCGAGCACGTAGCTGGCGACCATGACGTCGAACCCGAGCCCTCGCAAAGCGACACCCGCGCTCGAGAGGGCGAGCGCCGACCGCTTCAGATCGTGACCGACCTTCTCGATCGACGCGTCTTCCAGGATGGCACGCAGCTCGCGGCACTTCACGTGCGTGGGCACGGGTAGGTTGCGCACATCCGAAGGACCCTCCCCCTCGAAGGAGAGCTCGAACGGCTGCACGTGACCGAATGGTAGGTACCAGGCGCGCCCAACTTCGACCGCGAGCGCGAGGCCGACCAGCTCTCCGCGGAGCGGGTCGACCGTGGACGGCTCCGCAGCGATCGACACACGCCCCTCGGCGCGCACGCGTTCGACGATGTCCTTCAGGTTCTCTACGCTGTCGACGGTCACGTAGGCGGGATCGGCGACCGGCTCCGGCCCCGCCTCTGCCGGGGCTGCCCCGGTCGACCGTGGCGCCGCCCTGGCCGACACGGTCGTCCCGCCCGTCGCCGCAGCGGCCGCGTGCTTCTGCGCCAGGTCACGAAACTCGAGCTCCAGGAACACGTCCCGGAGGGCGGCGTGGTTGGGCTCGCCCACCCGCAGGGCTTCCAGGTCGAGCTCGAGGCCGAGGTCGGTCATGATCGTGACGAGCCGCTTGGACAGACGCACGTTCTCGGCGTTCTCCGCGAGCGACTTCGAGGCCCGCGCCGGCTTGAGCTCGGCCGCGTGGGCGATGAGCGCCTCGATGTCGGGGTGCTCCTGGAGGAGCTGCAAAGCGGTCTTGGGTCCAACGCCACGCGCGCCCGGGATGTTGTCGGACGAGTCGCCCACGAGAGCGAGGTAGTCGGCCACCTGCGTCGGGGGGATGCCGAACTTCTCCGACGCGTTCTCCTCGGTGACCCACTCGGCCGCTACACCTGTGGCGCCGCCCCGGCCGGGGTTCAAGAGGTGAATTCCCGGCCCCACGAGCTGGTAGAAGTCCTTGTCACCCGACACGATCACGGCCTCGAGCCCCGCGTCTCGCGCCTTCACCGCCAGGGTACCGATGACGTCGTCCGCCTCGTAGCCCTCGAGCTCGATCACCGGGTCGTGGAAGCCGGCGACGATGTCCCGGATCCGGCCGATGCTCGCGCGCAGGTCGTCGGGCATCTTCTCGCGTGTGGCCTTGTACTCTGGAAAGATCTCGTCCCGAAAGGAGGATCCGGCGTCGAACACGACGGCGAGGTAGTCGGGCTCGAATTTCTCGCGGATGTCGAGCAAGAACCGAGTGAACCCGAACGGGGCAGAGGTGTTCTCCCCCGCCGAGTTCGTGAGCGGCCGACTGATGAACGCGAAGTACGACCGATAGATGAGGGCGTACGCGTCGATCAGGAAGATCCTGGGGGCGGTCTTGGGTGGGATCTCCAAGGACGGTGGCCGTGGGGGTGATGGGTCGTGTGACGGGTGAATCTAAAGAAAACGAGCCCCGCGGCCCTGGCGGCCGCGGAGCTCGTCTTCAGGAATCGAAATGTGGTCGGGTCAGGCCCGCACCACGTTGGTCGCCTGGGGACCCCGCTCGGACTCGCGGACCTCGAACTCCACCTCTTCTCCCTCGTTCAGCGTTCGGAAGCCGTCCGCCTGGATCGCGGAGAAGTGGACGAACACGTCCTCACCGCTCGGGCTCTTGATGAAGCCGTATCCCTTCGAGTCGTTGAACCATTTCACGGTCCCTTTCATGCCGCTCCCTCCGACTACTGAGTGAGATTCGGACCGCGCGTGGCGCGGCGCCCACCTCACCTTAGGGAGCCCGGCGCGGAGGGCGCAAGCGGCCCTCTCAGGAGGCCGCCAATCACGCGTGCAAAGATGATCGAGCGACGACGGTGGGGCCGAACGAGACGCTCGCGACGGTTACTGCTCGCCGTACAGCGCCCGGTAAAGGCCGAGGTTGCGGCGCACGTTCTTCACGTAGCCGCGAGTCTCGGTGAACGGGATCCTCTCGGTGAAGCGGAGGGGATCGGAGGCCTCGGGGAACTGGCGCCAGGCGGTGGCCCGGGAGGGGCCGGCATTGTACGCCGAGAGCACCAGTGGCAGGTCGTCGTCGTACCGGCGGCTCATGTCGACGAAGAAGGCGGCCCCCAGGTGGAGGTTCACCTCGGGACTCGCGAGCGTGGCCTCCGTGAACGGGTCCGGGCCGTGACGTCTCGCCAGCTCACGACCGGTCGGCGGCATCACTTGCATGAGGCCGATCGCGCCTGCCCGGCTCACGATGTCGGCCTTGAACGCCGACTCCTGTCGGATGATGGAGGCCATCAGGAGCGGATCCATCCCCCACTCCTCGGCCTCCCTCCTCACCAGCTCCCGGTAAGGGAACGGGAAGGTGACCCGGAGGAGCTGCCGGTCCCAGGAGCCCTCCTGTTCGAGCAGCGCCCAGCCCAGGTTGATCCCGTCGAGCGAGCGACCTCGTTCGGTGAGCGCTTCGCCGAGGCGGAGCATCGCGCCTCGGTGACCCCGCGACCGGTCACGGAGGCGGTCGACCTCTGCCGACGCACCCCGCTCGAGCCCCGCCTCGGTGAGGCGGTCCAGCCGCTCGAGCCCCTCGGTGAGCCAGAGCGGCTCGCTGGGTCCCTCTCCCTCCGGCACGTCGATCCGGTACGGCACGTCCAGCAGGTCCGCCGCCATGACCGAGTAGTACTCGACCGGCTGCTCGCGCACCGTCCGCTCCAGATGCGCCCGGCCGGTAGCCGTGTCGCCGAGCTCGAGGTGGATACGGCCCGCCCAGTACGCCGCCTCCGGCCAGCGTCGCCCGTCGGGGAAATCGACCAGGTAGGCTTCGTACACCTCGGCCGCCTCTCCCCGGTGCCCGAGCCTCAAGTGGATCTGGCCCGAGCGCATGCGGGACTCACCCGCGCGCGCCGAAGTACGGGCGTGCTCGGCGATGTGCGTGTAGCGCCCGAGCGCGACGTCCAGCGCTCCGCGCGATTCGGCGGCGAGGCCGTCGTTCCAGACCAGCTCTACCGCCTCCGGGCTGCCCGGATAGTCGTCGATCAGCCAGCGTCGGAGCGTCGCCGCGTCGCCCTCACGCCCCTGCCGCCGCCGCATCTCACGCCAGACGTGGAGATTGCGCGCCCCGATGCGCTCGCTCTGAGTGGTCTCCCGGAGCGCACGGAACTCGGTGAGCGCTTCCTCTTGCCTCGACTGCACCGTCGCCATGAGTCGCGCCCGCTCGAGGCGCGCCCACTCCGGCATGGGGCTGCCGTCTGGCGAGGACATTCCCGCCGCCCGGTCGAAAGCGCGCAGGGCACGGGCGCCGTCCCCGGCCCGGTCGAGTGTGCGGGCGAGCTCGAGCGTGACATCACGATCGAAGCCGACGAGGCCCACGAGCGCCTCTGCCGCCCGGGCGGCCGTGTCGCCCGAGCCGAGCTGGAACCCCTCGAGCAAGAGCGGCCGCGCTGCCGCCGTGTCGCCCGCGGCGAGACGGAGTCGGCCGAGCTCCGTGGCCGCCTGCGCACGGCGCGTCCCCTCGTTGCTGGCGTAGAGCCGACGGAACGAGGTGGTCGCGGACGAGGAGTCTCCGGAGGCCAATCTCGCGTCCGCCTCCGCACGCCAGATGGCCGCGCGCGCCGCCGGCTCGACTACGTGGAGCGAGAGCGTGCGCACCCCGGCCGTGTCTCCCGCCGCGGCCGCGTCGAGCATCATCACCACGGCGCTCCAGCTCCGCACGGCGGGGGCGGCGACCAGCTCGCCGAGCGTCGCGAGGGCTTCGGGGGCGCGCTCGGTCCGCCAAAGCGCCCGGGCGCGCCGCGAGAGCGCCGCCGCCCCTTCGGGGCCCGTCCGCCCGACCTGCCGGGAGTAGCGGCCGTAGGCGTCGGCGGCCTCCGCGAGGCGACCCGCGTCCTCCAGCGCCCTACCGAGATAGTAAAGGCCGGGACCCGGCGTCGTGTCCAGCCAATCGACCCCGTCGAGCAGGGGTAGAACGGCCGGCCAGTTCTCCCAACCGGCCTCGGCGCGGGCCAGGGTGAGCCGCTCCTCCGGAGTGCCACGGTGGGCCCCCTCCGCGCGGAGGACGCGCGCGGCGTGCCAGAACCGGCCCACTTCCAGCTCGGCGAGTGCGCTGTCCGACAGCGACACCGGCCACTCTGCCACCCTGGCCGGAGCCGCGTCGCCGTTCGACCCGGCCGGGGCGCGTGTGGTCGTGCCCCAGGCGGCGAATACGACGAACAACGTGGCGAAGAGGCGCGTGGTCATGGCCACATACTCTAACGGGACCTCCCCGGCGCTAGCCAATGAAATCGTACACCGAGGACACCGCGTGGCACCCAAAAACAAAGGGGGCCACCCACGCTGGGTGGCCCCCTCCGGTGGATCCCGGTCCTACGTCAGGCCGAGCGGCCGGTCTCCATCGCGTGGAGCGTGTCGACCATCTTCTGGGCGGACTCCTCCATGTCGATGACCAGCGCGTCGATGCGCGACACGAAGTAGTTGTGCCCGATCGACACCGGGATGGCGATCATGAGGCCGGCCGCGGTCGTGAGGAGCGCGACCTTGATGCCGCCCGCCACGAGCGTCGCCTCGACCTCGCCAGCCGCCTCGATCGACTGGAACGCGAGGATCATGCCGATCACGGTCCCGAGGAAGCCGAGCAGCGGCGCGATGTTCGTGAGCGTCGCGAGCACGACGAGCCCCTTCTCCAGCTTGCTCATCTCGATGAGGCCCTGGTTCTCGATCGCCTTCATGACGCGATCGGTGCCCTCGGTGTGCCGCTCGAGGCCGGCATACAGAATCTTCGCGGCAGGAGCGTCGGTGTCACGCGTGAGCTCGAGCGCCTCGCGAATCCGCTGCTGGGTCAGGAGCTCGTCGACCTCCTTGAGGATCTTGCGGGTCCTCGCCGCCTTCGCCGTCAGGGAGATGAACTTGACGATGATCACGATGATGCCGAGGACAAGGCAGAACGCCAGCGGCCAACGCATGAAGCCGGTGTCGATCCACAGCTGCCGGAGCTGCTCCTGCCAGGTGAGATCGGGGGCGTCGAGGCCCGGGATCTGGAGAAGCAGGGCGTACATTTGGATCGCCAAGGGGGACCTCCAGCGAGTGTTCTTCGAGTTGGCGTGACATAGCCCTTCTACGGTCCAGGACCGCAGAAGGGCGGGAAACGGGGACGCAACATGGGAACCACCCCTAGGAGTGTCAAGGCCTCGTTTCGAGGCTCAAATGCTTGTAGTGGCACGCCGCAAGGTGGTTCTGTGCCTCCCCTTCGAGCGGGGGGGACACGGTCCGGCACGCCTCGTCCTTGGCCGCGTGGGGGCAGCGAGGGTGGAAGTGGCATCCGGGGGGCGGAGCGATGGGGCTGGGGACGTCGCCCTCGAGCACGATCCGCCGCCGCGAGCGCCGGCCCGCAGGGTGGGGTCGCGGCACCGCGGAGAGGAGCGAACGCGTGTAGGGATGCCGCGGGTCACGGTAGAGCTCGTCCGACCCGGCCAGCTCGACGATCCTTCCGAGGTACATGACCGC
Organism: Longimicrobiales bacterium; assembly: GCA_041579355.1. Lineage (GTDB taxonomy): Bacteria > Gemmatimonadota > Gemmatimonadetes > Longimicrobiales > Gaopeijiaceae > UBA2982. The sequence goes on along the minus strand of JBFGFY010000003.1, from coordinate 29,864 downwards.
GACGCGGTCGCTCACGTGCTCGACCAAAGCGAGGTCGTGCGCGATGAAGAGGTAGGTGAGGCCGAGCTCCGCTTGCAGATCCTCGAGCAGGTTGACCACCTGGGCTTGCACGGACACGTCGAGCGCGCTCACCGGCTCGTCGAGAACGAGCAGCTCGGGCTCCACGGCGAGCGCACGGGCGATCCCGAGGCGCTGGCGCTGCCCACCGCTGAACTCGTGCGGGTACCGGTCGATGTGCTCGGGCCGGAGGCCCACGAGCTCGAGGAGTTGGACCGCACGCTCGCGTCGGCTCGGCCCGCCGAGGCCGTGCACCTCGAGGACTTCCTCGAGCATCGCGCCGACGGAGAGACGGGGGTTTAGCGCGCCGACCGGATCCTGGAAGACGAACTGTGCGCGCCTCCGGAAGGCCCGCAGCCCCTCCCTGTCGAGCGCGCGCACGTCGATGCCATCGAACGTCACCTCTCCCGCGGTCGGCTCCAGGAGTCGAAGGAGAGCCCGGCCGGTGGTGGACTTGCCGCACCCGGACTCACCGACGAGACCGAGCGTCTCGCCGCGCCAGAGGTCGAAGCCGACTCCGTCGACCGCTCGCACGTGCTCACGCACCCGCCCGAACGTCCCGTGCCGCACCGGGAAGTGCTTCTTCAGGTCCCGCACGCGGAGCAGCGGCGGGCCGGCCCGGTCGACGGCAGGCCGCTCGCGGGCCACGGACGCCGGCGCGGTCACGACGCGCTCCCGGTCGGGCCCACGCGGCTCGCTTCAGGGGTCCGCCAGCAGCGCGCCGCCCGCCCCTCCGCGCCCAGATCGACGAGCCCCTGCGGGCGCTCGCACCCGTCGCGAGCCTCGCTGCAACGTGCGCGGAAGCGGCACCCGTCCGGCCAGCGCGTGGGGTTCGGCACGGTGCCCGGGATCGATACCAGGCGCTGCCCGGGGTTGTCCACGGAGGGAAGCGAGGCCAGGAGCGCGCGCGTGTACGGATGTGCGGGTGACTCGAAGATCTCGTGAACGGTGCCGCTCTCCACGACCTGCCCCGCGTACATGACTACGACGCGGTCGCACACCTCGGCGACCACGCCGAGGTCGTGCGTGATGAGCAGCACCGCCATCCCATGGCTCCCCCGCAGCTCGGCGAGGAGCTCGAGGATCTGCGCCTGGATCGTCACGTCGAGGGCGGTCGTGGGCTCGTCGGCGATGAGGAGCTTCGGCTCACACGAGAGCGCCATCGCGATCATCACACGCTGACGCATGCCCCCGGAGAGCTGGTGCGGGTACTCGTCGATGCGCCGCTCGGGCTCGGGGATGCCGACCTCGTCGAGCAGACGCACGGCCTCCGCGCGAGCTCCCTTTTTGTCGAGCCCTCGGTGCAGCCGGATCGCCTCGACGATCTGGCCGCCCACCGAGTAGACCGGGTTCAGCGAGCTCATCGGCTCCTGGAAGATCATCGAGATGTCGTTGCCCCGGAGGTCGCGCATGCGGTCTTCGGAGGCACCGACCAGCTCTTCTCCCATGAAGCGGACCGAGCTCCCGTCCATCACGCGGGCGGGCGGCTGGGGGAGCAGTCCCAGGATGGAGAGCGACGTGACCGTCTTTCCACACCCCGACTCGCCGACGATGCCGAGCGTCTCCCGCTCGCGCACGTCGAAGGAGACGCCGTCCACGGCCTTGGCTACGCCCTGGTCCGTGAAGAACCAGGTGCGCAGGTCACGCACGGCGAGGAGCGGCTCGCTCACGCCCTGAGCCTCGGGTCCAGCGCGTCGCGCAGCCCGTCTCCGACGAGGTTGAAGGAGAGCACCGTAAAGACGATCGCGAGACCCGGGAAGGTCGAGAGCCACCAGGCGTTGAGGAGCACGTTGCGCCCGTCTGCGACCATCGTTCCCCACGAGGGAGTGGGCGGCTGCACGCCGAGGCCCAGGAAGGAGAGCCCCGCCTCGAGCACGATGGTGTTCCCGATGCCGAGCGTCGCCGCCACGATCACCGGCGCGAGCGCGTTCGGGATCAGGTGCCGCAAAATGATGCGCCGCTTCGAGTAGCCGAGCGCCGTAGCCGCCTGCACGAACTCCCTCTCCCTGAGGCTCAGCACCTCACCACGGACGATCCTGGCGGTGGTCGGCCAGAGGGTGAGACCGAGGACTGCGATGATCAGGAAGATGGACGGCTCGAAGAGCGCGATGATCGTGATCAGGAGCACGAGCTGCGGAAAGGCGATCACCATGTCGACCACACGCATGATGACTCCGTCGATCACCCCGCCCAGGAATCCAGCGATCGCTCCGAGGAGTGTCCCGATCGTCACGCTGATCCCCACGGCCACGAAGCCGATCGATAGCGAGATGCGCGTGCCGTAGAGCAGACGGGAGAAGACGTCGCGTGCGAACTGATCGGTGCCGAGCGGATGGGACGTCGAGAGGCCGACGTACCGCTCCGAGATCAAGTCGCCCTGGAACGTCGGGTCATAGGGTGAGATGAGCGGGGTGAGCAGCGCGACGAGGTAGAGCCCCACGATCACGATGAGCCCCGCGACCGCGGTGCGATTCCGCGAAAACGCACGCACGGCGAGATCCCACTGGCTCACGCCCACCTCCTTCGCCCCCTCCGGGCGCGCCGCGTCGCGCCACGACCAGAGCCACGCGGCGAGCAGCCCGGCGACCAGCGTGCCCACGGCGAGCCGCTCGTCCCACGTGCCACCGAATGAGGCGACCACGCGCCCCGGGCGCGTCACGGTGATCCAGACACACGAGACCCAGACCAGCAGCGCCGCCCCTCCCGTCCCCCAGCGCCCGCCGAGCAGCTGGGGCAGGCCGGGCAGGAGCGCCGATAGCCAACGGCCGCCTCTCTGCCGCAGGGCTGCGGTCGAATCACTCATAGCGGATTCTCGGATCGACCACAGCGTACAGTATATCCGCCACGAGATTCGCGACCACGACCATCGACGCGAAGAAAAAGCTTCCCGCCATCACCAGCGGATAGTCGCGCGTGGTGATGGCTTCGTAGATCGTCCGCCCCATCCCCGGCCAGGCGAAGATGTACTCGATGAAGATCGTCCCGCTGAAGAGGACCGGGATGTAGAGGCCGACGAGCGTGATGATCGGGATGAGCGCGTTACGCAGCGCATGCTTGAAGACGACGACGCGCTCCGAGAGGCCTTTGGCGCGAGCGGTCCGCACGTAGTCCTGACGGATCACCTCGAGCATGCTCCCGCGCATGTAGCGTGCGATCCCCGCGGTCAGCACGAGCGCGAGGGAGAGCGTAGGCAGCACGAGGTGCGAGATCCGGTCCCGGATCTGGGCGAGCGGGGGCAGGAAGTCGTAGTCCGTGCTCGTCATGCCGGAAGCCGGAAACCAGATCGGCCAGTCCCACACGTTCCTGGCGAAGAGGCTCAGCGTCAGAATCAGCATGAGCGCGAGCCAGAACGAAGGCATCGAGTAGAAGAAGAGCAGCACCACGCTCATCGCCGAGTCCATGAGCGAGTACTGGCGGACCGCCTGGATCGTCCCGATCAGAATGCCGAAGAAAAAGGCGACCACGAGCGCGCAGGCCGAAAGCAGGAGCGTGTTCGGAAGAAAGTCCACGAGCACGTCGAGCACCGGCCGGGAGTGCGAGAACGAGAACCCGAAATCGCCGGTGAGCATGGCGCCGAGCCAGCGCACATAGCGGATGTGGACGGGCTCGTCGAGGCCGAAGTTCGCCCGCATCTGCTCGACCACCTCGGCGGTCATGCCGGGCGAGAGCATGTAGAGCGTCGGATCGCCCGGCGCGAGGTTGACCGCGAAGAAGACGATCGTAGCGATCCCCAGCACGAGCGGGATCGCGCCCAGGAGCCTCCGAACGACGTACTTCGTCATCGGCGCGCCGGGGCGGGGTCAACCAGAGCCGTCAGCGACGGCTCGCCGAATCGATGTACCAGTTCTTGATGTTCAGCCACTCGCCGCGGGCATCCATCTCCACGTTCCTCACGCGGCGGTTCACACCCTCGAGTCGGTCCGGGAAGTAGAAGAACGTGTACGGCTGCTCCTGGATGAGCGCGTTCTGGTACTCGGTCCAGAGGGCCCTGGCCTCGTCGCGGTCGACCGTCACGCTGAGCGCGTCGAGGAGCCGGTCGAGCTCGGGGTTCCGCGTGCCCGACCAGGCATAGGGCTGATCGATCCGGTCGGAGTGGAAGAGGTCGATGTCGGTGAGCTTGAACTCGACCACCCACCCCATCACGACGCCGTCGAAATCGCGCAGCTCGGGTGTGTTGATCTGCTGCAGGAGCGTCGCCCACTCGACCACCTGGGGGCGCACCTCGATGCCGATCTGCCGAAGCTGCGACTGCATGATCTCGGCCACGTCCTGCCGCTGCTGATTGCCCGTGTTGTACTTGATCGAGATCGCGAGCCGCGTGCCGTCGGCGGACTCCCGGATGCCGTCGCCGTCGCGGTCGCGCCATCCCGCCCGGTCGAGCAGCGCGCGTGCGGCGGCCGGATCGTAGGCGAGCGTCTCGAGCGCGTGCGGATCGTACGCCCAGTGGAATGGCGGCACCCCCGTGTGCGCGACGGTCCCATACCCCTGTAGGATCGCCTGCACGATCGACTGCCGGTCCGTGCCCATGGTGATCGCGCGGCGCACGCGCGGATCGGAGAGCTGAGGCCGGCGCGCGTTCCACCCGACGAGGATGTACGTCCGGAACGTGAAGTTCAGGAGGTCGATGTCGGGGTGGTCCTCGATCGCCCGTGCCTGGTCGGGCCGCGGCGAGAGGTAGATGTCGATGTTCTCCGTGAGCAGCTCCGTCAGCAGGGTGGTCTGCTCCGGGATGATCCGAAAGACGTAGCGGTCGACGAACGGACGGCCCCCGAGCCCCTGCGGGAACGCGGGGTTCGCCGTGAAGACCCAGCGATCTTGCGGCGCGTGAGAGGAGAACACGAAGGGCCCGTTCCCCACCGGGCACTGCGTGCCGTAGGGGTGCTGCTGGAGCTGGTCGTGCGGCACGTCCCCGAGCAGGTGCTCCGGCAGGATCGCGACCGTGCGGAACGGATCCATGAACTCCGCGTGCACCTGCGAGAGGCGGATGCGGACGGTGAAGTCGTCGATCACCTCGACGCCCTCGGGGCCCCGGACGAAGTGATCCCAGAACGCTGCGTTCGGGAACGCGGTGAGCGGATCCGTCACGACGTCCCAGGTGAACGCCACGTCGTGTGCGTCGGTCTGCTCCCCGTCGTGCCAGAAGACGTCACTGCGCAGGCGGAACGTGATGGAGAGACCGTCGGGTGAGACCTCCCACGACTCCGCGAGATAGGGACGTGGGTTCGCTTCCTCGTCGTAGTCGACGAGCGTCATCAGGTTGACGAACTGCTGGTGCTGCGTGGCCGTGTAGTCGGAGGTCACCGCCGCGTTCATGCCGCCCGCGATCTCACCGATGTTCCCCAACACGACCGTGCCGCCGTACCGCGGATCGTCCGGGGTCGGATGTGCGGCGCGTGCCTCAGCCATGTACGCCTCGACCGCCGGCAGCACCTGCCGGCAGAAGGGGTCGTTCGAAACGACCGCCCCGTCGCCGCCCCCGCAGGCCGCCGCGAATGCGGCCGCCCCGAGCGTGATCACTCTCTTCATCGTGCTACCTCTTCTTCGGCTCTACGCCGTGCTCAACGTCGCCAGGTCCAGGAATCTCGCGCGTACCGCTCCTCTTCGAAGCGCTCCGCCAGACGCCGCTCCGTGGGGCGATAGCTGCCCAGCTCCCACGTACCGCCAAATGTTTCCCGTAGACTCTTTGCAACAAGGTCCACCAGCTCGTCAATGCTCACGTCGCCCGCCCATTCTCGCAGGGTCGCGGGGCGCTCCCCCGCCGCCCAGCGCCCCCCTCCCGGCGCACCGTCCGAATTCCCGGCGAGCGCCATCAGGTCCTCGACGAGCGCCTGATCGTCCTCCACGAGGATCGAACCGTGCTGGAGGAGCGAGCCCTCGAGCCGCGCTTGCGCGCTCCCGACGAGCTTACGCCCCTCCGCGACCACTTCACCCGGAGCCGGAGCCCGGAAGCAAGGGCCCGCGTCGGGCCCGAGAACGCTCGCGACTCCTCCAGCCGAGCGCGCCTCCGCCACTGCGACCGGGGCGAGCCCCTGCAGGGCCCCGGCGAGCGCCTCGTGGATCGCCCGGTAGGCGGCTCGCAGGCCGCTCCACGCGTCGAGCGGCGCCACCACGGCGTAGGTGAGCTCCCGCCAGTGCAGCACCGCCCGGCCACCGGTCGGCCGACGGACGAAGTCCACCTCCAGGCCGCCGGGCCGCATCCCATACCGCCCCCGCACGCCCTCGTTCCGTCCGAAGGAGAGCGTGGGCCGCGCCCAGCGGTAGAAACGGAGCACGCCCGTGCCGTCGTCGAGACAGGCGGCGAGCGCGTGGTCGAGCGCCATGTTGCGGGCGCCGGGAAGGGGCTCGTCGTCGATGAGCCGCCAACGGAGAGGGCGGGGTGCGAGCGCGTTCAAAATTCGAACGTGCCCCCTGGCTCGAGGATCTCCACGCGCGCACGTCTCCCGACCGCCTCCTCGAAGGCTCGGGGATCCTGCGCGATCGGGGGCCAGGTGTTGTAGTGAATCGGGATCACGACGTCGGGCCGAATCATCTCCACCGCCCGCACCGCGTCCTCCGGTCCCATCGTGAAGCGGTCGCCGATCGGGAGCATCGCGACGTCGACCCGCCCCTCGAGCAGCTCCATGTCCTTGATGAGCGCGGTGTCGCCGGCGTGATGGAAGCGCTGCCCGCTCCTCAGGTTGACCAGGAAGCCGGCCGGGAGCGACGTGAACTTCTCACCCCCGGGCAGTCCCACGCTCCCTCCGTGGAGCGCGGGTGTGAGCTTCACGTAGCCGAAAGGATAGTGCACGCCCCCGCCGATGTGCTGCGGGCTGACCGTGAGCCCCTGCTCCTCCATGTACGAGGCGACCTCGAACGTCGCGACGATCGTCGCGCCCGTGCGCTTCGCGAGCGGGATCGCGTCGGCGATGTGGTCGAAGTGCCCGTGGGTGATCAGGATGAAATCCGCGGCCACGTCGTCCACGGACACGTCACTGACGGGGTTCTCCCCGAAAAACGGATCGATGACGAGGTGTGTGCCGTCGTCGGTCTCGAGCGAGCACGTCGCGTGCCCATGCCATGTGAGCTTCGCCATGTCCTCATGCTCCTTCGGCTCCGAGGGTCACGGGCAGGTCACCCCGGTACGTAGAGGGAAGCCGAGAAGGGCGGCAAGGGCACGCGAGCGCTCGGTCCAGAGTTCGTGCCGGGGCTCACCACGTTCGAGGACGCGACGGCGCGCCCAACTAGTTGATCGTGAGCCCGGGGCTGGTCGTGGCGACGTTGTTGCCTGAGTTCAACTCGACCTCCCTCAACAGAGGCAGAAGCCGAGCCGTGTTCGTCACGACACCGGGACCGCCCGTCACCGCGACCCGGATACGCAGCGTGTCCGCAACGGCGCCGGCGCTCAGGTTCCCCACCGTCCAGGTCCGCGTCGCGGGGTTGTAGCTCCCGCGGGTCGCCGTCGACGACACGTACGTGAGCGCAGCCGGAATCGTGTCGGACACGATCACGTTGGTCGCGGTCTGTGGACCGAGGTTCCGCACGGTCACTCGGATCTGCACCGTGTCGTTCGTGGTGGCCGTGGTGGAGCTGAAGCTCGTGGTGACCCCCACGTCGGCCGACTTGATCAGGTAACCGATCTCACCCGCAGAGCGGACCAGCAGACGCCAGCGGACGTTGCCCGAGCCATCGTCGAAGGGGGCCAGGAAACCCGTCGCCTCGGTCACCCGGACGATCGTGTCCGGACGCACGTTCGTCTTGGGGATCGAGAGGAAGCTGCGGAAGACCACCTGGACCGAGTCTCCTCCGTTGTGCGCCCAGAAGAGGAAGTCGTTGCTCACGGTGGCCGTGTCCTTGATCTCCGCGTCACGGATCCGCACGAGAGCGGCGTCCAACGCCCCGCCACTCGCGCTGCGTGCGCTGCCCGTCGTGACCTCGACGGGAATCGGGAACTGAGCCTGGGGGATGAGCACGAACGGGGTCACGGCATCCAACACGGGCTGCCCGGCACTCACCGCCGTTCGGCCGAGCAGTCGAATGGAGTCGCCGACGGACAGGGCCGCGCGCGCGACGCTCGTGGCCTGGAGGTATTCGTTCGGGCCCTGGAAGAAGACCCGCCCGTCACCGTTGGGCTGACGCGGATTGAGCGCGATGCCGCTGGTGAACACCCGCTTGCCTGGCAGTGACGCGCGGACCTCTGCGAGCGAGAGCTGGGGGTAGGAGGCACCGAGAGAGAGCTGCGCCGTGTCGTCCGGCTCCACCGTGACGGTCGTCGCGGCGGCCAATACCACGAGCGAGTCGCCGAGAACCGGCCCCTCGAGCCGGATCGCGTAGGGTCCCACCGGGACGTCTGGAATCCGGAAGACGCCCGCGGTGTCGGCGGTGACCTGCCTGACGACCCCCTGAGAGTTCGCGGCGACCAGAACCACGCGGACGCCCCGGAGGGGGGTGTCGGTGACGTCGAGCACCCCGTTTCCGTTCGCGTCGAGGAAGGTCACACCGAAGAGCGCACCCGTCGCCCGTACCTCGAGGAGCTCCACGTCGGTCGCGTCGATGCACGCCCACGCGGCGCCGAACGCCAGCGCAAAGGCGAACGACCGTCGGAGAGGCCGGCGCCGCGTGCTCATCCGATGCGGAAGCCGACACGCAGCATGCGGCCGCGTGTGGCGGGATAGAGGACGCGTCCGAACCCGGGGTTCGTCACGAGCGGGATGGTCACCACACCGCCTGCGGTCGTCAGCGTGCTCGCGGGGTCTACGAGCAAAAGCGCATCGTCCACGACCCCGTCCCCGCTCTCGATCAGGTCGAAACCATCGAGAACGAGACTCGCCTCCCGGCCCATGACCGAGCCCAACGACACGCGCAGGCGAACGTCGAGCGCGTGCGCCGCCGGCCCGCGGCAGGAGTTACGCACGGCGAAGCCGCCGACCTGCCCCGACAGGCAGGGCCACTCGGCCAACAGCGGGTCCACGAGCGTGGCGTCGACGAACGCCACGTCGTTCCGGTAGGAGCCGTCCCCGTTCGCGTCCACTCCGTCCCGGTACCGGGGCGTGAACGGCAGCCCGGACCGGTAGCGGTACACGGCCGAGAGGGTAAGGGGGCCGTACGCCGTCGTCCCCGTGGCCGATACCCGGTCGGGCACGTCGAAGTCCGATACACCTTCCGCCCAGGCGCCCCCACTCCCGGGCAGGGCGGGGCTAAGCTCCGCTCCCGCATGCCCCCGCGCGGCCCCGATCCAGTTGTCGGTCGTCCGCGAGCGGGTGTAGGCGATCGCCAGCCCACTCGACGCCGTGGAGTACTGTAGAGCCACGGTGGCACCGGCGTACTCCGACCATCCGTCGGGATCGAGCGCCCAGACCGCCTCGAACGCCGGGAACCTCCGAGCGTCGTCGGCGGTGGCCGTCACGAGCGCACCGCTCTGCTGGAGGGTGCCGAAGACATCTCGCCCGTTCGGGTCCGCCGCTTGAGGAGTGAGGGCCCGGTTGAGGTTACGACGGCGCATGAGGAAATCCGTACGACGGTAGGCCCCCTCGAGGTGCAGCGACACCGCGCCCACGAGCCGGCGCGCGATCCCCGCGCTGGCGTGCGCGGAGCGCGGTGCCCGTGCGTCCGGCCCGAAGAGCGTGATCGTCGGCCGTGCCGTGGCCCCGGAGGGGAGTGTGCCGGCGGGCCAGGACAGACCCGAGCCGGCGTACCGCGTCGACGTCGCCTCGGTGTCCTGCGAGAACAGCTCTCCCAGGAGGCCGGCGTCGAGGTCGCCATGGTGCACGCCGAGGGATCCGAAGAGACGGGTGCTTCCGTCCGCCGAGGGATCCCAGAGGAGCGACGCCCGCGCACCGAACTGGGTGAACGACTTCGGATAGTCGTCGTTGGCGAGACCGGCGGCCTGGAGCCATGCGCTGTTCAAGGTCGCTTCGCCGCCGGGAGCCGTCTCCTGATCCAGTCGAACTCCGAAGAACGTTTGCACCCCTGGAGACGGCTCGAACTCGTACTGAGCGAACACGCCGAACTCTCGCGTCACGAAGTCGGCCTCGGGGGCCCGCAGGACGGTCGCGAACCCCTGCCCGGCCACGAGAGCGGGGCCGTCGGAGTAGAAGAAGTCGCCCAGCCCCTCACGGTGGACCGTATGCGTGGATACGCGGAGGGGTAGACCGAGCTTGAGTGTTCCGCCCGCCACGTTCCAGCGGATCGCAGGCAGGAGCACGCCGTCCACCCTCGATGATTCCCCGGCCCCACCGAAGACGACGCCGAGACGGGTGCCCGATGCCGCCAACGTCGCCGACGGCATGCCCCCCGTCGCAGGATCGAAGGTCCGACTGCTACCCGACACCCCCATCCGGAAATCGAAGACGAGGCCCCGCCGTTGCTCGCGCACGAGCCCGGCCGCGACGGAAAAGTCCACGCTCTCTTCGGGCAGGGCGGCGTCGCGCGCCAGGGTGACAGGCCCCGGCCCCTCGAACTCCCTCTTCGCGTAGCCGACCGCCCCCCGGAGGAAGAAGTAACCGCTCGCGCTCTGCTGGGAGTCGAAGCGAACCGATGTGGAGAAGCGCTGGAAGCGTTCGAGAGACGGCCGAGAGAGCGTCGCGATCAGCTCGGTGTCGAGTCCTGCGAGTGTCGGCGCGACCGCCTCCGCCACCCGAGGGCCCAGGGGAGCTTCGCTCTGGAAGGCGTCCGCCGACACGAGGATCGTCGACGTCGGTGAGGCTTCGAGCGAAGCCCGTCCGTCGGCCTGAAAGGAGGTGAGCGTGGGACCCGAGATGTCGAGCTCGCTGGAAGACCAGAGAGGGCCTCCACTCCAAGCTCCGCCCAGCGACAACCCGCCGACGGACGGCCCCGATCGCGTCGTCGCGAAGAGGTAAGCACCCGCGGCACCGCTCGCCTCGACGTCTCCGGCGTGCGGTCGTGTCGAGAGGGCTCCCAAAGACGATCGGGGAAAAGCCGCGAAGGAAGCCCGTTCCGCGCGCGCCAGCGGGTGGGGCGCGCGATAGACGGGCACGCCGTCGACGATCAGGAGCGTCATCGATCCCGGCAGTCCCTGGGAGCCGAGCGCGCCGTCGAAGGGCGAGGAGAGAGCGCTCACCTGAGCCAGGTCTTCGTCCCGGAACGGAAGCCCATCGATCTCGCCCGCGCCCAGCGTCGAGGAGCCGGCCGACCAACGCCCCGATACGCTCGCGGCGAGCGCCACGGTGTCGACGGTGAGGATCGGCGGCGCGGATGCATTGATGGTCAGCGGCACGTGCGCGCGGTCCCCACCCGAGAGGACGAGCGTGCGCGCCAAGACGGGCCGGTACCCGAGAGCCTCCGCGCGAATCTCGTAGGACCCCGGCGCGAGCAGCCCGAACACGAACGCTCCCCCCGCGTCGGTGGTCGTCTCGTGCGCTCCGCTCGAGCCGACCCCGCTGAGCGTCACGAGCGCACCGCGGACCGGCTGACCCGTCGACGCCGTCACGGTGCCGGACAGAGTGGCGGTGGTCACGCCTTGAGCCGCCGCCCCGGGGGGTACGGCAACGCCCACCGCCGCGAGGGCGTACAAGACGATGACGATGGGGATCGGTCGCAAGAGGGATCGGATCGGGGGAGTCGGGGATCCTAGACAAACATAGGCGAGGCTCCGCCGCGGACGGTAGCACGGCGGCCAGGACGGCCAGCAGGTCAGCTCACACGTAAGCTTCCACGGGCGGGCATGCGCACACCAGGTTTCTGTCCCCGTAGGCGTTGTCCACACGGCGCACCGGCGGCCAGAACTTGAAGTCCCGCGTCCACGGGGCCGGATAGGCCGCCTCGGCACGCGTGTAGGCGTGCGCCCACTCGTCGGCCGTCACCATCGCGGCTGTGTGCGGCGCGTTCTTGAGCACGTTGTCCGTCCGGTCGGCGAGCCCCATCGCGACCTTGTCGATCTCGGCTTTGATGGAAACGAGGGCGTCGCAGAACCGGTCGAGCTCCTCTCTCGGCTCGGACTCGGTCGGCTCGATCATGAGCGTGCCGGCCACGGGAAACGACACCGTCGGCGCGTGGAAGCCGTAGTCGATCAGCCGCTTCGCGACGTCCTCTTCGGTGATCCCCGTCTCGCGCTTGAGAGGTCGGAGGTCGATGATGAACTCGTGCGCTACCAGGCCGTGCGCCCCGCGGTAGAGCACGTCGAAGTGCTTCTCGAGTCGCTTCGCCATGTAGTTCGCGTTGAGAATCGCGACCTCGGAAGCCTTCCGTACCCCGCCCCGCCCCAGCAGGCCGACGTAGGCCCAGGAGATCGCGAGAATGCTCGCGCTCCCCCACGGCGCCGCCGACACCGGCCCGATCGCCTTCGCCCCACCGACTTTGTGACAGGGGTGTCCAGGCAGATACGGCGCGAGCGCCTCGGTCACGCAGATGGGGCCCATGCCCGGACCGCCTCCCCCGTGGGGAATGGCGAACGTCTTGTGCAGGTTGATGTGGCACACGTCGGCACCGTAGTCCCCGGGACGCGCGAGGCCCACCTGCGCATTGAGATTGGCCCCGTCGAGGTACACGAGCCCACCGTGCTCGTGCACGATGCGACAGGCTTCGCCGATCCCCTCCTCGAAGACACCATGGGTCGAGGGGTATGTCACCATGAACGCCGCGAGGGCATCCGCGTGCTCCTTCGCCTTCGCCTCGAGGTCCCGGAGGTCGATGGTGCCCTCGTCGGTGCTCTTCACGACGACGACCTTCATGCCCGCCATCACCGCGCTCGCCGGGTTCGTGCCGTGGGCCGAGGCGGGGATCAGGCAGACGTCCCGGTGGTGCGCACCGTTGTCTTCGTGGTACGCGCGGATCACGAGGAGTCCGGCGTACTCACCTTGCGCGCCCGAGTTCGGCTGGAGCGAGGTCGCCGCGAAGCCCGTGATCTCCGCGAGCCAGCGCTCCAGCTCGGCGAAGATCGTCTGGTACCCCTGCGCCTGATCGAGCGGCGCGAACGGGTGCAGGCGCCCGAGCTCGGGCCAGGTCACGCCCGCCATCTCCGTCGTGGCGTTGAGCTTCATCGTGCACGAGCCGAGGGGAATCATGCTCGTGTTGAGCGAGAGGTCGCGGGACTCGAGCCGGTGCAGGTAACGAAGCATCTCGGTCTCGGAGTGGTGCTTGTTGAAGACCGGATGGGTGAGGTAGGCCGAATCGCGCGTCGCCCAGGGCGGGAGCGGGGGCGCCGGGCCCTCTTCCGCGATGGAGCGCGCGGTGAACGACGGCGTCGCGCCGCCATTGAAGATCGCGAAGAGATCGTCGAGGTCCTCGGGGCTCGTCACCTCGTCGAGCGCGATGCCGACCGTCCCGTCGCGGAAATCACGCAGGTTGACGCCGGCGGCGAGCGCACGAGCCAAGATCGCGCCAGCCTCCTCGTCGGGACGGACTCGGATCGTGTCGAAGAAGGTGTCGGTGAGGAGCTCGTGGCCGAGCAGGCCGAGTCCGGCCTCGAGGGTGGCGGTGAGCTCTCGCACTCGCTCAGCGATCCGGCGGATGCCCCTTGGGCCGTGGTAGACCGCGTAGGCTCCGGCCATGATGGCGAGCAGCACCTGCGCGGTGCAGATGTTCGATGTCGCCTTCTCGCGGCGAATGTGCTGCTCGCGGGTCTGAAGGGCCATCCGCAGGGCCTGGCCGCCGTCCGCGTCCACCGAGACACCGATGATGCGGCCCGGGAGCTGCCGCTTGAACCGGTCCTTCGTGGCCATGAACGCCGCGTGCGGCCCGCCGAAGCCCATCGGCACGCCGAAGCGCTGCGAGTTGCCAATCGCCACGTCGGCGCCCCACTCCCCGGGCGGCGTGAGCAGCGCGAGCGCAAGCAGGTCGGTCGCGGCGACGACCGTCGCGCCCAGCGCGCTCGCCCGGGCGGAGAAGATCGAGTAGTCGAGCACGCGTCCGTCCGTCGCGGGGTACTGCAGAAGCACGCCGAACACGCCGTCCCTCAGCTCGAAGGTCTCGTGGTCCCCCACCACGACCTCGATCCCGAGCGGCCAGGCACGGGTCTTGACGACCTCGATCGTTTGCGGATGGCAGAGCTCGGAAACGAAGAAGGTGTTGGCGCCGTCGGCGGCGGCCCCGTGTGCGAGGTGCATCGCCTCGGCCGCCGCGGTGGCCTCGTCGAGGAGGGAGGCGTTGGCGATCTCGAGGCCCGTGAGGTCGATCACCATGGTCTGGAAGTTCAACAGCGCCTCGAGTCGGCCCTGTGCGATCTCGGCTTGGTAGGGTGTGTACTGCGTATACCAGCCGGGATTCTCGAGCACGTTCCGGAGAATGACTCCCGGGGTGTACGTGTCGGCGTACCCCATCCCCAGATAGGAGCGGAAGACGCGGTTGTGGTCGGCGAGTCCGCGGAGACGGGTGAGGAGCGCCTCCTCCGTGAGCGCCTCGGGCAGCTCAAGCTCCCGCCCGAGGCGGATCGAGCGCGGAACGACGTCGTCGATGAGCGAGGCCAATGACTCGCGACCGAGGGTCTCGAGCATGGTCGCCACATCGGCCTCGTCGGGCCCGATGTGGCGCGTGTGGAACTCCGGAGTTGCGTCGATCCGTGTCACTGGAGCGGTCCGCGGAGCCCTTCCGGGTCGAGAACCCGGAGGGGGAGGAAGAGGAGCTTCAGCCGATGTGCTCCGCGTAGCCGTCCGAGCCGAGCAGAGTCTGGACCTCCGAGGGGTCGCTCACCTTGAGGCGGATCATCCACCCGTCGCCATACGGGTCCTTGTTCACGAGCGACGGATCGTCGGCCAGGTCGATGTTCACGTCGATGATCTCACCCGCGAGAGGGCAGTAGAGGTCGCTCACCGCCTTCACCGCCTCGATCGTGCCGAACACTTCCATCTTGTCGAAGGACGCGCCCGTCTCGGGGAGCTCCACGAAGACGACGTCACCCAGCTCGCCCTGCGCGTAGTCCGTGATCCCGACGACGAACACGGCCTCGTCGTCCGTGGCCTTCAGATACTCGTGCTCTTCAGTGTAGTACAGGTCGTTCGGAATCTTGGGCATCCCGCATCTCCCACGGAGCGGCTGGCGAGCGCGTCGGCGCAAAAGCGCCCTGAGCATGACGGGGTTTTGAGTCGGGGTCAACCCTCGTACTTTGCCGCTTCCCATGGACTCCGAGGAGCGACTCAAGGCCCTCGTCGCACCACTCCGGTCCGACGTCCTCTCGGGTGCTGCGACCGTCGCCAAGACGGCCGCCGAGGTGATGCGGAGGGCCGCCATTCGGATCCCCGCAGGCTCGCGCGAGGAGCTGCGCTGGGGACTCGGCGAGGCCGGCCGCATGGTGCTCGACGCGCAGCCGGTCATGGCGCCCCTCGTCCTGTTGGTGCGCAACATACTCGCGGCCGTGGAGACGGCGAGCGGATTGGAGGACGGAAGGCGCGCGGCGGCGAACGCGGCAGATGAGTTCCGCACGGAGCTCGAGGCCCGCTCGCGAAGGGTGGCCGAGCAGGCCGCGGCCGTCCTGCAGAACAGACGGACGGTCGCGACGATCTCCTCGTCGTCGACCGTGCGAGCTGCGCTCCTTCTCGGCCCAGAGGCCCGCGCCCGTACGGTCGTCTGCTTCGAGAGTCGCCCGATGTACGAGGGGCGGGACCTCGCAGCGTCGCTCGCCGAGGCCGGCGTGACCGTGACGTTCGCCGTCGATGCCGCGATCACGAGCCTCGTGCCGCAGTGTGACCTCGTGCTCCTGGGGTGTGACTCGCTCGGCGATCGGGGCGTGGTGAACAAGATCGGGTCGGCCGCCTTGGCCCAGGCAGCCGCGCGCGCCCGGGTGCCGCTGTATGTCCTCGCGGACGAAAGCAAGATCCTGCCGCGGGGCTTCCCGCAACCGGTCGACGACGATCGGCCGAGCGAAGAGGTTTGGGGCCCTCGACCCCGCGTACGGGTCTGGAACCGTTACTTCGAGATCGTTCCCACCGGGGACCTGACCGGCGTGGTGACCGAGTCGGGTGTGCTGCGCCCGAGACAGCTCGAGCAGGTGCGGTCGGAGCTCGAGTTCCCGGAGGTGCTGCGGCGGTGGGCCGGGGGGCGTTAGCCGCTCGCCCGCTCCCCCATGCTTCGGTAGCTTCATCCATGTCCCTCCTCATCGACACCCGCCCGGCCCTCACGAGCCTGACCGACCAGGAACGGATGTTCCAGGAGGCCGTGCGCGACTTCGCCTCGAGCGAGCTCGCGCCCAAGGTCATGGAGATGGACCGGGCACAGGCCGTGGACCCGGGGCTCATCGAGCAGCTCTTCGAGCTCGGGCTGATGGGCATCGAGATCCCCGAGCGCTACGGGGGCACCGGCGCCGACTTCTTCACCTCCGTGCTGGTGGTCGAGGAGCTCTCCCGCGTCGACCCCGCGGTGGCCGTGCTCGTGGACGTCCAGAACACGCTCGTCATCAACGCGCTCCTCCGCTGGAGCACGGACGAACAGATGAGCCGATGGCTCCCCCGGCTCGCCTCCGACACGGTCGGTGCGTACGCCCTTTCCGAGGTGGGCTCGGGCTCGGACGCGTTCGCGCTCCAGTGCCGGGCACGCCCCGACGGCGAGGACTGGGTGCTCGAGGGGCGCAAGATGTGGATCACGAACGGCGCCGAGGCGGGCCTCTACATCGTCTTCGCGACGGTCGATCCGGACGCCGGCTACAAGGGCATCACGGCCTTCCTCGTCGACCGGGAATCCGAGGGCTTCAGCGTCGGCAAGAAGGAGGACAAGCTCGGCATCCGCGCCTCGTCCACTTGTGAGCTGATCTTCGACGGGGTGCCCGTCCCGGGCTCCGACGTGCTCGGCGAGGTCGGCAAGGGCTACAAGGTCGCGATCGAGACGCTCAACGAGGGCCGGATCGGGATCGGCGCCCAGATGCTCGGCCTCGCGCAGGGCGCGCTCGACCACACCGTGCGCTACGTGCAGGAGCGCGAGCAGTTCGGCCGCGCCGTCGGGACGTTCCAGGGCGTGCAGTTCCAGATCGCCGAGATGGCGACCGAGATCGAAGCCGCGCGGCTCCTGGTCTACAACGCCGCGAGGCTGAAAGCCGAAGGCCAACCGTTCGTCGTGAAGGCCGCCATGGCCAAGCTCTACGCGTCCGAGATGGCCCAAAGGGTGGCGTCCACGTGTATAGACCTGCATGGTGGATACGGCTTCACCACCGAGTATCCGGTGGAGAAGCTGTACCGGGACGCCAAGATCGGGACGATCTACGAAGGCACGTCCAACATGCAGAAGCAGACCATCGCCAAGGTGTTGATGAGATGAGCAACGTCGCCCCCTCGCTCGCGCTGATCACGTTCGGGATCTGGGAGACGCTACTGCTCCTCGGCATCGTGATGCTGCTCTTCGGTGCCAAGAAGCTGCCGCTCCTCGCGCGCGGGCTCGGCGCGGGGATCCGGAACTTCAAGGGTGAGCTCGCGGCGCCCAAGGAATCGGAATCCGAGACCGAAGAGGAAGAAGAGAAGGTCTGAGCAGGCGCCTGTAGCGGCCGGCGGCTCACGAAGGCGATGTCCGCCGAAGTGCCAGCGCCCGAGGCGCTCTCTCGCGTCGTCGTCGTCCTCGATCACCCCAAGGACGTCGTCAACATCGCCGGCGTCGCCCGGGTGATGATGAACTTCGGCCTCGGCCAGCTCCGCCTGGTGGAGCCGGACGAGTTCGACACCTGGCGCATCGGCGGAATCGCGCACAGAAGCCAGCCGATCACCGAAGCGGCCACGCTGCACCGCACACTCGACGAGGCGCTCGCCGACGCCGTATTCGTCGTCGGAACCACGGCCCGGGCCCGTACGGCGGGGCGTTCGTATGCGCGCCCGCGAGAGGTAGCGGGGCAGATCGCGGCGAGGGCCCGGGAAGGCACCGTGGCCCTCCTCTTCGGCCGCGAGGACCGCGGGCTCACCAACGAGGACCTCGATCGGTGCCACGCGGTGACGATCATCCCCACGGATCCCGAGTACTCGAGCCTGAACCTGGCCCAGGCGTGCCTCGTGCTCGCGTACGAGGTCTTCCTCGCCGTCGGGGCGGGGGAGGAGCCGCTCCCGAAGGGCCGCCGAGCGACGCGCCCCCCCACGCAGGAGGAGCTGGAGCAGACGTACGCCGCGATCGAGGCCGGGCTCGCCGCGATCGACTTCTACAAGGCGCGCCAGCCGGAGGCGGTGATGCGGACGCTCCGGACCATCATCGCACGCGCCGAGCCCGACTTACGTGAGGCGAAGCTGCTCGCAGCGGTCGGGCACGAGATCCGGAACTACCTCGACCGGCTCGCCGACGGCGGGAATCCCGAGGGGGGTCCGTAACGACGAGGGGCGGCGGGCGCCGATCGGATCAGGTGACCTCGGCCTCCTCCGCTACCCGCAGCGCTCCGCCCAGGTCGACCACCCGACCGTCGACGACCTCGTACACGTAGTCCGCGGCGTCTCTCATGGCCGGCTGATGAGAGATCGCCAGGATGGTCACCTGTCCGCGCAGCCTGCGGAGCGTCTCACAGATTCCCGCCTCGGTCACGGGGTCCAGCCCCGTCGTCGCCTCGTCGAGGATCAGGAGCCTCGGCCGCCCGACCAAGGCGCGGGCGATGGAGATGCGTTGACGTTGCCCGCCCGAGAGCTCCGCTCCCATCTCGCCGATGGTGGCATCGATGCCGCCAACGCGCTCCGACACGAAGCCCCAGGCTCCGGCCGCCTCCAACGCCTGCTGGGCACGCGCACGGTCGATGGCATCGTTCCCCAGCGTGACGTTGCGGTAGACCGAATCGTTGATCAGCAGCGCGTCCTGCGGAACGTAGCCGATGCTCGAGCGCCACTTGTAGAGATCGACCTCGTCCAGGGGCACGTCGTCGAGGTACAACCGACCTCGATGCGGGCGATGGAGCCCGACGACCAGATCCGCCAGCGTGGTCTTGCCGGCTCCGGACGGCCCGACCACCGCCACGAAAGAGCCGCTCGGTATGAAGAGGTCGACCTCATTCAGCACCGGCTTGCTTCCATACGAGAAGCCGACCTCCTTGAGGCGGATCCCGGTTCGAAGTGGGGGCGGCTCCCGCTTTCCGTCCGCGTACTCCCGCGCCGCTTCGGCCTCCTCGATGAGCCCGTGCAGGGACCAGAAGGCGCTCTCGCCGAGCGCGACCTCCCGGTAGCTGTTCTGCAACAGCCCCATCTGCCCGGCGGATCGATAGAAAAGGAACGCGAGGATCAAAACCTCCACGAGTGGCATGTTCGCCCAGGTCACCGCCGCGAACAGGCCGCCCGCCATGAAGAGCACCAGGATCGGCTCCTTGGCCGAGTACATGGCCTCCGACGCGAGGACTTGCTGTTGTTGCGCCCGGTTGAACCCCGCGGTCTCCTGCTCGAGCACGGGAAGCAGAAAGGCCTCGCGCCTCATGGCCTTCACCGGCTTGATCGCCGGCAGCGCCTGCGTCAGCCGAGCAACGAGACGCTTCATGACTTCGGTCTGCGACTTCCCTGCGGCACGGCTCATCGTCACGAAGCGACTGAGCGTGTACAGCATTCCCACACCGACCGCGACGGTGAGCAGCGCCACCCGCCAGGAGATGGCGAACACGATGGTCAGGTCCACCAGTACCTGGAGCGAGGCGGCCAAGCTGAAACAGGCCCAGCGGTACGAGGTAGAGGCCCGATGCGCTTCGGTGCTGATCGCGTTGGCGAAATGACCCGTCGGGCGGTTGGTGAAGTAGGCCCACCGTGCCTCCATCAGGGCACGAATGAGCCGCAGGCGTAGGTCCGTCGCAACCTGGGCCACCGTGTAGCCCACCTGCTTCATGGCGAGCCAGCGGAAGCCGCCCTTGAGCGCGATGGCGATCACGATCAGCGTCAGGAGGAAGCCGAGCGACGTCGGTAGGCCCATCGCCTGCAAGGCCCGCGACACCGCGAGGCTGAGCCCCGAAGGCTCTCGCCCCCCTGTGTCGGCGGCGAGCTCGAGCGCCGGAAGCAGCGTCAGGATCCCCACACCCTCGGACAGCCCCGAGAAGATCAGCAGCGCGACCATCACCGCCGAGCGCCGAGGATAGGTGCGCAGGAAGTGATTGACGAACCCGATCGTCTTCCGATCCAGCATGCGCTTGCTCGAGTGGTAGGGGAGGCGACGAAGTCCGTCCTTCCCAAGGCTTGTCCCTCTCGAGGGCCGTGGCAAGGTCGCGAACGGCGCGGGGGACCGACTCGTCCCAGCGCGGTCGGTCTAGGGGCACGTCTCGCTCAACCTTGAAGGATTATCTGCCCACGCATCAAGTGTGTTGTGGCCGGACCTTCGAATTGGCATGTTGGCCGTGAGATCCCGGTCGCCGACTTGGTAACCTCCTCGTCCGTACGCCCAACCTCGGTTTCATGGCGGAGACACCACCCAGCCAAGAGCGTCCAGGCGACGCCGACCGTTACCGGGTCCTGCTCGACATCGGGCATACACTCGCGTCAACGCTCGGAGAGGACGACCTGTACGAGGCCATCTACCGCGAGACCTCCAAAGCGGTCGAAGCGGGCGGCTTCTACATCTCACTGCACGATCAGAGTCGCGACCTCGCCCGCATCGTCTTCTATGCCGACCGAGGAGAGGTCCAGCACGTCGACGTCGCCTATCGGGGGTCGGACTCCAAGGTCATCCGAGACCAAAAGGCCGTGCTGGAGAACGACGGGCTCCAGCAGCATTCCCTCATGGTGCTCGGCGACGACGCGTCGGCCCCCACCCAGTCCGCGATCACGGCGCCGATGATCCACCACGGACGCGTGCTTGGGGTCATCAGCTCGCAGAGCTACCGGTCAGGCGCCTACACGCAGGACGACCTCGCCCTACTCCAGGGCATCGCGGACATTGCGGCCGTCGCGATCGAGAACGCCGCCCAATTCAAGGAGCTGGAGCGTCGTAGGAGGGAGGCCGAGCAGATCGAGGAAATCGGTCGCGCGCTCGCGAGCGAGTTGAACCCCGAGATGGTGCTCGGCCGCGTCGTCGAAGCAGCGCTCGAGGTGCTCGACGTGGACGGAGCCGCGGTTTGGCTCACGGACGGTAGGGACGGCCTCGTGTGCCGAGTTGCGGTCTCAGGAGGTGAGATCAAGCTGCCCAGGGGCCTGCACTGGGAAGTACGAGGAGAGCTGCGACGCATCCTCGTGGATCGCCGCGCACCGGTCGTGTTCGACAACCTGGCAGCGAGCGACCTGATCCCGGAGCATCTTCGCGAGCATCTCGCCTCGGGCTCCGCCGTCGGCGTCCCGATCGAGGCGGACGGACAGGTCGCCGGCATCCTCACCGCGGGGAGCCGGCAGCCTCGGCGCTTCAGCAAGGAAGACACGGCTGTCCTGGAGCGGCTCGCCCGCCAGACGTCGATCGCGCTCCAGAACGCTCGGCTGCACGCAAATCTCACGTCGCTCTCGATCACCGATCCGCTGACGCGGCTCCCGAACCGGCGGCGGCTCCAGATCCACCTCGACCACGAGGTGGCCGCGGCCCGGCGGGGCCGGGCGCTCGCTCTCGCACTCTTCGACATCGACAACTTCAAGCACTACAACGACACCTTCGGCCACGTCGCCGGCGACGAGATCCTCAAAGCGTTCGCCGAGATCTTGTCCGAGGAGAACCGCGCCATGAACCTTGTGGCGCGGTACGGAGGAGACGAGTTCGTGGCCGCCCTGACCGACACCAACGCCGACGGCGTCGACGCGTACGTAGAGCGAGTGGAGCAGCGGGTGAGAAAGAACGAGACGCTCTCTCAGTTCGGGATCCGCGTGAGTGCGGGCGTCGCGGTCTTCGACCTCGACGAAATGGCGACCGTCAACGATCTCCTTCGAGCCGCCGACGCGGACATGTACCGGCACAAAGCCGAGAGTGCTTCCCAGAGAAAGGCAGCCACCCGTTAGCGCAGCCAAGCAGGAGACGCAGGAGCTCCTCGAGTTCGCCACCGAGATCGCGCTCGAGGCCGGCGAGCTGACCCTCAAGTACTTCGGCGGGATCGTCGACCACGACGCGAAGGGAGACGGGAGTCCTGTCACCATCGCCGACCGGGAAGCCGAGGAGCTCATCAGGAGGAGGGTGGAGGCGCGCTACCCCGGGCATTCGATCCTCGGTGAGGAGTACGGCGAGTCGAACGATGGTGCGCGCGTCCGGTGGATCTTGGACCCCATCGACGGGACCCGCTCCTTCATGCACGGCGTGCCCCTCTACGGCGTGCTCATCGGAATCGAGGTGGAGGGCGAGGCAGCCGTCGGGGTCACCTACTTCCCGCCCCTACACGAGATCGTGGCGGCCGGTCGCGGCCTCGGCTGCACCTGGAACGGAGTCCCCTGCAGAGTCTCGAAGGTCTCCCGCATCGAGGACGCGGTCGTGTGCACGACCGACGTGGAACGGCTCCTCTCGAAGCCGATCGGCACGGGCTGGCGCAGGTTGCAGCAGTGCTGCGCGTTTTCGCGCACTTGGGGCGACTGCTACGGACACGCGCTCGTCGCCACCGGACGGATCGAGTGTCAGGTCGACCCGGTCATGAAGCCGTGGGATGCGGGGCCGTTCCTGACCATCGTGACCGAGGCGGGAGGGAAGTTCACCACGCTCGACGGCCGGGCGACTCTACACGGCGGATCGGGCGTCTCCACGAACGGCCACCTTCACGAAGAAGTCCTGCAGGTGCTGAGGAGTCGCTAGCGCCGGAGGACGCCGGTCTGGAACAGGATGAAGGTCACGGTTCCGAGCGCACCCATCACGGCGAGCACGTTTTGCAAGACGTTCCGCGAGGACGCCAAGGGCAGCTCGATCTGATCCCCCGCCTGCAGGTTGAGCTGGTCGAGGGTGAGCGCGTTCCGGAGCGCAGCCTCCACCTCTCGGTCTTCATACAGCACGCGCCCGGCGCGCTGGATGCGGATGCCCTCGAAGTCGCTCCTGCCGGTCGATGGCCCGCCGGCCATCATGATCACGTCACCCAAGAGGGTCTCCGGGGGGACGGTGTAGAAGCCCGGAGTCCGGATCCCACCCACGAGGGTGAGCCGCATCAGCCCGTTCGCGCGCACGATGGGAGACCGGATGAACCGACTGAGCTCCTGGTACAGGTGGGGCTCGAGCTCCGCCCGGAGCACTCCGTGAAGGGAGATGTCTCCGAAGTTCTCGAACGAGATGGAGGGTCCCGGCTGCACGACGAGAGTGTCGGGGAAGTTGGGCTCGCCCTGAACGTAGACGGCGATCCGGTCGCCGACCCTGAAATCGCCCTCCTGCAGCCGCGTCCGAATCCGCTCGCGGTCCGCTCGGATGGAGCGCTTCACACCCTCTGAATAGGCGGGAGACGCTAGCGCCGCATCGTACTCTCCGAGCAGGCGCTCGAGATCCGCTCTCGTGCGAACGGAACGGCCCGGGTCGGTCTCGATCGGCAGCTGAGCCGCACTCGACGCCGGAAGCGCGAGAACCGACAGGATGAGGAGATGAATGGGTTTCAGCATGGTGAGCGAAATTAGGCGACCCAGGGCCGTGCGTACAGTTGGCGAGATTTCCTCTGCCGGCGTGCCGCGGTCGCGGGACGGGCTGTTGGAGCGGCACAACAAGAAGAAGTGGAACGAATTGAAGCAGTCGCTTCCGATCCGCGTGACCCGCCGCAGACCGTGACTCGGTCGGCTCTGCGTTCCCCGTTCGCACGCTTCTTGCACGACTCATTCCCTGTAATCTTGAAGGTTGCGCTCGGGACCCGTCTTCTCGCATCCTCGCCGTAACCGGAGCCGCATGGACAGCCATCCCGACCTGACCCCTCTCGTTCTCCTCGTCGACGACCAGGAGTGGACGTCGCGATCGATCGAGAGCATTCTGCGCCCGAAGGGCCACGTGGTGCTCAAGGCCTACACGGGACAGCAGGCGCTCGACCTGGTGCAGAAGGTCAGTCCCGATGCCCTGCTCGTCGACGTGCATCTGCCGGACATAGACGGCATCGACCTCGTGCGTCGGCTGCGGGCATCTCCGACGATCTCCTCGGCGACGCCGGTCCTGATGGTGACGGGCGGGTCGGTGGGACGGGCCGAGCGCCTCGAGGCGCTGGGTGCGGGCGCGTGGGACATCCTCACCCATCCCGTCGACCCGAACGAGCTGCTCCTTCGCATGGAAACCTTCGTGCGCGCCAAGCAGGACACCGACCGGCTTCGGGACGAAGGCCTCACCGATCCGGCCACGGGATTCTACAACGCACGTGGGATCCTCCGGCGGGCGAAGGAGATCGGTGCGGACGCCGTCCGCTTCGAGCGCCCCGTCACGTGCATCGCCTTCGGACCGCACGCATTCGGATCGGCGGGGCGCGACGCGGATACTCTCCTGGAGTTGATCAACCGGCAGGTGGCCGCGGCGCTCAGGTCCGTCACGCGGGTCTCGGACACGGTTGGGCGCTTGGGCCCAGGTGAGTTCGTGGTGGTAGCGCCGGGAACGGACCAGCAGGGCGCCGTGCGGCTCGCCGATCGGGTGTTCGAGGCGGTCGAGGCCACGGCCAAGGGCATCGAGGTCGACCCCGACCTCCTGCGTCAGCTACGGGCCGGATTCTGCGCCATTCACGGCGACGAGCCCACGACCCCCGAGGACCTGCTGTTGAGGGCGACGATGGCTCTCCGTAAGGCCCAGGCCGACGACGGGAGCTTTCGGGTCCGGGCCTACGACGCCTGAGGACCCCTTTCCGCGATCAACTGCGCGGAGACGTCCTCTCCTTCCTCGGGGACCGGCTCGTAGCCGGGCAGGTAGCCCGTATAGTAGTAGTGATAGCCGTCCGTGGGATCGACGTCGTTCAGGATCGCGCCCAGCACCCGAATCGGTAGCCTCGCCAGCTGCTCGAGCTTGACCTGGGCGAGCTGCTTCTCGGTCGTCCCCGTGCGGATGACCACCGCGAGGTTCCCGGTCAGCGTGGAGAGGATGACGGCGTCTCCGCCGGCCGCCAGCGGCGGCGTATCGACGATGATCACGTCGTAGGCGCGCTTGAGCGTTCCCATGAAGTAGGCCATTCGCGACGACGCCAGCAGCTCCGGTGTGGAGGCGCCACGCGACCCACATCCGATGAAGTGCAGGTTGTCGTGCTCGGTCGACTGGATGATCTCCTGCCCGGACCGCTCCTTCAGATAGTCGACGAGGCCGGGTGACTGCTCGAGCCCGAGCAGCCGGTGCGCGTCGCCGCGGCGGGTATCGCCGTCGATCAGCAACGTGCGCCTGCCCACCTCCGCGAACGCGACGGCGAGATTCGAGGCAATGAGCGACTTGCCTTCGCCCGCCGAGGGGCTACTCACGGTGAGCGTTATGGGGCCCGCCGAGCCGTACGCGAACCCGAGGTGGATCCGCAGCTCCCGGAAGGCCTCGAGCGCCTGAGCGGCGTTCAACACACCCTGCTTGCCCTGGGCGGCTTGAATGCGGGGAATGCTCCCGAGGATGTCCAACCCGATGTCGCGGCTAATGTCGGCCGGGTAGCGGAACCGAGCGTCCATGCGGTCGAGGAGGAGGGCCCCCCCACCGGCGGCCCCGACGAAGCCGAAGAAGATCATGAGGGCCAGCCGTAGGCGGCCGTCCTCGGACGGGCGCTGCGGAACCGCTGCCTCGTCGAGGATCCGGACGTCGGGGATCGAGCTGGCCGCCGCCAGACGGGCAGTCTCCACGCGACCCCGGAGGTTGTTGTACAGACCGCCGGTGATCGAGACACGACGCTCGAGACGCCCCTCCTCGATGGATCGGGGAGGGATCTCCTCGAGGTTGCGTGCCTGTACGTCGATGCGGCTCTGTAGATCACGCTCTTGGAGAGTCAGCTGCTCCAGGAGGCCGTCCACGACCTGCGGCACAGCGCGGGTCTCGAGGTTCGCCATGCGGGCCAGCACCTCTTGAAGCGGCGGGTAGTCGTCCGCGTATCGGTCGCGGAGCGCGCGGAGCTCGGAGCGCACGTTGATCAGCTCGTCCAGAATGCGCCGCAGCTCGCTCGAGCCCGATGCCGAAGGGATCACCTCCAGAGCCTCGATCTGAATCGGACCCGTTCCGAAGTTGTCGCGGACCGCCTGCAGGCGCGCGCGATCTCGGCGGATCTGCTCGATCTCGACACGCATCGCGAAGAAGGTCTGGAAGACGGGATCGCGGGTCAGCTGGAGGCCTGCCGCGATGGGAGCGGACCGATCGGACGGGAGACTGATGGTCGTGACCCGGAACTCCTCGAGGTCCTGCTCGGCGTCCGCGAGCTCCCGCTCGGTGTAGCGGAGCTGCTCCTCCAGGATGGCGGAGGCCTCGACGAGCCGACTCCTCTTCAGGTCGGCCGCGACCTGGACGTGCCGGTGCATCACGGCGTTCAGGATCGATGCGATCCGCTCCGGATCGCTGCCCTCGAGTTGGATCGCGAGGAAGTTGCCGCCCCCGACCAGACCGGTCATGAGCTGACCGGATAAGATCCGTGCGGCGTCGCGGGGCGTCATCACCGTGAACGCGACCGTTTCCCCGGGGGGGAATGCCCCGACTGGGGGCGACCACCGGAAACCCACCTCGCGACCGACCGCTCCCCCGAGCGTTCCCCGCTCCACTACCACCGGCTCGCGCACACCCGCGCGCGAGAGAAGCGAGTAACCCCGCCCGTCCGGCTCGACCCGGAGCTCGTAGCTGCCGGGTTGAAAGGACGGCTCCAGGTAGAGGGTCCGAAGGACGTCGCGGTACTCTCTTGGCCCCTCGACGTAGAGGTGCTCCGACACCGCCACGGAGTCCAGAACCGTGTAGGACCTCATGAGCTCGATCCAGGCATTCGCCTGCAGCAGCCCACTCTGGCGGATCGGTGTCACGTCCCCGGCGTTCTGCTGCCGGTCCACCTCGATCCACAGGTTGCCCCTCGCGGTGTAGCGTACCTCGCCCATCCTCCACGCGACGGCAGCACCCGCCAACCCCAGGAGGACGGCCGATACCAGAAGCCACCGGTACCGTACCAGCGCATACAGATACCTGCGCAGGTCGAGCCCCTCGGGCTCGGGCTCGAGCATCGGGTAGGCGTCGCCACCGTACCACTCCGGCGCGCTCGGGGGCGGCGCGTGTGGAGCGGGGAGCGGCGAGCCCCCAGGGGGTCTCCCCGAGGGGATCAGCCTTTCGTCAGACATTCCAGGTACAGAGCGGTGGAGGGAACGACGGGTCAGTTAAAGGTACTGCCGCCATACCAGACGCCACTAGAGGATTGTAGCCGTGTCGTTTCGGGCTCACTCGGGCCGTCCCCTAGGGTTCCAGATACTGTTGCACGAATCACACAGTGCCAGGCTGGCGGCGGGTCGAGTTCACCACGAGACACTTGTAGATCTCCCCACCGAAGCGAAAGTTTACTGTCCGAGAGCCGCTCGTCGGGCTGCGGCGAGGGCACAACATGTTCCGATCGGGTGCGATGCACGTACACGACCAACGAGGCGAGGGTCCCACGGGGCTGACCGGTCCGGACCTGGAGTTGGTCGCGGTCGACCCGAACGTCCGTCGCTCCATCGAAGTGCTCGTCATCGACGACGAGCACTCACTCCGCGAAAGCTGCGCCTCCCTGCTGCGCACGGAGGGCTTCGCCGTGACCGTTGCGGGCCGGGGCGAGGACGCCCTCCGGCTGGTCAAAAACCGACGCTTCGACGTAGTCCTGCTGGATCTGTACATGTCCCAGGTGTCTGGCCTCGACCTCATGGCGGCGACCCACGAGGCGAACCCCGACACGCTCATCATCGTGATGACCGGAAACCCGAGCGTCGAGTCGAGCGTGACGGCGCTGCGGGCAGGGGCCTGGGACTACCTGCCCAAGCCGTTCTCGGCAACGCACTTCGAGATTCTCGTGGGACGGGCCGCGCACGCGGTGGTCGTCGGCCGCGAGAGCGGCACACGCGCGGAACGACCGGCGTCGCTCGCGAGCTTGAGCGACCAGGTGCCGATCTATGGGGGCAGCAGGGCCCTCGCAAAGGTCATGGAGCTCGCGTCCAAAGTCGCCCGCACCGACGCGTCGGTCTTCATCACGGGCGAAAGTGGGACGGGCAAGGAGCTGATCGCGCAGTACATCCATCTCCATAGCCGGCGGAACAGCCGAGAGCTCGTGCCCGTGAACTGCGCCGCGATTCCCGAGGCGCTGCTCGAGTCCGAGATGTTCGGTCACGTCGAAGGGGCCTTCACCGGTGCGGTGCGCGAGAAGGAGGGCCTGCTCGAGGTAGCCAACGGCGGCACGCTCTTTTTGGACGAGCTCACCGAGCTCCCGCTCCCCACTCAAGCCAAGCTCCTCAGAGTCTTGCAGGACGGCGTCGTGCGCCGGGTGGGCTCCACGAAGACGGACGCGGTCGTCAATGTTCGGTTCATCGCGGCGACGAATCGCGATCCTATCAAGGCGGTACAGGACGGCACCCTGCGCAAGGACCTCCACTATCGACTCCGCGTGGTACCAATTCACATCCCGCCGCTCCGCGAGCGACCCGAGGACATCCCCGTGCTCGCCGAGCGGTTCCTCGCCCAGTTCTGGAGCCAGCACCGGGAGCCCCACGCCCCCCTCCCGACCCTTTCTCGCGAGGCGGTCGAGACCCTGCGGCGGGCACCGTGGCGCGGAAACGTGCGCGAGCTTCGAAACGTCATCGAGCATCTCGTGGTCATGGCCACGCCGGGTGAGGAAGTGCGGCCCGACCACGTCGTCTTCGTCGACGAAGACGACACCGAGCGTGGGCCCGTCACGTTCGACCGCGCGACGATGAACCTCGACTACCACATGGCGCGCGACCAGGTGCTGACCCGCTTCGAGATCGACTATCTGACGCACGTCGTCCGGTCTTCGGGCGGGAATATTTCCGACGCCGCACGCATGGCCGGCGTCGACCGGACCACGCTGTATCGCCTCATGGAGAAGCACGGGCTCGAAAAGGACGCGGTACTCGATGCTTCTACCGGGAGGTCGGCCCCGCCCGGGTAATGTCCACGGAGCCCCCGCACCCCGGCATCGGCATGGCGCAGACGCCGAGTGACCTGCTCGATGCCGCCACCCGACGGGTGGCCGAGCGGATCGAGGAGATCTATCACCCTCTCGCCCCCGGAGGGGTGCAGCGAGCCGAGGGCTATCTCGCCACGCTGCGGGCCAAGCTGGACGAGGTGATCCGCGGAGCCGACCCCGCCACCATGCGGGAATGGGTGGCCGCGAGCCCGCTGTTCGAGCCCCTCATGGAGGCACTCGCCCGCGAGCTCCTGGCTGCACCCACGGACGGGGACACTGCTGCGGCGACCCTGACCGTCCTCCGGGCATGCACGGTCGTTCGCGGGAGCCGCCGGTCCGCGCCGGCGGCGCGTGTGGCCGACGGCGAAGATCTCCGCAGCGTCATGCAAGGGCCCGGAGCTTTCGAGCTACTCGTCGAGGTGGCCCACGACTTCCGCTCCCCCCTCACGTCCATCCTGTTTCTCGCGGAGGCGCTACGGGACGGCCACAGCGGCCCGGTCACGGAGCTCCAGAAGAGCCAGCTGGGTCTGGTCTACTCCGCTGCGTTCGGCCTCGCAGGCATCGCGCAGGACGTGATGGACCTGGCACGACGCGAGCAGGATCTGCTGGAGGCGGACGCACAGCCCTTCGCGCTCATAGACGTCTTCCGCAGCGTCGAGCGAATGGTGCTTCCCATCGTCGAGGAGAAGCGCCTCGAGCTCCGCCTCGTCGTTCCCGAGCGCTGGCAGGCACACGGCCACCCCCATGCGCTCAGCCGGGTTCTCCTCAACCTCACGACCAACGCCCTCAAGTTCACGGACGAGGGTACGGTCGAGCTGGGCGTGCGAGCGATCACGCACGGCCGCATCGAGTTCTACGTGCAGGACACTGGCCGGGGCATCTCAGCCGAGGAGCAGCGCACCCTCTTCCAGCCTTTCAGGCGCCGCTCTGATCGGACGGAAGACGGCCGGTACTTCTCCAGCAGCGGAATCGGGCTCTCCATTGCGCGGAGGCTGCTCCGCGCGATGGGGTC
>JBFGFY010000002.1:0-56897 GCA_041579355.1 Longimicrobiales bacterium | reverse complement strand
CCGCCGTCGTGGGCCGCACAAGCTGGCGAAGGGACTCGAACCCCCAACCTGCTGATTACAAATCAGCTGCTCTACCAGTTGAGCTACGCCAGCGCTCGCGGTCGAAGCTAACGGCCGCGTTTTTCGATGGTCAACGAACGTCTGCGGGACCTCGCGGGAAAGCTCAGCCCCTCAGGAGCCGTAGGATCAGGGCCGTCACGAGCGCGACGCCGCCGAGCATCACCCAGCCGCGCTCGGGACCGGGGGAGGGAGGCGGCTCCGCGGCCAGGTCCTCGGGGGTCTTCACGATGCCCGTGGGGGTGACGTCGTAGGTCCAGGCCAACACGACGGCCACCGGGAAGCCGAGCACGATGGCCCCGAGGACCACCCGCAGGCCCACCTCCGTCATCCCGAGCACGGGGCTCAAGAAGAGCGCGGCTTCCGCGACCAGGTAGGAGATCACCAGGTAGAGCAGCACGGTGCGCGTGACGCGCCGGCGACGGAACTGCTGCCACAGGCCGGGCTCGCGATGCCTGCCGCCCCCGCCCGTGCCGGCCGACATCAGCCGACGACCTTCCAGCGCGTGCCGGCGGGTCCATCCTCCAGCACGATGCCACGCCCGGCGAGCTCGTCGCGAATCGCGTCGGCCGCGGCGAAGTCCTTCCGCTGGCGAGCCTCCGCCCGAGCTTCGATTCGCTCCTCCACCCACGCCGCGACGTCCTCCTCGACCCTTCGCGAGGCGCGCGCGACCTCCAGTAGCCCGAGCACCTCGTCCATGGAAGCCACCGCGGCCCTGACCGCGTCGCGATCGGCCCCACACACGGCCGGCTCCCGGTCCAAGGTCGCGTTCACTCGGCTCACCAGGGTGAAGAGGGCGGCGAGGGCATCGGCCGTGTTGAAGTCCTGATTCATCGCTGCGCGGAAGTCGCCGAGGGCCTGCTGCGCGACCTCGGTCAGCGCACTCGGTGCACCCTCCCCGGCCGCCGCCAGGCCCTCGAGCCGGGCGTCGAAGTCGAGCAGGCGCTGAACGGCTCGCCGCGAGGCGTCCAGCCCGTCACGCGTGAAGTTCAGGTCACTCCGGTAGTGGGCGGAGACGAGCTGGTGACGGATCGAAGCCGGGTCGTACCCTTCGTCGAGCAGCTGCCGCACAGTGACGAAGTTCCCGAGGGACTTCGACATCTTCCGGCCCTCGACCTGGAGATGCTTCACGTGCAGCCAGTTCCGGACGAACGTCTTGCCGGTCGCGGCTTCCGACTGGGCGATCTCGTTCTCGTGGTGGGGGAAGATCAGGTCCTCGCCCCCGAGGTGGAGGTCCAGCGTATCCCCCAGCTCCGCGAGGCTCATGACCGAGCACTCCAGGTGCCAGCCGGGGCGGCCGCGCCCCCACGGAGAGTCCCACGCGGCTTCCGCCCGCTCGTCCTCTTCCGTGGCCGGCTTCCACAACGCGAAATCCCGCGCGTCCTCTTTGTCGTAGTCGTCCTGGGCCACCCGCGCCCCCACGCGCAGGGAGGACGTGTCGATCCCCTTCAGGCGCCCATACGGCGAGAAGCTTGCCACGGAGAAGTAGACGGCGCCGTCGTCCGCCTCGTACGCGTGCCCGGAGTCCACCAGTCGTCCGATGAAGCGCACCATGCGGTCGATGTAGGCGGTCGCGCGCGGGTACGCGTCGGCGGCGCGCATCCCGAGCGTGCGCGCGTCCCGGAGGAACGCCTCGCCGTACGGCTCGGTGAACTCCCCCACCGTTGCGCCGGCAGCCACCGCTCCCGCGATCGTCTTGTCGTCTACGTCGGTGAGGTTCATGACGAACCGTACGTCGTACCCGCTCCACTCCAGGTACCTGTGCACGAGGTCGAAGAAGAGGAAGGTCCGGAAGTTCCCGATGTGCGCGTGGTCGTAGATCGTCGGGCCGCAGGCGTAGGCGCGGACCTTCCCCGCCTCCAACGGAGTGAAGTCGCTCAGCTTGCGGGACTTGGTGTCGAAGACCTTCAGCGGCATGTAGTGGGTGGCTTCGGATTCACAGGGTGCCGCGCAGGGCGGCCCGGTCGACTTCGTCGAGCACCGCGGCGAGCGCCGCGGTCGGATGCTCGGCGCGCGTGATCGCTCGACCGACCACAAGGTAATCGGCCCCGGCCACGACGGCGTCCGCCGGCGTCGCGACCCGACGCTGGTCGTCCCGCCCCGAGCCAGCGGGCCGGATGCCCGGCACGACGAGCACGAAGCCCTCACCCGAGGCGGCGCGGACGCGCCGCGCATCCGAGGCCGCCGCGACCACACCCGCGAGCCCGGCCTCCCGGGCCTCCGAAGCGAGCCGGGTCGCCTCGTCCGGGACCGAGCCGACCTCGCGCCCCCATAGACGGCCGAGCTCCGCAGCGTCGAGGGACGTGAGTACGGTGACCCCCACCACCCGGGTGCGACCCGATGCCGCCTCCGCCGCGGCCCGCATCATGGAGGGACCGCCGCTGGCGTGGACGGTGAGCAGGTCGACATCGAGGGCGCAGGCGGCGCGGACGGCTCCCGCGACCGTGTTGGGGATGTCGTGCAGCTTCAGGTCGAGGAAGACGCGCTTCCCGCGGGTGACCAGCTCTCGCACCACATCGGGACCCTCGGCCGTATACAGCTCGAGCCCCACTTTGTAGAAGTCGGCGGCGTCGCCCAGCGCCTCGGCCAGCCCCAGGGCCTCTGGGCCGGAGGGCGTGTCCAGGGCGACGATCACCTCAGGCACGCGTGCCCACCTCGCCGTGGGCCACGAGGTCCGACCACGCCGCCACGCCGCGACGGCGCCCCCATCGCTCGAGCCCGCCGGCGAGCCGGACCCCGACCCGGGGATCCGCGAACGAAGCGGTCCCGACCTGGACGAGGCATGCACCCGCGCGCGCATACGCCACGGCGTCGCCGGGAGTCAGGACCCCCCCCACGCCCAGGAGGGGGAGCGCGGAGTGTCGACGCGCCTCCTTCACGGCCCGCAGGCCCACGGGCAGGAGCGCCGGGCCACTCACCCCGCCGGGGCCGGCGCCCAGCTCGGCGTCACCCGTGTCGGGCAGCAGGAGCAGCCCGGGCACGGTGTTGACGAGAGTGAGCCCGTCGGCGCCCGCGTCCGAGGCGACCTTCACCGTACGGCCCAGCGCGGGGTCGTTGGGCGCCAGTTTCGCGAGGAGCGGCCGTTCGGTGCGCGCCCGGGCGCCCGACACGATCTCGTGTACAGCCTCCGGATCCAGCGCGAAGGGAGGACCGCCCCGCTTCGCGTCGTTGGGACAGGAGAGGTTCAGCTCGAAGCCCAGGAAGCCGGGACCGTCGTCCAGACCCTCGACGAGACGGTAGAACTCCTGGACCGTGTGCCCCGCGAGGCTCACGAAGACGCGTGCCCGGCGCACATTGGCGTCGAGCCAGGGCAGCTTCTCCCGCCGAGCGGCCTCGAGCCCGGGGTTGGCGAGCCCCACCGAGTTGAGCATGCCACCCGGAAACTCCGCCACACGCGGAGCTGGGTTTCCCTTCCGCGGCTCGACCGTGACGGACTTTGTGACGAAGCCGCCGAGCCGCTCCAGGTCGATCACCTCGGCCAGCTCCTCGCCGAAGCCGCACGTCCCGGCGGCGAGAAGGATCGGATTCTGGAAGGTTGCGCCGAAGAGCTCCTGAGCCAGCCTCACCGGCCGGTGATCTCCTGAAGCCGCACGCGCAGCTCCTCCTCCAAGTCGTCCATGGCGGCCGACGGCCGGCCCCGAGCGGCAAGAACGTAAGGACTGGAGTCGTGCGCCTCCAGGCGCCCGCGGAGCCAGTCGTGGTCGGCGGGGTCGCGCGAGGTGTCGAGCGCCGCGAGCAGGGCTTTGGGCGCCCAGGGATCGGTGGGATCGAAGTCCGCGTATGCCAGGAAGAAGCCGCGCGCGAGCATGGGCGCCCCCAACCGGTCGCGAGCTACCTCGGCTGCGGCGAACCACCCGAGGGGCTGGTCGAGCCCGAGCGCGGCGTGCCTTTCGACCTCGTCCAAGGCCAGAAGGACGTCCCGGACTCGAGGCTCGCCGCTGACGGGAAGGAGGAGCGGGCGCACGGAGGCGGCGACCCCGAGGTCGCGTGCCGCGGCGAGGCGCCAGCCGGCAAGCGTCAAGCGCGCCTCCACCGCGGCTTGGCCCCGCCCCGTCGCCACCCGGCCAGCGAGCGCGCGGGCGCCCAGCGAGTCCCCTGCTTCGTAGAGGAGACTCGCGCGCTCGAGGCGGACCAACCCGCGGTGCGGCTGATCCCAACGCGTCGAGTCCGCAGCGCCCATGAGGTCGGCTGCGGCCGCCCATCCCCAAATCGAGCCAGCTCGGTGAACGAGCCGGCTGAGGGTATCGAGCCGCTCGCCCGCGGTGCGCTCGGAAAGGAGGAAGGTGACCGCCTCGCGTGCGCGCTCACGCTCGCCGTGCTCGACGCTGAGCCGAAGGTGCTCCAGGCCCGCCTCGACCCGCAGGGCGGGGTCGGCGGTCGCGGCGGCGAGCTCGGACCAGCCTTGATTGTCCGAGTCCCCCGACAGCCGCAGCGAGCCGCGCAGCAGCCGCGCCTCGGCGAGCGCCTCTCCGGTGACGTTTCCGCGCAATGCCTCTTCGAGCGTGGCGACGGCGCCCTCCGCGTCGGCCAAGCGGGCCTTCGCGGCCGCGAGGTAGACGAGCGCGTGGGAGCGGCGCTCCGACGTGGTCGCGCGGGCCGCGGCCTCCTGCAGCGCCGACGCCGCCGCCCGGGGCTCGCCCGCGCGCAGCTGGGCTCTACCGAGCAGGTAGAGGATCTCTGGCGCGCGGTCGTCGTCCGGACGGCTCCGATACGCGTCGGCGGTCTTGCGGACGACGTCCCGATACTGCACGAGGGCCAGCGAATCGCGCCCGGCGCGCCGCTCCCGCTCGGCGCTCTCATAGACGCGCTCAGCGTTGTAGAGCGTGTTGTAGTGCGTGCAGGCCCCGAGGAGAACGGCGCCGACGAGCGCGGCGCCCCGAAGGGTCACTCCTCCTCCCGGGATCCCCCCCCGCTTTCCGGTGGGTAGCGCTCGAAGAAACGCACCACTGCCCGCGCGACCGCTTGGCCCGCCTGGCGCTGGAAGGAGCTCTCGCCCATGAGTCGGCCCTCCTCGCTGTGCGAGAGATAGCCGGCCTCCACGAGGATGGACGGCATCAGCGCGTTGGTGAGCACCGCCAGCACGCCCTGCTTCACGCCCCGGTCCGGACCGGGATGGAAGTCACCGAGCTCCTCCTGGACGAACTGGGCCAGCAGGG
This sequence comes from Longimicrobiales bacterium, assembly GCA_041579355.1. GTDB lineage: Bacteria > Gemmatimonadota > Gemmatimonadetes > Longimicrobiales > Gaopeijiaceae > UBA2982. The sequence continues at coordinate 51,684 of JBFGFY010000002.1, read as the reverse complement.
AGGACCAGTGTTGGTGGTCGAGGTTACGGAGCTCGCGCAGTATGAAGCTGAGGTCCGGCTCCGCCGACGCGTCGACGCTCTGCCCCTGGAAGCTCAACGGTGCGTTCTCGATCGCCGAGACTCGGCGCTCGTGCTCGGTTCGAGCCTCGGAGAGGAAGTACGTCTCGAAGCCGCGCGCCGATCGGTTGTTCGGGAAGGAGTTCGCGTGGATCGAAACGAAGAGCCCGGGCCGCTCCCCCTTGAGCTTCGACGCGATCTCGCCCCGCTGCCAGAGGTCCACGAAGGTGTCCGAGTCCCGCGTGAGGTGCACCTCGAGGTTGGGATGCTGCCTGAGGACCCGCGCCACCTCGAGGGCGATCCCGAGAGCGACGTCTTTCTCGCGGATGCCGCGCGGGCCGAGCGCGCCCGGGTCGGCTCCCCCGTGACCCGCGTCGATCACCACGACCCGCGGCCCTCGATAGGGCGAGGGGCCCGTCGGAAGACGTTGGACGGCCTCGGCCGGGCCGGCGGCCTGCTCGGGCGCCGAAGCGGCCGCACCGCTGGCCGGCACCGGATCCCCGGCCCGCAGGCGCGCCCGGGCGCCGTCGAACTCGTAGAGGTCCGGCAGACGCCGCGGGAAGAAGTCGGTCAGCATCTGGACGGGGACGTGCACCTGCCCGGCGTTTCGATACGGGGGATCGGCGAGCTGGAGGGCGACGCCGTCCCAGCGGAAGAAAGGCGAGTCCACCCGCAGCGCGATGGCGATCTCGTTCGGGACAGAGATCGTGACCTCGGCGCCCGCCTCGGTGACGGACCACCCCAGGTCGCGGAAGGCGCTCAGGGGCACGGCCGCGTACCCGCGGTCGAGCGCGACCGCGAGGGGCGCCACGGAGCCGTCCGCCCGCTCCACGCTGAACGCGGGCGGCGCCTGGGCGCCCACCGGTACGGCGGCCAGGACCCAGAGCGCGATCACCACCAGGCGCCTCAACGATCCTCCATGGCCCGCTGGGCCTCTCGCTCCTGCATGCGTCTCTTCAAGGTCTCCCGCTTGTCATGGAGCTTCTTACCCCGTGCGACGGCGAGGGTGACTTTCGCGTACCCGCGTGCAAAATGGATGTCCAGCGGCACGAGTGTGAGACCTTTCTCATCGACCGCGGTGGCGAGGCGCCGAATCTCCTGCTTGTTGAGCAGCAGCCGGCGGGGGCGGGTCGGGTCTACGTTGAAGCGGTTCGCCTGCTCGTACGGGCTCACGTGGAGGCTGTAGAGCCAGACCTCCCCACGCTCCACGCGGGCGAAGGAGTCGAGGAAGGACACCTGGCCGGCCCGGATCGACTTGACCTCGGGCCCACGGAGCTCCATGCCCGCTTGGACCGTCTCCAGGATCTCGAACTCGTGGCGCGCCTTACGGTTTCTCGCCACCACGTGCTCTCCCCCGTTCCTGCTTACGCGGCTTCCGATCGCCTGCCCTCCAGCATGACGTACACGTGGGCGACTTCGCCGCCAAGGATGAACACCAGGGCCCCGTAATAGATCCAGAGCAGCAGGACGGCGATGGTGGCCAGATTCCCGAGGGTCGACGTGTAGTTGGCCAGCTCGGTGGCATACCAGCTGAAGGCCAGCTTCAGGGCCTCGTGCGCCACGGCCGCGAAGGTGGCCGCGATCAGGGTAGTCTTCCAGGGCGTGAAGCGAACCGGGAGGTACCGGTAGATGATCACGAACAGAGTCCAGATCGACAGGAACGCGATCGAGATGCCGAGGATCCGCTCCGCGAGCGAGTAGGTGGGCCCGCCCCAGCCGAGGATGTCGACCCCGAAGTCCAGGGCCGCCGCGAGCGCCACGGTGATCCCCATGTTCAGCGTCACCAGGATCACGCCCAGGACCACCGCGAGCATGTCGAACAGCTTGCCGATGACGATGCCGCGCCGGACGCCGACCTCGAAGACCTTGTAGAGCGCGCTCCGCAGTGACCCCGACAGCCGGCTCGCGAACCAGATGAAGATGACCGAGCCGACCACGGTGAGGCCGGTCCGGTTCACCATCACCTCACCGACGAGCGTGTGGAGCAGCTCCGCCAGCTCCGCTCCGGCCTCCCCTTCGGGAAGGACCCGGGCGAAGAGCGCCAGGACCGCGTCGGTCGAGTCGGAGAAGCGTGCGCTGAGCACGAACCCGGTGAGGCCGATGCCCAGGGCGAGCAGCGGCACCAGCGCGAACAGCACCCCCCAGGCGATCGCCGCCGATATGAAGAGCGCGTCGTCGTCGTCTGCTTTCTCCCAAAGGAGTCGCAGGAACTCCCGGGCGCGAGCGATCGGACGCGAGCCGGTCAAGCCGGGCCGGGTCAGCCGGCTTCGCTGTCGCCGTCCCCCGCCTCGGCCGCGATCGACTCCCGCGCCGCCTGCACGCCGGCCCGGTACGCGGCCTTCGAGCGCTCCAGCTTCTTCTCCAGGTCGGCCCGGGCGTCCGTAGCTGCCGAGCGACCCGCGCTCACGGCGTCCTTCACACCATCGAACCGCGTCTGCATGCCCTCGCGCACGTCGTCCAAGCGATCCTCCAGCTGGCGTTGCGCCTCACGAACGCGCTCCTCGGCCGCGTTCCGCAGCCTGCGCGCGTGCTCCTTGAGCTCCTCCTGCGTCTCGGCACCCGACTTGGGGGCGAAAAGGAGGGCCAGGCCGGCTCCCACGAGGGCGCCGAGCAGGAACGAGCCGACGCCACCGCCGTGGTCACGCTCGATGACGATGTAAGGACCTTCGTCTGAATCTCTCATTGGCATTTCTCCGACCCGGGAAGCACCTGAAGTTAACGGGCGCGGGGCATGCCTTCCACCGGCCGGCACCGGCACCCGCCGACCCGGCACCCCCTCACACCGACCAGCGGCCGTCGTCGTCGGGGATGCTCGGGCGCTCGACGCCCTCACGGCCCATGAGCCCGTAGGTCAGCCGCTTGCTGAGCTCGACCCCGGGCTGGTCGAGCGGGTTCACGCGGTAGAGGGCGCCGGCATAGACCGTCGCCACTTGGAAGAGCATCAGGAGCTCCCCGAGCTCACGGGCCGCCACGCGCGGCATGTAGAGCGTGGCGTTCGGGCGGCCCTCCCGCCGCAGCGCCTCGGCCGTGGCGCGCCGCTCCGTGTTGATGAGCGCACCCAGCGAATGTCCACCCAGGTACGAGAGCTCGGGCATCTCGGGGTGCCGGTTCGGGATCGTCGCGTCAGGGCCGTGATCCTCCACCTCCACGAACAGTACGACTTTGTCCTGAGGGCCCTCCATGAGCAGCTGGAGGAAGGAGTGCTGGTCCGTGGCGCCGAGGGCGGCGACGGGCGTGGGTCCCGTCGCCCTCATGTCCCCATCGACCGTCCGGGCCTTGCCCAAGCTCTCCGCCCAGAGCTGCTGGAACCAGAGCGCGAGGGATCGGAGCCTGTCGGAGTACGGCATGAGCACATGGATCGGTCGGCCCCAGCTCACGTCGGCGTGGTGCAGCAGTGCCGCGAGCACGCCGGCGGGGTTGTGGGCGAGCACCTCCGAGCGGCAGCGCGCCTCCATGGCCGCCGCCCCTGCCAGAAGCGCGTCGACGTCGATCCCACAGACGGCCGCGGGCAGGAGACCCACCGGCGAGAGCACCGAGAAGCGCCCACCCACGTTTTCGGGGACCGGCAGCATGGGGATGCCCTCCCCCTCCCCGATCCGCCGTAGCACTCCCTTCGCCGGATCGGTCGTGAAGAGGAAATGGCCTCGCGCGCTCGCCTCGCCCACCGCCTCCTCCACGACGCGCCGAACCACCAGGTACTGCGCCATGGTCTCGGCGGTCGCCCCCGACTTGCTGACGACGTTGTAGAGCGTCCGCGCCGGGTCCAGTCGTTCCAGCAGCCCCTGCATCGTGAAGGGATCGGGGTTGTCCACCACGTGGAGGCGGGGGAAGTGATCGCGCTCGTCCGCCGACCTGTCGTTCCAGTAGGGCCCCAGGAGCGCGTTCTTGAGCGCCTTGGCGCCCAAACCCGAGCCGCCGATCCCGAGCACGACGATGTCCTCGAACCACTGGCCGAAGCCCTCGGCCAGCCGCTTCACCTCACCCACCGTCTCGGACGCGTAGGGCAGATCGAGGAAGCCGAGCTCACCCGCCGCCCGTGTCTCCTCGACGGCCCGATGGGCGGCCCCGAAACGCTCGGAGAGCTCGCCACCGAGGACCTCGGGCGACACACCCTCCGCCAGGCCGGGGGCCATCATGTTCCCGAAATCGAGGCGAATCCCGCTCATTGATCGACCTCCACCGTGAGTCCGTCGAACGCAGCGTACACGCCTGATGGGAGGCGCTCCTCGAGCTCCGCATGAGTGACGCGATGGGTCAGGTGCGTCAGGTAGGTGCGCTCCGCCCCCACGAGCCGCGACGCTTCGACCGCCTCCTCGATGTTGAAGTGGGAGGCGTGTGGCTTGCCGAACCAGAGCGCGTTCAGCACCAGCACTTTCACGCCTCGCAGCGCCTCCATCGCGTCATCGGGAAGCAGCTTGGCGTCGGTGACGTATCCGAGCGCCCCCACGCGGAACCCGTACACCTGCACATCCCCGTGCGGCACCTTCACGGGCACGAACGTCTCGCCGACGATCTCCAGAGGCTCTCCAGGGCGGATCTCGTGGAGCCGCACGCGCGGCTTCGAGCTCCCCTTGGGGGGCTCCACCGCGGGGTCGAAGATGTAGCGGAAGTGCTCCTCGAGCGTCGGGACGTACTCCACGGGGACGTAGGCCGGCATGTCGCCGCGGCGAACCGTGAAGACGCGCACGTCGTCGATGCCGTGGATGTGGTCGGCATGCACGTGCGTGAACCAGATCGCGTCGACGGCGCTGATCCCCGCGGCGATGAGCTGGAGCCTGAGCTCGGTGGGCGTGTCGACCAGCAGCCGTCCCGCGGATGTCTCGACGACCGCCCCGTGCCGGGTCCTCTTGTCGCGTGGGTCCGTGGAAGTGCAGGCCCGGCAGTCGCACCCGACGACGGGCACCCCGAACGAGGTACCAGTGCCCAGGAAGGTCAGCTTCATCACTCCCATCTCTTACGGTGACCTGCTAGAGCCGCTCGAGTCGCATCGTGTTCGTCGTGCCGGCCTCGTGGAAGGGGAAGCCCGAGGTGACCACGACCGCCGCGCCCGGCTCGCCGATGCCGCTGGCCAGGACCCGCTCGCGACCGAAAGCCGCCAGACTCTCGTACGTCTCCTCGACCCCCTCCGCCAGCTCCGGGTGCACACCCCATACGGCCGGCAGCTGACGATACGTAGCCGGATCCTTGGTGATCGCAAAGACGGGCACGGCCGGCCGGTAGGAGGAGACGAGGCGCGCCGAAAACCCCGAGCGGGTGATCACCACGATGGCGGGAGCGCCCGTCTGGCGCGCGGCATCGACCGTAGCCGAAGCGATGGCGTGCTCCCTCGGAGAGGCGCCGCGGTGCGAGCGGGGGCCCGGTCTGGTAAGGTACCGCGGCCCGCGCTCGAGGAAGCCGCTGCGCTCGATCTCGGTCCCGATGCGAACGATGGCCGCGAGCGCCTGCAGCGGGTAGGCGCCGGTGGCCGTCTCCCCGGAGAGCATGACGGCGTCCGTCCCGTCCAGAATGGCGTTCGCCACGTCGGAGGCCTCCGCCCGCGTCGGGCGTGGGTGCTCGATCATCGACTCGAGCATCTGCGTCGCCGTGATCACCGGCCGCCCGTAGTAGTTGGCGAGCTGGATGATGCGCTTCTGGGCGAGGGGCACACGCTCGAAGGGGAGCTCCACGCCCAGGTCGCCGCGGGCGACCATGACCGCGTCGGTCTCCGCCATGATCTCCTCGAGGGCCCGGAGGGCCTGCACCTTCTCGATCTTGGCCACCACGAGGGCCCGCCGGCCCACGCGCTCCTTGAGATCGGTCACGTCCTCGGGGCGCCGCACGAAGGAGAGTCCGACGTAGTCCACGCCGAGCTCGAGGGCGAAGTCGAGGTCCACGAGGTCCTTCTCGGTGAGCGACGGCGCCTTCACCTCGACGTTGGGAAGGTTGATCCCCTTGCGGCTCTTCAGCGTGCCGCCGCGCACCACCTCGAGGCGGGTGCGATCCCCGTCGACGCCGACGCATCGCAGCTCGAGCAGCCCGTCGTCCATCAGGACCACGTCTCCCGCCCGGATCTCCTCGGCGAGCGGTGCGTACGTCGTCGGGATCTCCCCCGCCCCGGCGCCCTCCTCAGGAGCCACGACGACGACGCTCCCGACCTCCAGCTCGACGGGCTCCGCCAGCTCTCCCACGCGGATCTTGGGACCCGCGAGGTCGATGAGGATCGCGACGGGTCGACCCGCCTCACGGGCCGCAGCCCGCACCTCCCGCACGAGCGCGGCGTGGGCGTCGTGGTGGCCGTGCGACATGTTCACGCGGGCCAGATCCATGCCCCCCGCGACCAGGCCCCGGATGACCTCCTTCGAGGACGTGGCGGGCCCCAGGGTGCACACGACCTTGGTTCGAAGCATGGCCACCGGCCGGAGAAGGAAGGAGTGGAGCGGCGGGAGGGGAATTGTGGCCAAGGCCCCGGGCGGCCGGCAACTCCCGAGGGGTGGACGCCGGAGCCTCGCTCCGTTTTCGTTTCCGCGCCTGCGTGAAAGCCTTGGACCGTCGCTCATCCGCCGAGATGCCGCACCACCACATCCAGTCCGCCGAAGACGCCGCGGCGCTACGGGCCGAGCTCACCTCGGCACCGAGGCTGGCGCTGGACTGTGAGGCGGCGGGCTTCCATCGCTACTCCGATCGGCTGTGCCTGGTGCAGCTCACCACGGACGCGGGCACGTACGTGATGGATCCCCTGGCCTTCGACCCGTCCGAGCTGCTCAAGGGAGCGCTCGAGCGCCGGGACGTCACGGTGGTCATGCACGGAGCCGATTTCGACCTGCGCCTCCTGCGAAGGGACCTGGGCATCCGCCTCGGCGGCCTGTTCGACACGCAGATCGCGGCCCAGCTGCTCGGCGAGGAGTCGATAGGCCTATCGGCGCTGCTCGAGTCGCGCCTCGACGTGCGGGTGTCGAAGAAGTACCAGCGGGCCGACTGGGCGGAGCGTCCCCTGCCGGACGCGATGCTCGCATACGCCGCGGACGACACGCGGTACCTCCTCTCCCTCGCCGACATCCTCGCCGTGGAGCTCGAACAGGCTGGGCGCGCCGAGTGGGCGGCGGAGGAGTGCCTCGCGCTGGAGCGGTCGATCGACTCCGCCGATGCGAGCGAGCCCGAGGACCCGGTGGTGCGCGTGCGCGGCGCGCGGAAGCTCTCCGCCCGTCAGGTCACGGCGCTCCGGGAGGCGCTCGAGTGGCGGGACGAAATCGCACGCACGCGGGACCGCGCGCCCTTCCGCATCGTGTCCGACGGGCCGCTCATCGAGGCGGTCGCCGCCGCCCCCAAGAGGACCGGGGACCTGACCGGCATCAAGGGCTTCCCGACGCGCATGGCACAGGAAGAGGGCGCCGAGCTGGTGCGCAGGCTGCGCCGTGTCGCCGAGCTGCCCGATGCCCAGCTCCGACCCTACCCCAAGCCGGCCCGTCGCGGACCCGGGCGGCCCACACCCGCGGTCGAAGAGCTCGCCGAGCGACTCAAGAAGATCCGGAACCGACGAGCCGACGAGGTGGGTCTCTCCAAGGGGACGCTGCTGGCGAACGCGGTCGTGCTGGACATCGCCCGAGCGGCGCCCAAGAGCGTCGAGGACCTCGTCGCGATCGAAGGGATGCGGCGTTGGAAGGCGGAGATCCTCGGGAAGGACTTCCTGGCGGCGATCCGCGGCGCGGCCTGAGCCCCGCGCCGGGGTGGAGGCGTGAGCAGCCTCGCTACGCCGCGGACTCTTCCTTGAGCTTGCAGTCGATGCAGTAGCGCGCGTGTGGCAGCGCGTCGAGCCGCTCGAACCCCACGTCCGACCCGCAGGTGTGGCAGGTGCCGAACTTCTTGGGGTCGTTGTAGAGACGGCGGAGGGCCTCCTCGAGGCGATAGAGATACCGCCCTTCCTTCGTCGCGAAGATGGCCGCTTTCTCACGCTCCATCGCCTCGGTCCCCTGATCGGCCATGTGGTCCGTGTACGCGGCGAGGTCGGAGTCGCCCGACTCCCGGTCCGCCTTCGTCATCTTGTCGAAGAGGCCGAGGGCCTTGAGCGCACGCTCCCGCTCGTCCAGAAGGCGCTTCTCTAGGTGGGTGAGCTGTCTTTTCGTCAGGGCCATGCAACCTCACAGGCAAAACAAGGCCCTGAAGCTAACCAGCCCCCCTGCGAGCGTCCACGTCGGAACGGACGGACGGGTCCGTCTCGTGGAGCCCTGGATCCGGGGCGCGCGCGGTGGGTAGACCCGAGCCGACCCTCCTCCCCTGCGCCCCGGTGCCATGAGCGACCCTCCCGCCATCCAGTGCCGCCGCTGCGGCAAGGAGTCCGCCGCCCTCGCCAAGGCTCCGTTCCGGACCGAGCTGGGCGACCGCATCCTCGCCCAGATCTGTTCGTCGTGCTGGCAGGAGTGGCTCCAGCACCAGACGCTCCTCATCAACCACTACGGGCTCGACCCGAGGGACAAGCGCGCACGCGCGTTCCTCTACGAGCAGATCGAGCAGGTGCTCTTCGAGGGCGAGAAGGGGGAAGAGATCGACACCACCCAACAGGGCTCCATCGAGTGGTGAAGACCTGGCGGGCTCAGACGCTCAGGACCTCCTTGGCGGCGTCGAGCGCGAACTGGAGCTCCTCTTCCGTGATCGTGAGCGGCGGCGCGAAGCGGATCACCTGATGGTGCGTCTCCTTCGCCAGCACGCCCTTGTCCTCGAGAGCCTCACAGAACGGGCGCGCCGTCCCACTGGACGTCTTGATCTCGACCCCGATCATGAGCCCGCGTCCGCGCACCTCCTGCACGTGCGGTGAGCCGATCGCCCGCAGCTTGTCGGTGAACCAGCGGCCCAGGCGATCCGAGCGCTCGGGCAGCTTCTCGTCCAGGATCACCCGCAACGACGCACGCGCCACGGCTGCGGCCAATGGGTTGCCACCGAACGTCGAGCCGTGGTCGCCGGGATGGAAGACGTCCATGTACTCGGAGTCGGCGATCGCGGCCGAGACGGGGTAGACCCCGCCGCCGAGCGCCTTACCGACGACTAGCACGTCGGGGCGCACACCCTCCCAGTCACAGCAGAACAGGCGGCCCGTCCGCCCGAGCCCCGTCTGGATCTCGTCGGCGATGAACGCGACCCGGTTCTTGGTGCAGATCTCCCGGGCCTTCTTCAGGAAGCCCGCGGCCGGCACGACCACTCCGCCCTCGCCCTGCAGCGGCTCGACGAGGAATCCCACCGTGTTCTCGGTGATCGCGGCCTCGAGCGCTGCGGCGTCGCCGTACGGGATCTCCTTGAAGCCCGGCGTGAAGGGCCCGAAGCCGTCTCGGTACTGCTCTTCGGAGGAAAAGCCGACGATGGTCGTGGTACGACCGTGGAAGTTGTTCTCGCAGACGATGATCTCGGCCTTGCCGGGGGCTACGCCCTTCACCTTGTAACCCCACTTCCGGACCATCTTGATCGCGGTCTCGACCGCCTCGGCACCCGTGTTCATCGGGAGCGCGCGCTCGAAGCCCGTGGCCTCGCAGAGCTCCTTGAGGAACGGACCCATCTGGTCGTTGTGGAAGGCACGCGAGGTCAGCGTCAGCGTGTCGAGCTGCTCCTTGGCGGCCTCGATGATCGCCGGGTGGCGGTGCCCTTGGTTGACCGCCGAGTAGGCGCTCAGCATGTCCAGGTAACGGTTCCCCTCGACGTCCCAGACCCAGACGCCCTCCCCTCGCTCCAGCACGACCGGCAGGGGGTGGTAGTTATGGGCGCTGTACTTGTCGACTTCGGCCAGGAAGGCGTCGGTCTTCGAGGCGGTTGCTTGTGCCATCTCGCTCACCAAGAATGAATGTTTATGCAAGAATCAGGTATTATAATGCCGATGCAGGGCGATGCAAGCACCCGGGCTAACCACCCGAGTAGATGAGCTCGGCCACCACTTCCCCGACCATCTCCAGCGTCGCGGCGCTCAGGCGCTCCGGTGTGTCGTCCGGTGTGTGCCAATAGCGATTGCCCGGCCCATACTCGAAGTCGACGATGTTCGCGGTCGGAAGGCCGGCCTCGATGAGCGGCACGTGGTCGTCGACCAGCTCACGGCCGACCGTGCTCGGGAAGGCGTCTCGGTAGCCGAGGCGCTCCGCGGCTCGCCAGACCCTGCGCACGACGACGCTCGCGAACTCGGCGGAGATCTCCTCGACCGGGAAGCTGCCCTCCGCGTCTCCCACCATGTCGAGCAGGACCCCGTACACGGGCCGCCCCTGGGACGGGAGGTTGGCGGCATAGCGGCGGGCTCCGAGCAGCATGTCGTCGACCCCCGGGCCGTAGTCCTCCCCGTCGGTGAAGAGGAGGTCCACCCCCATGGGTGGGGGGACCTCCGCGAACATGGAGGCGAGCTGCAGCAGCACGGCGGTGCCCGACCCGCCGTCGTTCGCGCCCGGCACCGGCACGTCATGCAGCGCGGGGTCGGTCGCGGCGTCGGATCGCGGCCGCGTGTCCCAGTGCGCGAGGAGCAGGATGCGCCGGGTGGCCTCCGGGCGGAAGCTGGCCAGCACGTTGAACAGCGTCAGGGAGTCGCCGCCCGTGGTCACGTGGGAGAAGGTGTCGACCGCCACCACCGGCGCGAGGGAGTCGAGCCGCTCGACCATCCATGCGAGCTGGCGGGCGTGGCCGGGGGTGCCGGGCACTCGGGGGCCGAAGGCCACCTGCGTGCGCACGAGCGCGAGCGCCGCGTCGCCATCGAAGGCGGGGCGCCCCGGCGTGGGCCCAGCGACGCCGTCCGCCTCGCCGCAGCCGGACAACAACGCAGCCGAGCCCGCGACCACCAAAGCCCAGCCTCCGAGGGCGGGGGCAACCGAGCGTGGGGAAGGGCGCATGCTGGCGTGCGAGGGCCTAGGGTGGGGATCCCGGCTCGACCCACTACCCCACTCGGCCTGGAATGCCCCCGCGGGTCAGTCGCCCGCGGGCGGCACGTGCCTCACCCGCACTCCGAGTAGCCGCACACGTGGCACTTCTTGCACCCTTCCTCGAAGGCGAGGTGGCCGGTTCCGCACTCCGGGCAGGTGCCCATGTCGTAGACCTCTCCCCCGGAAGCCGCCGCCGAGCCCTGCGGCTGCGTCCCGCCGCGCGGCATGCCGACCGTGAGCGGGAGCGCTTCCTGCACCCCCGCCTTCTCCTCCAGGTAGCGCTCGATGGCCTGCCCGACCGCGTCCGGAACCGACAGCACCTTGTTCGGCCCGAGCCCGACCGCACGGTCGCAGGAGATGCCACGCAGCTGGTCCTTCACCTGCTGGATCGGGATCCCCGAGCGCAACGCGAGCGACATCAGCCGACCCATGGCCTCGGCGTCCGCCATGGCGGCACCGCCGGCCTTGCCGAGCGTGCAGAACACCTCGAACGGCCGCCCGCCTTCGTCCTCGTTGATCGTGACATAGAGGTCGCCGAGCGGCGAGTTCATCTTCATGGTGTAGCCGCGCAGAGCCGCGGGACGCTGGCGCTTGCGACGCGCGGCGCCGGCCTCGACGTCCTGGCTCTGGAGCTCCGCCTTGAGGCGCTCGACCTCCACGCGGAGGTTGTGCGCCTCTTCCCGCGCGTCGGCGAGTCGGTGCTCGAGGTCGGAGACTTCCTTGGCGGCTGCGGCGCCCACTTCGCTCTGGCTCGTCTTGCCCGTCGAGAGCACCTGTCCCTCACGGGAACCGTCGCGGTACACGGTCACACCCTTGCAGCCCAGCTCGAAGGCGAGCTCGTAGATCTCCCGCACTTCTCGCTCCGTCGCTTCGCGCGGGAAGTTCGTCGTTTTGCTGATCGCGCTGTCCGTATGCGCCTGGAACGCCGCCTGCATGCGCACGTGCCACTCGGGCGTGATGTCGTGAGCGGTGCGGAAGACCCGCTGGACGTCGGCAGGCACCTCGTCGAAGTGGATGTGTCCCTCGGCCGCGATCCTCTCCATGAGGTCGTCGGAGTACCACCCCCCGTCCTTCGCGACCCGCACGAAGTCCGGGTTCACGTCCGGCATGAGCGCGCCCGCCTGGTTGCGCATGAACGCGACCGCGAAGAGCGGCTCGATGCCGCCCGAGCAGCCGGCGAAGATCGAGATGGTGCCCGTCGGCGCGACGGTCGTGAGGTTGCAGTTGCGCAGCTTGCGCTTCGGCCGGACGCGATCGCCGTCGGCCCGCCGGGCCGCCGTCTTGTCCGGGCCCCAGATCGAGCGCGCCCACTCGGGGAAGACCCCCCGGGTCTTGGCGAGTCGCTCCGACTCCACCCGGGCCTGCTCGTCGAGGAAGGCCATGACTCGACGGCCGAGCTCGACACCCTCGTCGGAGTCGTACGCGATGCCGAGTCGCACGAGCATGTCCGCCCATCCCATCACGCCGAGCCCGATGCGGCGGATCCGCTGCGCCAGGTCGTGGATCTCGGGGAGCGGGTAGACGTTGGCGTCGATGACGTTGTCGAGGAAGTGCGTCGAGAGGTGGACCACCTGCGCGAGGGCGTCCCAGTCGATCGCCTCGTCGGGGTCGTCACCCGGACGCGCGTCCGGCTTGACGAAGACGCCGAGGTTGACGCTTCCGAGGTTGCAGACGTCGTAGGGGAGGAGCGGCTGCTCCCCACAGGGGTTCGTCGCCTCGTAGGCTCCCAGGTGGGGGACCGGGTTGTACTCGTTGGCACGGTCGATGAAGAAGGTGCCCGGCTCGCCGGTGAGCCACGCCCCGTGCACGATCATGTCGAAGATCTCGCGCGCGTTCTCCTGGCCCGTCACGACGCCGGTCTTCGGGTTCACGAGGTCGTAGCTGCCGCCCGCGGCGACCGCCTTCATGAACGCGTCGGTGATCGCGACCGAGATATTGAAGTTCGTCACCTGGCTCGTGTCGTTCTTGCAGGTGATGAACGTGCGGATGTCCGGATGGTCGACGCGCAGGATGCCCATGTTGGCGCCGCGGCGCGTACCGCCCTGCTTCACGACGTCCGTGCTCGCGTCGTAGAGCTTCATGAACGACACGGGACCCGACGCTACACCCATCGTCGAGCGGACGGTCTCACCCTCGGGACGCAGCCGGGAGAAGGAGAAGCCGGTGCCGCCGCCGCTCTGGTGCACGAGCGCCATCGCCTTGAGCGTGTCGTAGATGCCGCTCTGGCCGTTCGAGAGGGCGTCGTCGACGGGGAGCACGAAGCACGCCGAAAGCTGCCCGAGCGGCCGCCCGGCGTTCATGAGCGTGGGCGAGTTCGGCTCGAACTTCCCGTGGATCATGAGGTCGTAGAACTGCCGGGCGACCTCGTCCACGGCCGCCTCCGAGGCACCGTAGTCGGCGTCCACCTCGGCGATGGACCGCGCGACCCGCCAGAACATCACCTCCGGCTCCTCGGTCGGCTTCCCCTCGCCGTCCTTCTTCAGGTACCGCCGGGCCAGCACGAGCCGCGCGTTCTCCGTGAGCTCAGGCCTGGGTAGATCGTCCGGGAGGACGTCGTCGAAGATCCGGGGCTCACGGCGGGGTCGGGGCTCGTGCTCGCGCGTCATTTCCGGGCCAGCTCCTGTGGAGTGGAGGGTGGAAAACCCTGGATGTAGAGGTTGAAAAGCGGCGGGAGCTAGCTCCCGCCGCCGCATGGCCTGTGGAAAACCTTCGGGGCGACTACCAGATATGGGGCAGGGCCATATTAGGGGCCCTAGATCTTGGGGTCAAGCTTGCCGGACGGGGCCCGATTCCGCTCCTCGGAAACCCCCTGGGAGCCCTGCATTTTCGGTTTCTATTCGGGTACCCACGAGCGGCGGGGAAGGTCCCTCAGAAGGCCAGGCCGGCCCGCACGTAGAGCTCGGCGCCCGTCGCCGCCACGAGGGGCACCGCGACGCCGCTGCGCACCAGGAGCGGGGTCCGGAAGAGGCCGAGCATCTGGACCGTGAGCTCCGCCCCGACCGAGGTGAGGGGGTCGAAGCGGGGAAACGGGTCCCAAGCGTTGCCCACGTCCATGAAGATCGAGCCGAGGACGCGGTCGAAGTGCACCGGCCAGGCGCCCACGCCCCAGTTCAGCAGTGCGACGGGGAAGCGGTACTCCGCCGCGGCGGCCCAGGCGTACCGGCCGGCGCGTGTGACGGGTGGGTATCCTCTCACCGGCAGGAAGAGGAAGCTCCCCCCGAAGAGCTCGAGGCCCGTCACCGCCTCCGGGGCACCGGCGGCCCCACCCAGGCCGAAGAACCCGAACTGCGCGTTCGGCCCGAACGCCGAGCCGCCGGCGAGCTGCACCGCCAGCACGTGGGTGGCGTGCCCACCGCCCCAGAGTGGCAAGTAGGCGCGAACCCGCCCGGTGACCTCGTCGAAAGAGCGGTCGACGCCCACCACCCCGGTCTCCGGTCCGGAGAGCCCCAGGTGGATCCGGCGCCGGGCCGACACGCCCGCGGTCAGGCCGCGCGTGCCGCCCATCTGGAAGGAGTGCGAGCGCGCCGTCCCCAGCGCGGCCGAGGCCCGCATCTCGACGAGCTGGCTGTTGGGTCGGCCGAGGCGGTAGCGCGTCGAGGGCTCGAGGCGCGTGTCCAGGAGGGCGCGAGCCTCCCACACGTAGCCGCCACCCACCGCGAAGCTCAGGTCCCGCCGCCATCGGGGCACCGCGAGCGAGACGCCGAGATCTAGGCGTTGCTCGCGCTCGATCACGTAGAGGGTGTCCTGCTGCGGATTGCTCAGGAGCGTGCCGGCGGAGCCCCAGGTCTGCTCCGTGAGGATGGAGAACACCGGGTTGCCGAGTCCGCGGAAGGCGTACGCGAAGCCTCCCTCGAACTCCGCGTCGCCCGTGAAGAGCTGCCCGTACGCGGACCAGGAATGGCGGCCCACGAGATCGATCCCGCCCGTCTCGATGCCCAGGCCGAACGGGAGGAGCTCCCGGCGGGGGATCAGCTGCCCGGCGCGCACGACCGCCGGCGCCACCACCGGGTCCCGGTAGCGCGGCTGCCAGTAGTGCGGCAGCACCGTCGGGAAGGGGGAGTATCCTTCGATCTCCCCGTCGGCTTCGCCCGTCGGGGCCGGGTCCTCGACCGGTGCGAAGCGCGGATGCGGCGGCGCCGCCGCCGGAGCGCTCGTCGGGGCGAAGGGCACCCGCTCGACCTCCCAGCCGTCGACGTGGTGACCGCTCGCGTACACCCCCGTCCCGGTGGGGTCGACGGACGGGTAGGCGAGCCCCGTCCGAACGTTCGTGAGCATCACGGGCGGCCCGGCCTGGCCCGACGAGGCGCCCACCTCGGCCCCCAGCACGTTCATGACCCCGCTCCGGTCCGAAGACCACACCACCCACCGGCCGTCCGGGCTCCAGCGCGGCGCGAGGTCCATGGCGCGGTCGCGCGTGACCCGGTGGACCTCCCGTCCGTTGCGGGCGTCGAGGATGACCACGTCCAGGTACGCGTTCGGCTCCCACCGGCTGGCGGCGATCCAGCGGCCGTCCGGGGAGACCGCGGGGAACGCCCAATGGACGTCCAGCGACGCAGGAACGAGCGGGCTCACCGCGCCGCTCGCGAGGTCGACGCGCACGAGCGCGTTGGACCCCCCGCCCTGCTGGACCGCGATCGCCGACGCCCCGCCCGGCTCCACGGAGGGCTGCTCGAGGCGGGACCCGCGGGTGACGCGCCGCTGGTTCCCGTCCAGATCCATCACCCAGAGGTCGGCGAACGTCCGGTACGGTCCGGAGAACTCGAGCTGGGACACGAGCAGGCGGCCGTCCGGGAGCCAGTCGAACGTCGCCAGCCCGTTCGTGCGGCCTACGGGCTCGGCCTCCCCACCCGAGACGGGTCGTTTCATGAGGCCCACGTCCGAGCGGCCGTCGGCCTGGGTGTAGACCAACGTACGGCCGTCCGGAGAGACGCTCGGGTACAGGGCCCAGCGCGCGCCAACCGTGAGCCGCTCCGGCTCCGTGACCGGGCCGTGCGCCCGCGCGAGCTCCGCATCGTAGTCGCCGTACCTGTCCCGCAGCTCTTCCGCCCAAGCCTCCCACGCGTCCGCGAGGGAGACCCCGAACGCGTCGCGGCCGGCCGCGTTCAGACGGTACGGGATCCATTGCCCCGCGATGGCCTCGGCGAACCGCTTCATCCGGTCCGCGCCGTAGCGCTCGAGGAGGTGCGCGAAGAAGAGCGAGCCGTACGCGTACGGTCGGGTTCCGCCGGGCCAGAGCGGCGACGCGCCCGACGCCTGGCCGAGGCTCTCGAACCGGCCCTCGAGCACTGCGGTCCTGAGGATCGTCTCGTGGAAGGTCCCGTCCACGCGTCCAGCGTGCGTGAGGTCCGACTCGTACCAGGTGGCGAGCCCTTCGATCACCCAGCCCGGGGTCGCGAGACCGGGGAAGAACGGCCAGCCGTTGTCGGCCCTCCCGAAGAGGCCACGCGCGAGCCGGCCGAACCACACCGCGGTGTAGTCCAAGTGTGCGATGTGCGCGAGCTCGTGGGTGATCACGAGCTCCATCCAGTCGTCGAAGTGCCCGAGCGAGGGTCCGTCGACCGGAGGACGGGCGAACACCACGATCCTGTTCGACGGCGTCACCTGGGCGAAGCCGTTCGTGACGTCCGTGTGGTCGGTGACGAGCAGGTCGATCCGCCCCCGAGGAGGCTCGACGAAGACCTCCGAGAGGAGGGCATACGCCACTTCGGCGCGATGCGCGGCGCGCCGGCCCAGACCTTCCAGGTGAGCCGGGAAGGTCACGCGGAAGTGCTCGGTGTGCAGCGTGCGCCACGCCTCGTCGGGAGCCTGGGCCCCGGCACTCGGCGTCAGCACCCCCGCTGAGGCGGCCCCGAGGCCGAGCGCGAGCGCCACCCGCTTGATAAGCCGGACGCTCCGCGCCACCCTTCCCCCTCCCCACGACCTCACGCGAGCATGTCCACCGAAGAAAGCGTCTGGTTCCGCGTCGGCTACGCGCTGGAGCGCGCACGCCACCCCGTCCCGGCGGCCGGGAAGCGCCTTTCCGGGCTCGCGGAGCGGGCGGGGGGCAAGGCCGCGAAGCGGGTGCGCGCGGAGGTCGAGGAGTTCTCGAGCGACGACCTGGTGACCGCGGGCCTGGCGCTCGCCGCGGGCAAGCTGCTGGATGTGTGGCGTCCGCGACGGAAGGCCGGGATCGTCCGTCTGCTGCGCGCGGCTGCGGCCGGAGCCGGCGCGGCGTTGCTCGTCGATCTCGTGCGCCCGCTCCTCGCCGGCACCCCTCGTGTGGCGGCTCTCGACGAGGGAACGGGTGAGCGCATGCTCGCGGGGGCGGGCCAGGGCCTGCTCTACGGAGCCGTCGTCGAGCCGCGCCTGCCGGGTCCGTCCGTGGTCAAAGGGGCGCTCTTCGCGTCGGCGGAATACGCGGCCGACCCCGCTGGCGGCCTCTCCGAGCTCGTCGGGGCCCATGAGCCCCGCGCGCGCCTCCCCGTCATCGGCGGCCTCCTCTCGGACCTGGAAGCACACGAGCGTAGCTACCTCGAGCATCTGACCTTCGGCATCGCGCTCGCGCTCCTCTACGGGTCGAGCCCCTCGAGCAACGGGATCCCCGTCGACGAGGAAGAAGACGGGTAGGCTCGCGGCTCCGGCCGCACGTATTCGGCCGGGCAGCTCTCGATTCGAACCTCGGCAGCCGCCGCGTGGGGGGCCGCGGACCTAGAGCCGGCAGGCAGCACGCCCAGGAGCTGGGCGCCGCCCGCCCCTGGACGCCCGAAGCCGCGCACGAAGCAGAACGCGGTCGGCCGGGCACGGACCGCTCCTCCGACGTACGCCGAAGCCAAGCCGTCCCATTCATCGAGGAGCACGTAGCGCGTCCCCAGCTCGTCGGCGAGACCGAGGTGCGCGTCGGGGTCGTCGAGGAACGGGAAGGTCCGGCTCGGCACGCCGCTGAGCACGTAGAAGATGCGCGGCTTGCGGCTGAGAACCGAGGCACCGTCCGGCAGGGAGGCACCGGCCCACTCGGCGGCTTCCGCGAAGGCCCCCACGCGCGGGCCGTAGCACGCGAACGCGCCTCCGGATTCGGCCGCTCGCCCGCAGGTCCGTGCATCGCCGACGGCTCGCGTCCAGCTCGCCGCCGCGGGGAGCGCCATCCAGAGCACCAGCCCGGCCGTCGCCAGGCTGGCCACCACCCTCGGGGCGCGCCCGCCCAACGACCTCGCGGCGAAGGCGCCGTAGAGGAAGACGAGGGGATAGAGCGGCAGGGCGAAGCGGTCGCCCGACCACACGGTCGGCCACAGGAGGATCAGACCGGCGTAGAGCGGGAGGAACAGCTCGACGGGGCCGACGCGATCCCGCGCGGCGCGCACCCAGCCGAAGAGGGCACCTGAGACCAGGACCACGCCGAGGAGCGCCACCCACGGACCGCGGGCCCCGACGATACCGCCAGGGCCGTGCCCCACGACGTACCCCCACACGTTCGCGAGCGCCCTCGGCAGGAGCGCGGCGACGCCGATGTTGCCGAGCGCCGGCTGATAAGGGTCGACCATCCAGAACTCGGAGGCGTACGAGCCGGGAGCGCCGGCTCCGCGCGCCCACCACGCCAGCGCCGGGACTCCGATCGCCACCGCGGCCGCCGCGAGCGTGCGCCAGCGGCGCTCCAGGGCGAGCCAAGACAGCAGCGCGACCACCAGCGGCAGGCCGGCCGACCGTGTGAAGTAGGCGAGCGCCGCACAGAGCACGCCGACGGCGAGCCACCGGGCGTCGACCTCCTCGCGGTCGAGCGCCCAGAGCGCGGCCATGGTGAAAGCCACGAACACGGGGTCGGAGAGCACCCAGTGGCTGTAGTAGACGACGGCCGAGGAGCCTCCGAAGAGCATCGCCACCGCAAAGCCCGCCCACGGTCCGAGCCGGCGCGCCGCCCACAGGTAGGTGAACGCGACGGCGGCGACCGTGGCGACCGCCGCGGTGGACTTGAGCGCCACCCAGCTCCTCGCCCCGAGCCACACGAGCACGGCCAGGAGGGCCGGGAAGACCGGTGGATACTTGGTGTGCGGGAGGCCCGCCGGGTCGAAGAGCTCCACGTACGACCCCGTGGTCACGAGGGCGTATGCGAGGCTCACGTAGCCCGCGTTGTCGCCGCCCGTGTGCGGGGCCGGGTTGAACGCCCCGACGACCAGGACGGTTTCGACGAGCACGGCGGCAACGAGCAGGGCCGTCCCGAGGCGCGGACGTTCGCTCACTCGGCCGGGTCTCCGAGGTCACCCACCACCCGCGCCACCACCCCCCCCGCCTCGTCGAGGCGACGGCGGGCGTCGGCGGCATCGAGGCCGAGCTTCCCCATGACGAGCGCGGTCTTCACGTGACCTCCCGAGCGCTCGAGCAGCTCGGCCGCACGCGTACGCTCGAGACCGAGCATGGACTCCAGAATCCGCTCACCCCGGTCGCGGAGCTTCTCACACGTGACCTGAAGATCCACCATGAGGTTCCCGTACACCTTGCCGAGACGCACCATGGCACCGGTCGTGATCGTGTTGAGCACGAGCTTGGTGGCCGTACCGGCCTTCATGCGCGTCGATCCGGTGATCACTTCCGGCCCTACGAGCGGCGCGATCACCACGTCGTGCTTCGCGAGCAGCTCCGGCGACGGATACGTGCACAGGAGGAAGCCCGTTCGTGCGCCGACCGCGCGTGCCCTGTCCAGCGCGCCGTGGACGTAGGGCGTCGTGCCCGAGGTGGCGATGCCCAGCACGAAGTCCTCGGGTCCCACGCCCAGCTCGTCGACGGCGGCCGCTCCGGCGGCGGGGTGGTCCTCGGCCCCCTCGCGCGCCCGCACGAGCGCATCGTATCCCCCTGCGATCACCCCCCTGACCATGGCGGGATCGGTGCCGTAGGTGGGCGGCATCTCGGCCGCGTCGAGCACGCCGAGCCGGCCGGACGTCCCGGCCCCCACGTAGATGAGGCGTCCGCCCGACCGGAAGGCGGCCTCGGCGAGCTCCAGGGCCTTCGCGATCGCCTGTCGCTCCTCCCCCACCGCCTCGGCGACCATGCGGTCCTCCGCGTTGATGAGATCGACGATGCCCAGGGGATCGAGCTCGTCGATCCTCCGGGACCGGGGATTCCTTTGTTCGGTGAGGCGGCGATCGCGCATCGCGCTTGCAGGGGGAGGAAGGGGCGCTGACCTTCTTTCTGCGCTGGGCTGCCGGCGCTCGAAGCTACCCGCGCCCGTGCGGCGGCGGCAACGCGCACTCTGCAAAGTCATGAACCGATGAATCGAGATCCCGTCCGCACGGCCCGTGGCGTGCTCGCGGGCGTCGCGTTGGCGGTCGCCGTCGGGGCCTGTGCCGCTCCGGCAACCCTCTTCCCCCCGTCCTGGCCCTATCCCGAGGACGCGACGCCGGCCACGGCGACGCGCGCCATGGTGGTCAGCACCGACGACCACGCGACCCGCGTCGGCGTCGACGTCCTCCGTGGAGGGGGCAACGCGATCGACGCGGCGGTCGCAGTGCAGTTCGCGCTCGCCGTCGTGAACCCGGCGGCCGGGAACATCGGCGGGGGCGGCTTCCTGGTCGCGCGGCTCGCCGACGGCACGCACGTGTCGCTCGACTTCCGCGAAAAGGCCCCGCTCGCGGCCACGCGCGACATGTTCCTCGACGCGGCCGGGAACCTGACCGATCGCTCCCGCGTGGGACACCTCGCGAGCGGCGTGCCCGGCTCCGTGATGGGCATGTGGGAGGCCCACGCACGGTTCGGCACCCGCCCCTGGGCCGAGCTCGTGCAGCCCGCGATCGAGCTGGCCGGGGGGTTCGTGGTCGAGGAGCGCTTCCGCGGTTGGATGGGCTCCTCGACCGAGCGCGCGCTCGCCCGCTATCCCGCGTCCGCCGCCCAGTTCCTGCCGCGGGACGGGCGCCCGCCGGCCGTCGGCGACACGCTGCGACAGCCCGACCTGGCGCGCACGCTGGAGCGCATACGCGACCGGGGACCCGACGGCTTCTATCGCGGCGAGACGGCCGACCTCATCGTGGCCGAGATGGAGCGTGGGGGCGGCATCATCAGCCACGAGGACCTCGAGCGCTACACGGCGGTCTGGCGGGATCCGATCACGTTCACCTACCGCGGCCATACGATCGTGTCGATGCCCCCGTCGTCTTCGGGCGGCGTCACGATGGCCGAGATGGCGCACATCCTCGAGCGCTACGATCTCTCCGGAATGGGGTTCCACTCGCCCCGCGCCATCCACCTGTACGCGGAGGCGTGGAAGCGGGCCTACGCGGACCGCAACGAGTATCTCGCCGATCCAGACTTCGTCGACGTGCCGTTGGCCCGCCTCACGTCGCGGAGCTACGCGGACGCGCGCGCCGCCACGATCTCCCTCGACCGGGCGACACCCTCGACCGACGTCGCTCCCGGGCTCGGCGAGGCGCGCCCCGAGGGCGCGTCCACGACGCACTACTCGATCCTCGACGAGCTCGGCAATGCGGTGTCGGTCACGACGACGATCAACTCTCTCTTCGGCAACCGGGTCACCGTGACCGGCGCGGGCTTCCTGCTCAACAACGAGATGGACGACTTCGCGGCGCTCCCGGGAGCGCCGAACCAGTTCGGGTTGGTGCAGGGAGAGGCGAACGCCGTCGAGCCCGGCAAGCGAATGCTCTCGGCGATGACCCCGACGGTCGTGCTCGCGCCGGACGGCAGCGTGCGCATGGTTACGGGCACCCCGGGCGGCAGCACGATCATCACGACGGTCTTCCAGACGATCTCGAACGTGCTGGACTACGACATGAACGTGGTGCAGGCGGTCCACGCCCCGCGGGTCCACCATCAACACCTACCCGACCGGATCCAATACGAGCGGCGCGGCTTGCCCCGTCGCACCGTGCGGGCGCTCGAAGCGCTCGGGCACACCCTGGACGAACGCGGCGACACGTCGGGCGACGTGGCGATGATCCTCGTGGAGCCGTTCGGCCTCACCGGCTGGGCCGACCCGCGGCGCGGCGGCCTCGCGCTCGGTTACTGAGATGGGCGAGCTGAAGTCGCTCCTTCCGTACTTCCGACCCTACGGCAGGGGCATGGCGCTGGGCCTCGGGTGCGTCTGCTTCGCCAACGTCTCGCAGCTGGCTGCTCCCTACCTCATGAAGCTGGCGATCGATGGGCTCGGCGACCCCGAGGTGACGACCGGCCACATCGCGACGCTCGGCACCCTCATCGTCGTCGCCGCGCTCGTCGGCGGGGCGTTTCGCTACGGAATGCGCCAGCTGCTCAACGGCATCAGCCGGCGGATCGAGGCCGACCTGAGGAACGACTTCTTTCGGCACCTGCTACGCCTCGACGCGACGTTCTACGGCGAGTGGCGCACGGGCGACCTCATGAGCCGCGCGACCAACGACACGTTCGCGGTGCGCATGGCAGCGGGCCCCGCGGTCATGTACACGGTCAACACGACCGTGACCTTCGTGTTCGCCCTCGCCGTCATGCTCTGGATCAGCCCGCGGCTCACGATGTACGCCATGATTCCGATGGTTCTCCTACCGGTCATCGTGCTCGGGTTCGGCCGCATCATCCACCAGCGCTTCGAGGAGATCCAAGAGCAGTTCTCCACCCTGTCGACGTTCGTGCAGGAAAACCTGAGCGGTGTGCGCATCGTGCGGGCCTACGTCCAGGAGGAGGACCAGGCCGAGCGCTTCGACGGTTTCAACGCCGACTACCGCGAGCGAAACATGCGCCTCGTGCGCACCGCGGGTGCGTTCCATCCCCTCCTCTCGCTGCTCTCGGGCATCGCCATGGTGCTCGTGACGTGGCTCGGGGGCCTCGAGGTGATCGCGGGCCGCATCACGGTCGGCGACTTCGTCGCCTTCTTCTTCTACCTCGCGCTCCTCATCTGGCCGATGATCGCGCTCGGGTGGGTGGTGAGCCTGTACCAGCGGGCCTCGGCCTCGATGGGCCGGCTGAACGAGGTCCTCCGCGCGCAGCCTGCCGTGCGAGCTCCCGAGCCGGCCGCATCGCTGGTCGACGCGAGGGGGGGCGTGGAGTTCCGGCGCGTGTCCTTCGCCTACCCCGGCACGGACCGCACCGTGCTCGAGGGAATCAGCTTCGTGGCGCAGCCGGGAGAGACCGTCGCGATCGTCGGTCCGACCGGCTCCGGCAAGAGCACGCTCGTGGCGCTTCTCGCGCGTGTCTACGACCCGACGGACGGTGAGATCCTGCTCGACGGAGTGCCGCTCACGGCGCTCGATCCGTCCGACCTGCGCGCCCGCATCGGAATGGTCCCTCAGGACCCGTTTCTCTTTTCAGACACGATCGCGGGTAACATCGGTCTGGGCATCGTCGGCGACTTCGACGCTGCCTCCACTCGCGATGCCGTGCGACAGGCCGCTGGCGTATCGCAGCTGCACGAGCAGATCCTCGAGTTCCCGTCACAGTACGAAACCGTGCTCGGCGAGCGGGGCATCAACCTCTCGGGTGGACAGAAGCAGCGCGCCACCCTCGCTCGCGCGCTGGCGAGGGACCCCCGGATCCTCGTGCTCGACGACGCGCTGAGCGCCGTGGACACACACACCGAGGCGGCGATCTTGGCCGACCTGCGCAGCACCGTGCGCGGCTGCACTGCCTTCATCATCAGCCACCGCGTATCGGCGGTCATGCACGCCGACCAGATCCTGGTGCTCGAGGACGGCCGCATCGTCGAGCGCGGGAGGCACGCGGAGCTGCTCGCGGAAGAGGGGACCTACGCACGCCTCCTCCGCCGCCAGCTCCTGGAAGAAGGGCTCGAAGCCGAGGCCGCGGTCTCGTGAAGGAGAGGAACGTCGCGCTCCGCACGGCGCTCGTCTTCGCGGCGTTCGGCGCCGTTTGGGTCATCCTCTCCGACGTGACGCTCGCGGCGCTCGTGGGGGGCGACGCCGACGCGGTGACGCGCCTCCAGACGGTCAAGGGATGGTTCTTCATCGCGGCCGCCAGCGTGCTGGTCTACGTGCTCGCCGCGCGCGTGGCGGCGGCGGAGCAGCGCGAGCGCGACCTCCTGCGTCGGCGGAGCGCCGAGCTCATCGAGGCCCAGCAGGTCGCGCGCGTGGGGCACTGGGTGTTGGATCCTGGAGAGGGCGGCTTCCGCTGCTCGGACGAGCTCTACCGAATCCTCGGCCTCGACCCCGAGAACAGGCTCACGTATCAGCGCTTCCTCGACGCAGCCGAGCCCGACCACTCCGAGCGGCTCGCCAACGCCCGCCATCGCCTGCGCATGGGTGGGGAGTCGCTCAACACCGTCTACCCGATCCGGCACCCCTCGGGCGAGGTACGCTGGGTGCAGGAGAAGGTCACGCGGCAGCCGAGCCGCGCGGGCGTGGCGAGTCGACTCACGGGCTCCGTGGCCGACGTGACCGAGCTGGTCGAAGGAGCCCGCGAGCTACAGGGACGGACGAGCCTCCTCGAGACGGCCCTCGCCTCCGTCGAGGACGGTGTACTCGTGAGGCGTGACGACGAGATCGTCGACTGCAACGCCGCGGCGTGCCGGATCCTCGGTTACGAGCGCTCCGAGCTGCTGGGCAAGGACCCCACGGGGCTGGGTGCCGAGCTCGGGCGCCGCGACGGCGCCGTCGGCGCCCAGGGCCGGCGATCGGCGCGCGTACGCGGGCGTCGCAAGGGAGGTGAGCCGTTCGTCTGTGACCTGACGGTCGTCCCTCTTCCGGAGGAGCACGACATGGGCGGCGGGGAGATCCTCGTGTTCCGCGACCTCGGAGATCCGCGCCACGACGGGGCGCCGCGCGAGCGGTACTACCGCGCCCTGCAGGCGGCGCGCGAGGAGGAGCGGCGGCGCATGGCCACGGACCTGCACGACGGGGTGGGACAGGTGCTCACGCGAGTGCGCGCCCAGCTCAAGGAGGCGCGCGGGGAGCTCTCCGGCGCGAGCGTCGGGGCCAAGCTCGACGAGCTCGCGGCGATCGTGGACGACACGGTCGGCGACGTGCAGCACATCGCGAACGAGCTCCGCCCCGACCTGCTCGACAAGCAGGGGCTCGTCGCCGCGCTCGAGTGGCTGTGCAGTGAGTTCGACCGACGCACCGGTATCGAGTGCTCTTTCACTTCGGACGCTTCGGATCTGCCTCTAGCACCCGATCGAGCGCTCCTCGTCTACCGGATCGTGGAGGAGGCACTCCGCAACGCGAGCCGCCACGCCCCCGGCTCCTCGACCCGCGTGACCGTCAGCCGCCGCGGCGACGAAGTGCGCCTCGAGGTGAGGGACGACGGCCCCGGCTTCGACCCGGAGGTCTCCGCGCGCGCAGAGACCCTGGGGCACGCAGGCATGCGCGAGCACGCGACGCTGCTCGGAGGCAAGCTCACGATCGCCCGCGCCGATGGCGGGGGCACGTCGGTGCGGCTGGACGTTCCGATACTCTAACCGCGCCCGGGTCGCCCGATCAGATCCGCTCGAGGACCCAGGTCGGCGTGAAGCGCGTCAGGTACCCGCTCAGGACGGTGAACCTTCCCGTGACGAGGAGAATTCCGAGGAAGATCAGGAGCACCCCGGACGCCTTCTCGACCGCCGGCATCCACCGGCGGAAGCGCTTGAAGACCTGTAGGAACCAGTCGAGCGCGAGCGCGGCGAGCAGGAACGGCACGGCGAGCCCGAGCGAGTAGACGCTCAGCAGCCCGACTCCGGCCCACATCGTGTCCTGCGAGAAACCGTACGTCAGGATCGCGCCGAGGATGGGTCCGATGCAGGGCGTCCATCCGGCACCGAAGGCGACTCCCACTCCGAGGGTTCCGAGATACCCCACGGGCTTGTCGGCGAGGTGAACGCGTCGCTCCCGCATGAGCGGAGTGAGGCGGAAGACACCGGCAAGGTGCAGTCCGAGCACGATGATGATCACGCCGCCGACGCGGGCGATCCACACCTCGTAGTAGCGGAAGAACTGCCCGAGGAACGAAGCGGCCGCTCCGAGCAGCACGAAGATGATGCTGAACCCCAGGACGAAGAGAATCGAGTGGATGAAGGTGGCGCGCCGGTTCACCCCCTGCTGGAGGTCCTCCAGGCTCATCCCGGTCACGAAGGTCAGGTAGCTCGGTACGAGCGGGAGCACACATGGCGAAAGGAACGACAGCAGTCCCGCCGTGAACGCGATCGCGATGCCGACTTCGACTTCAGTCATCTGTTTCTCCGTGGAGCCGTGTCGGTTGCTGGGCCGCGGCGGCTGCACGCTCTTCCGCCCGAGCCCGCCGCGCCTGGAGGAAGGACCGCGCCCCCAGCGTGAGGCCGGTCCACCCGGCGAAGACCGCCACGATCCACCCGACCATCGAAGGGAGGAGCGCGGCCATGAGCGCCACGAGCAGGAAGACGAGCGCGACGGCCCCCAGCAGGGTCCGGTCCTCGCGCCCGAGTGTCCGGTTGCCCGCGAGCGCCCCGCCGAGAACCTCGCGAGCCCGTACCACGGATGCGAGCGTGAGCCGTCCCTGTGTCTGTCGCGCTCTCAACTGCTCCATCCTCTCTGCGAGGGTGCCCTGGGGATCGAGCGGGGCCTCTTCGTGGGCGGTCTCGCCCGGCAGGGACCGCCGCACCGGAGGCCTACCCGGCAGGACGATCTCCGTCGACGACGCGAGGTCGGCGAGGAAGAGCCCTTCGAGCTGCCTCCCGAATCCCACGTCCAGAATGCCGACGTCCAGCTCCCAGTTCCCCATCAAGCTGGCAGTGTTGAGGTTGCTCGAGCCCACCCGGGACCAGACGCCGTCGACCACGGACGTCTTGGCGTGCATCATCGGCCCCTGCCACTCGAAGATACGCACTCCCGCGCGCAGCAGCGTACGATACCCGCCCCGAGACATGGTACCCACGATCGGCCAGTTGTTGTGCGCCGGCACCAGGATGCGCACGTCGACACCCTGGTGCGCCGCCGCCGCGAGCGCCTCGGAGAGGGTTCTCGGGGCGACGAAGTACGCGTCGGTGATCCAGATCGACTTCGTGGCGCGGCTGGCCGCGAGGTGTAGCGTCCGGTAGACGCGTGCCCGGCCCGGCTCGCCCTCGATGAGCCAGACGGGGGCGCCCCCCTCCTCGTCCGGCGCGCTCGCGGGCGACCGCGAGTGGGTCAGCGGTTCGTCATCGACCTCCCGCCAGACCCGCTCGAATGCACGCGCGGCCGCCCGCGCCGCGGGCCCGTGGATCTCCACACCGGTGTCCCGCCATGGAGCCTCCCACCGGGTGCCCGCCCACTCGACCCCGACACACATGCCACCGACGTGGGCGATCTCGCCGTCCACGACCACGAGCTTGCGGTGGTCGCGCTGGAGCGCGCCGAAGGGGTCGCCTAGGCGGATCGCCGGCCTGTTGAAGGCGCGCACCTGCACCCCGGCCTTCACCATGGGTCGCCAGTAGGAGCGCGGCGTCGCCCAGCAGCCGAGCCAGTCGTAAATGAGGTGGACCGGCACCCCCTGCTGCGCTTTCTTGGTAAGCGCGTCCCTGAAGCTGCGCCCGACCTCGTCGTCGCGCAGCAGGTAGTTCTCGAAATAGACGAACTTTTGAGCTCCCTCGATGGCCTCCAGCCAGGCCGCAAACGTGTTCGTGCCCTCGAACTGAAGACGCAGCTCGTTCCCGCGGATGGTCGGCGCGCCCGCCACACGCTCGATCTCGGACCAGGTCCAACGGCCGAGCGAGGCGGCGGGATCCGCTGCGATGGTCGTGGGCAGCCGGGCCGCCCTCTGCGCCGTGTTCGTCACCGCGGAAAGGTCTCGCGACCCCAAGGGCCAATCAAGGCGAATCGACCCTCCAGCCGCCGCTACTCCGACCGCAAGGCCTCCATCGGATCGACGCGCGTCGCCCGCCGTGCCGGCACGTACGCAGCGAGCACCGCTACCGCAGCCAGGGTCACGCCGACGACGGCATAGGTGGCGACGTCGGTGCCGGTCACACCGAAGAGCAGGTCGCCGAGGAAGCGCGAAAGCGCGCCCGCCGTGAGCACTCCGACCAGCAGCGCCGCGACCGCGAGGGTCGCACCCTCAGCCAGGACCATCGCCAGCACCTGGCGCCGCTCGGCGCCGAGCGCGAGGCGTACACCGAACTCCCGGGTGCGCTGGCTGACCGTGAACGCGAGCACACCCAGCACGCCGATGGCCGCGATGAGGAGCGCGAGGAGTGCGAAGGACGAGAAGAGCGCCGCGTTGAGGCGCTCCGGAGCGATGTCGTCGGCGCGCAGCTCGGCGAGCGTGCCGACGTTGTCGACGGGCCGGTCGGCGTCCATGCTCCGCACCACCTCGGCGACGCGCCGCGCGAGCGGCCCCGGCGCCCCGGTGGTCCGCACGAGCAGCGCCGGGCCCGCCGAGAACTGGGGCGCCGGCCGGTAGATCGTGTGTGCGCCGGAAAGCGCCAGCCCGTACTCCCGTGTGTCGGCGGCCACCCCGACGATCCGGGCCCAGTCGCTCCAGCTCCCGTCGAACTGCTGCTGCGCCAGGCGGTGATTCGTGGGGTCTTCGACTCCGAAGAAGTCGCGTGCCATGCTCTCGTTGATGATGACCACGCGCTCCGAGTCGGCGTCGTCGGAGAGCGTGAACGGACGGCCCCGCACGATCGGGATGCCGACGACGTCGAAGTAGTCGGCCGAGACGGAGTTGACCTGCCCCATGGGCGACACGACGCCGTCCTCGGCGATACCCTCGACGCGGAAAGTCCTCTGCGTGAGTGTTGTCGGCTCGAACGGAGCCCGCGAGGCATACGCGGCCATACGCACGCCGGGGAAAGCGCGGATCTCGTGGATCACGTGGTCCATGACCTGCAGGTTCTCGACCTGCGGCCGCCCCGTGGTGTTCGGAACCTGCATCGTGACCACGCTCTCGTAGTCGAGGCCCGTGTCGACGCGGGTGAGGTTCACCAGGCTGCGCACGAGCAGCCCCGCGCCGATGAGGAGCGTGAACGAGAGCGCGAGCTGACTCACGACCAATGCGCGCTGGAGGTGCTTGCGGGGCAGGCCCACGCCCCCGCGGGCACCGCCCGCCGCGCCCGCGGCGTTGCCGAGCCCCTGCACCCCGGGGAGCGACGGCGCCCAAGCGAGCAGGAGCGCGACGATGACGGCGACGACCGCCGTGAAGGCGAGGACCGGCACGTCGATGCGGATCTCGCCCGTCCGCACCGTGAACCGGTTCGCATACTGCACCAACAGGTCCAGGCCCACGGACGCGAGCAGGACACCGAGCGCCGCACCACTCAGCGCGAGCACCAAGTTCTCCGTGAGGAGCTCACGCCGGAGCCGCCCCTTCCCGGCCCCGAGCGCAGCTCGCACGGCCAGCTCGCGCTCCCTACGCACGAGCCGGGTGAGCGTCAGATTCGCCACGTTGGCACACGCGAGCACGAGCACCAGGGCGACGGTGCCCATGAGGATGAGG
Source organism: Longimicrobiales bacterium (assembly GCA_041579355.1). Taxonomy (GTDB): domain Bacteria; phylum Gemmatimonadota; class Gemmatimonadetes; order Longimicrobiales; family Gaopeijiaceae; genus UBA2982. The sequence goes on along the minus strand of JBFGFY010000002.1, from coordinate 22,447 downwards.
AGCGTCGTGCGGGCGCCGCTGGTGAGCTCGTCCTGCCACGGCGTCGCCCGGACGGCGAAGCCGAGGTGCGGCGGATACGCCTCCGGGAACGTCTCGTGCGCGGCCGTCGCGAGGGCGTCGAGCTCGGCCTGCGCGGCCACGGGTGTCTGTCCGGGACGCAGCCGCGCGAAGACGTCGGTCATGCGATGGGTGCGCGCGTCCTGCATCGTCGCGCTCTGGTAGTGCTCGTTCGTCGAGTAGTTGACGAAGAAATCCTGCGTGCGCGTGCCCGTGTAGTGCCGCCCCGGCTCGAGCACCCCCACGACGCGCGTCTCCGTGGGAGCGGAGAACGCGTACAGGCGTAGCATCTGGCCGATGGCGCTCGGGTCCCCGCCGAAGGCGCGCATCCAGTAGTCGTGCGTGAGCACGGCCACGGGCTCGGCGCCTTCACCGTCGTCCTGCGGGCCGAGCGTCCGGCCGAGCGCCGGGCGCAGAGCGAGCACGTCGAAGTAGTTCGAGGTGACCAGGCCACCGACCGCGCGGTGGGGCTCTTCGTCCGCCACGACCGTGAACGTCCAGTCGCCGTACTCGACGAACTGATCGAGCGTGCGCGAGGCCTCCCGGTAGTACTCGACCTCCTGGAAAGAGAAGAGGGCGTTCTGCACGCCCGAGCCCGTGGCGGGCTGTCGGACGTACATGATCCGGTCGGCGTCCGGGTACGGGAGTGGCGCGAGCAACACTCCGTGGATCACGCTGAAGATCGCGGTGTTCAACCCGATCCCGAGACCGAGGGTGAGCACGAAGGCCAGCGTGTAGCCCGGCGCCTTGGCCAGGCTGCGAATGGTCTGCCTGAGCGTTCCGATCATCGTTCCCATCCTCCCCTCCCCCGTTCGGCTCCGGACCCGTACCCGCTCTTCGCTACACCGTCTCGATCGGGCAGGTCAAGCCCTCGATCGGCAGCTCGACCCCCGCCTCGTGACACTCCCGGCAGAGCCCGTAGATCTCGAGCCGCCGCCTCACCGGGACGAAGCCGTGCTCGTGCCTCACGCGGCTCTCGACGCGGAAGAGCTCACGGCTCTCGAACTCCTCCACCTTGCCGCACTCGAGGCAGATCAGGTGCTCGTGCACGGGGTGGCTCGACAGACGATGCTCGTACCTCTTGAAGCCCTCCCCGAAGTCGTGCTCCTCCACGAGCCGGCTGCGCACCAGCAGATCGAGCGTGCGATAGACGGTGGCTTTGCCGATCCGCTCTCCCCGCTCCCGCAGCTCGGTCTCGATGTCGTCGACCGAAAGGTGGCCCTCGGAGTCGAAGACGACCGAGGCGACGGCCTCACGCTGGCTCGTGACCGGCAGTCCGATCTCACGCAGGTACCGCCCGAATAGGCGGATCAGCGGAGAGGCCTCTCGCTCGGTCTTCACGCCCCGGGCACCTCCTGGAGGACGGCTCCGAGCTCCTCGAGAAGCGCTTCGAGCTTCTCGGATGATCCGCCGATCTCTACCTCGCGCGGCTCGCCCCGCTCTTCCCCACCCCGCTGGACGACGCCCTTCATGACGGTCGGGAAGCGGTCGGCCGGCGCCTCGCCCTCGTGGGTGAGCGACACATCGATGCGCACGCCCTCCCTGCCCGAGTGCTCCGCCGCGTACGTCAGGGTCATCAGACCCCGCCGCTCCACGCCCTCCTGGAAGGCACTCACGGCCACGAGGCCGCGCTCGCGTCGGCCCCGCCGAATGGGCGGGAAGATCCAGAGGCGATCCAGCGCGGCGGAACCGAGCCGCACGCGCAGGTCGTCCAGCGCCCTGGGCAGCGCTTCCGGCACTCCAATGTCGTCGTGGGCCATCACCGAGCGGGCGGAGAGGAACGCAAAGGCACCGCTAAACTTCTCCTGCTTGGGCCGCTCGCGCCACCGCTTCGCGGGTCGCGGCGAGCACCTGCTCCATGGCCCGGTCGAGCGGGCCGGGCAGCAAAGCCCCCGAGGCTTTCACGTGGCCCCCGCCATTGAACTTGCGGGCCAGCTGATTCACGTCGACGGGGCCATTCGAGCGAAAGGAAACCTTTACCTCCCCGGCCTGCGTGAGCCGGAAGAGGACACCAACCTGGGTGCCTTCGATCGAGCGCGGCACGTCCACGATGCCCTCCAGGTCGTCGTTGGTCGCGCCGACGGCGTCGTAGGCCTCCTTCGGGATCGTCATCCAGGTGATACCGGATTCGGGGTCCTGCTCCAGCGTCGCGAGGGCCCTCTCGAGCAGCCGATATTTGCGCAGGGGGGCCCACCCGTAGACCCGCTCGTGCACCCGCTCGGGCTCGACGCCTTTCGCGATCAGGTCGGCGACCACCTGGTGCGCCTCGACCGTCGTGTTCTCGAAGCGGAAGCCTCCGGTGTCCGTGAGGACACCCACGTACAGGCCCTGCGCCACCCATTCGTTCCAGGGACCGTTCGCCGACAGGATCACGTCGTACACCAGCTCGGCCGTCGCACACGCCCCTGGGTCGCGCAGGGAGGTGCCTCCGATCGAGTGATCACCCGGAGGGTGGTGGTCGATCACCAACGTGGGGAGGTCGCTGATGGCCTCCCGCACGCGACCGATCCGCGGCAGCTCGCCCGTATCGAGCACGACGGCGATGTCGGCCTGGGCGCAGAGCTCCTCCGCCCGATTCGACCCGGCCGGCACGACCCAGTCCTCGTTCTCGAGCAGAAAGCGAAGGGGGTCGGGGAAAGCCGTCGGATTGATGATCCATGCCTCGGCACCGTTCGCACGCAGCCAAGACGCGATCGCGGCCTCCGACCCGGCCCCGTCGCCATCCGCGTTGAGATGGGTCGTGAGGACCGCGCGTCGCGAGGCCAACAAGGCGTTCTTGGCCTGCTTCACCGCGGCCACCCGGTGTGCGGGCGTCCGGTAAGACACGCCGCCTCCTGACCCTGGAGGGAACCCTGTCGAGGAAAAGCTACCGTCGCGCGGGGCCGGGCCGCCACCGGGCTCGTGCTCGCGCAACCTGTCCGCTCAACCGGCGGAGGTGCCGGGGATCTTCTTCCACACCTTGGCCCAAGTGGACGCGAGGTGGACGAGGGGAGAAGCGGACGACCCACCCACCCGTCGCGCCCGCCGCAAAGCGGCGAGCAGCGCCTCCGGGCGGTTCTCGTGCCGGGGCAAGTCGACCGCCGCGTTCCCGATCTCACGGATGGTGTGTGCGTCGGACCCGGCTCCCCGCAGCTTGCCGTGTCGCGTGGCGAGCTCCTCCGCGCGCGCGTTGAGCGTCGGATCGTGGAGGCGCGCGTTGAAGACCTCTACGACGTCGCAGAGGGGCGCGAGCACGTCGGCGAGGCGCCCTCCGCCCCCCTTTCCGCCCGCGTAGGGATGCGGGAGATAGGCGATTCCGCCCTGCGCGTGGACCCGCTCGATCGTCTCACGAGCGGGAGTGTGGCGCGGGATCTCTTCGTGCAGGTAGAGCCCGATGACGTCGATGCCTTCGGCGGTGCGGACCTCCTCCCCCGGGATCACCTGCTCGGGGTGCGCCTCGTGCATGCGCCGAGCGACGCCGAGTCGGTCGTGGTCCGTGATCGCGATGCGGCCGTACCCGAGATCGATCGCGCGACGGAGCACCGCGTCGGGATCGCTCAGGCAGTCCCACGAGCCACGAGTGTGCAGGTGCAGATCGACGCGGAAGAGGCCCCCGGCACGGGCCTCGAGCTTCCGCAGCACGCGCTCGGCTTCGTCGCGGAGCGCCTCGAGCGAGCCGTCGTTGTCGATGACGAAGTCGGCGCGCGCCCGTTTCTCGCCGGCCTCCATCTGCGAGGCCATGATCCGCTCCGCCTCGTCCGGGGACAGCCCGCGCGAAGCGACGATCCGCTCGCGCCGCTCGGCCGGCGGCGCGTCGACGAAGACGACGGCGTCGAACGCCGATTCCCCTCCGGTCTCGTAGAGCAGCGGGATCTCCGAGACCACGAGTGGATCGCCCGCCGCGCGCCGCTCCGCCATCCACTCCTCGCGCAGGGCGCGGACCTCGGGATGTACGATGCGCTCGAGCCGCAGCCGGGCCGCATCGTCGGAGAACACCCGCGCCCGCATGCGCGCCCGGTCGAGCTCCCCGTCGGCCGTGAGGACCCCGTCACCGAACGCGGCTCGGACCGCTTCCAAGCCGCGCGTGCCGGGGAGAACGGCACGTCGGGCGAGCTCGTCCGCGCTGACGACCGGGACGCCCGCCTCGGCCCAGAGGGCGGCGACGGTCGACTTGCCCGACCCCACGTTGCCCGTGAGCGCGACGCTCAGCACGGGGTCACCCCGGTGCCATCCAAGCGCCGACCCACTCGAAAGCGTAGACCAGGAGAGAATACTTCACCGTGAGCCCCACGCTGCTGTACGCGAACGAGCGGAGCGCGCTGTAACGCGTGATGCCCGCCACGAGCAGCATGTTCGGCGAGGAGAGCGGGAAGAGGTTGAAGAGCAGAATCGCGAGGCCGCCCCAGCGCGCGATCATGTCGCGGAAGCGCCGGTGCCGCGCTTCGCCGATCAGCTTGTCCACGGCGGCCTCCTTCACGGACCTCCCGATGCCGTAGTCGACGGCCTGCGCCAGGAGGGCCGTGACGACGGCCGTCAGGATCAGGACGCTCCCCGCGTGCCCTTCGGACTGGTAGATGGGCACGAGGGCCTCCACCGGCATCAGCAGGAAGAACAGATAGCCGGCGAAGTGGATGAGCGCGAAGGAGCCCAGGCTCGGCGTCCGGCCCGCGTAGATCTCGCGACCCAACGTGGCCGAGACCACCACGATCGCCACGAGCGCCGTGACGAGGACGGCGATGATGCGGGTTCGCGTCACGTGAGCAGGCGGTGCGTCAGCGTCGCGGGGCGGATACGGCGAAGTCGTCCTCGGTGCCGCGCGTGCGATCGGGTCCGTAGGAGAGCACCCACACCGAGTCCTTCGACGACGCGAGCTGGTACGTCGACCCCCAGGGATCCGTCCGCATCTCGCCCGACGCGTAGCGGTACGCCAGCCAGTCGAGCCAGCTGGTGCCGGCCGGGAGCTGCCCCGTGAGTCGCTCGTGGTCGACCACGTTGCGCGCGACCTGCTGCATCTCGTCCTCGACACCCCAGCGCTGGAGCGGCAGCACGAGGGGCTCGGCGGCGCCGAGCAGCATCTCCCGCGTCTCGGGGAAGTAGAACCAAGTCGCGAGGCCCAAGACGACGAGGAGAAAGAGCCTAGTCATCGAGCGGCCGTCGCATGAGGCGCCGCAAGCGGTCGCTCCACGTCAGGTAACGGACGATCTCGTGGGCCCGGGGACGAGCGTCGGCATCACCGTAGGCGGTCTCCATCCGCCAGCGCATGTACGAGCGCGGTGGCAGCGGCAAGAAGGGCGGTCGCCGGTACCAGTCACGGGCGCGAAAAGCCCAGGCGGAGCGCGCCAGAAGGAGCAGGAGCCCCGGGCGCCGCAGCGCGAGTCCTACCATTCTGAGATACAGCTCGGTCCTCTTCGCAAGTCGCCGGCGGCCGAGAGGCCGCTGAGAATCAGGCGAGAATCTAGGCGCGCGCAGGCTGCACCACAACGAGCACGGGGGATCCATGCGGACACGGATCGTGCTCTACGACATGGACTTGCGTGCCCGCCTGCGACTCCGCCGAGCGGCGGTGCCGGCCCCGCGAGGTGCCCGCATATACATTTGTTTGCCCGTGGCCCTCACCGTCGCCCGAACCCTCCGCCTGCACCCATGACGAACCGCCTCGCCGCCGAGACGAGCCCCTACCTCAGGCAGCACGCCGAAAACCCGGTGGATTGGTATCCCTGGGGAGAGGAGGCTCTCGCGCGCGCACGCACCGAGGACCGGCCCATCCTGCTCTCGATCGGCTACTCCTCGTGCCACTGGTGCCACGTGATGGAACGGGAGTCCTTCGAGGACCGGGACATCGCCGCCGTCATGAACCAACTCTTCGTGAACATCAAGGTCGACCGCGAGGAGCGCCCCGATCTCGACCAGGTCTACATGAAGGCCGTCCAGGCCATGACCGGCGGCGGCGGCTGGCCCATGACGGTGTTCCTGACCCCCGAAGGCGTGCCGTTCTACGGAGGCACCTACTTTCCGCCCGCGCCGCGGCACGGGCTCCCCTCCTTCTCTCAGGTCCTGCGGGCGGCCGCCGACGCCTACCACAAGCGAGGTGACAAGGTGCGTGAGAGCGGCGCGCACCTGGTGTCGGCCCTGGCCGCCACGACCCGCGCGGACCCTGCACCGACGGGCCCCGAGACACTCGAGGCCGCCGTGCGGGCGCTCCGGAGCCAGTACGACCCGAGAAACGGCGGATTCGGCCGCGCCCCCAAGTTTCCGCAGCCCGTGACGCTCGAGCTGCTCCAGCGTCACCACGTGCGGACCGGCGACGCCCAGTCCCTCGAGATGGTCGAGCACACTTTGCGACGGATGGCGGCCGGCGGGCTCCGCGATCACCTGGGCGGTGGCTTCCACCGCTACTCCGTGGATGCCCGCTGGCTCGTGCCGCACTTCGAGAAGATGCTCTACGACAACGCCCTCCTCGCCCGCGCGTACCTGCACGGCCATCAGCTCACCGGAGACCCGGAGTTCCGCGCGGTGGCGGTGGAGACGCTCGACTACCTGGCCACCGACATGCTGCTCCCCGAGGGCGGGTTCGCCTCCGCGCGTGACGCCGACTCGGAGGGGGAGGAGGGACTCTTCTATCTCTGGACCCCCGAGGAGCTGGCCGCCGTCCTGCCCGGGGAGGAGGCCGCGCTCTTCGGACGCCTCTACGACGTATCGCCCGGCGGCAACTTCGAGGGGCGCAGCATCCTGCACCTCCCGCACCCGCCGGCGGCGGTCGCCGAGGCGGAAGGGCTCCGGCCCGAGGAGCTCGATGCCCGGGTGCAGGCGGCGCGCCGCACGCTGCTCGAGGTCAGGTCGCGGCGCGAGGCACCCTTCCGTGACGACAAGATCCTCGTTTCCTGGAACGCGCTCGCGATCCGTGCCTTCGCCGAGGCGGGCGCCGCGCTCGGCGTTCCACGCTATCTGGATATCGCGACCGGCGCGGCGGAGCTCCTCTGGGAGACGATGCGGCGCGACGGGAGGCTGCTGCACGTGCGCATGGAGGGCCGCGCGAAGATCGGCGGATTCCTCGACGACTACGCCGGGCTCGGAAACGCCCTGCTCTCGCTCCACGGCGCCACGCTCGAGGCCCGCTGGCTCGAGGCGTCACGGTGGCTGGCCGATGAAGTCCTCACCCGCTTCTGGGAGGAGGAAACCGGCACCGTCTACGACACGGCCGACGATGCCGAGCCGCTCATCCTCCGGCCGCGGGACGCCATGGACAACGCCACTCCCTCGGGACCCTCGCTCGCGGCCGAGCTGCTGCTCCGGGCCGGCCACGTCTTCGACGACGATCGGTACCGGTCGGCGTCCGCTCGGATCATCGAGCGCGAGGCCGCCATGCTCGGACGCTTCGGTCCCGCGTTCGGCCGTATGCTCTCCGTTTTGGACGCGTCGCTCGCCCCGCCGCTCGAGATCGCGATCGTGGCACCGGAGGACGATCCGGTGACCCGCGCGCTCGTCGCGACCGCCCACGAGGGCTTCCGCCGCAACCTTACGCTCATCGGCAATCTCGGCGGGGCGGACGTGCTCGACGTCCCCCTCCTGCGAGGGCGGGAACCGATCGACGGGAGGCCGACCGCGTACGTGTGCCGCGCTTATGCCTGTCGCCTTCCGGTGCACGATCGCGAGGCACTGCGCGGGGAGCTGGAGGCACTGGAGGCTCCCTGACCCCTTCGCGGGAGGGTGCGAAGCGGTACCTTTTAGCCTCGGATCGGGACGGGAGGTTTCCCCGGAGGCACGTCCACCACACCTTGGACCCTATGGCGACCCAGGAGAGGGAGATCCTCGAAGCCCGAGACCTCGCCGGCCTCACCCCCGACCAGCTCCTCCGGTTCTACCGGACGATGTTCACGTCGCGGCGGATCGACGATCGCGAGATCAACCTCAAGCGTCAGAACCGCACGTACTTCCAGATCTCGGGAGCCGGTCACGAGGCGATCGGAGTCGCCGTGGCAGAGCACTGCAAGCCGGGACACGACTGGTTCTTCCCGTACTACCGCGACCGCGCGATGGCGCTCGCGCTCGGGCAGACGGCCCTCGAGCAGTTTCTCCAGGCGGTCGGCGCCGCGGCCGACCCGGCCTCGGGTGGTCGACAGATGCCGGCGCACTGGGGCAGCGTCGACCTGAACATCCCGACCGGCTCCTCACCCACCGGGACGCAGTTCCTGCAGGCCGTGGGTGCCGCCGAGGCGGGCGGGAAGATCACGGCCGTCGAGGGTCTCGCCGAGGTGATCGAGCGCTTCGAGGAAGACGAGGTCGTCGTCGTGTGCACGGGTGACGGCGCTACGTCCGAGGGCGAGTTCTGGGAGTCTCTCAACGCCGCCTGCCTCCTGGGCCTGCCGGTCGTCTACGTGGTGCAGGACAACGGCTACGCGATCAGCGTGCCGATCGAAGCCCAAACGGCCGGGGGAAGCATCTCCAACCTCGTCTCGGGCTTCCCGAGCCTCCACATCGTCGGCTGCGACGGCACCGACCTGGTCGACTCCTTCCGCGCTGCGGGTGAGGCGATCCGGTACTCGCGGGAGAAGCGCCGGCCCTCCCTGATCCACGCACACTGCATCCGTCCGTATTCGCACTCGATGTCCGACGACGAGCGCATGTACCGTACGGAGGAAGAGCGACTGGCGCAGGCCGAGCGCGACCCGCTCAAGCGAGCCCGTGCGCTGCTGCTCGAGACGGGTGTCGCGACGGAGGACGAGCTCGAGGCGCTCGAGGCCCAGGTCGACGCCGACGTGAAGGCGGCCTCGGACGAGGCGCTCGAGGCGCCCGCGCCGGCTCCGGACACGGTGATGCGGCACCTCTTCTCGGAGGACGTCGACCCGACTTCGGCCGACTTCGACACGGAAGACGATCCGGACTACCGGGACGACCGCCTGCTCACCATGGTCGATCTCATCAACTCGTGCCTGAAGGCGGAAATGGCGCGGGACCCGCGCATCGTCGTCTTCGGGCAGGACGTCGCAGACGCCACGCGTGCAACCGCGCTCGACGAGGTGAAGGGGAAGGGCGGCGTCTTCAAGGTCACGTACGGCCTGCAGCGGAAGTTCGGGTACGAGCGGGTCTACAACGCGCCGATCGCCGAGGCCGCCATCGTGGGGCGGGCCGTGGGGATGGCGCTGCGTGGCCTCAAGCCGGTCGTCGAGATCCAATTCTTCGACTACATCTGGCCGGCGATGATGCAGATCCGCGACGAGCTCGCGACGTACCGGTACCGCTCGAACGGGACCTTCGCGACGCCCGTCGTCATCCGCGTCGCGTACGGGGGCTACCTCAAGGGAGGCGCGATCTACCACTCCCAGACGGGTGAGTCGATCTTCGCCCACTGCCCCGGGCTACACGTCTGCCTTCCGGCCACCGCCGAGGATGCGAACGGCCTCCTGCGTACGGCGATCCGCTGCGACGACCCGGTGATCTTCCTGGAGCACAAACACCTCTACAGGCAGGTCTACAACAAGGGGCGCGATCCGGGACCGGACTACATGATCCCGTTCGGCAAAGCCTCGGTGCGGCGGGAAGGTTCCGACGTCACGATCGTGACGTGCGGCGCGCTGGTGAAGCGGAGCCTGGACGCGGCGAAGATCGCCGCGGAGAAGCACGACATCGACGCAGAGGTCATCGACCTGCGCACGATCCGCCCCCTCGACATGCAGCGCATCGCCGACTCGGTGAGGAAGACCAACAAGGTGATGGTCGTCCACGAGGATTCCCTCTCGTGGGGGGTAGGCGCGGAGATCTCCGCCCGCATCGCCGACGAGCTCTTCGAGTTCCTCGACGGCCCCGTGCGCCGGGTCGCCTCCCTGGATACCTGGGTCGGCTACTCACCCGACCTCGAGGAGGTCACGCTCCCGCAGACCCCCGACATCGTACGCACGCTGCTCGAGCTGGCCGCCTGGTAGCCTGACCCACCCGCCGGCCCGTACCCCGGGCCGGGCTTCCTCAGAGCCGGAACCCCACCGTCGCCGTGACGAACCGCGCGTCGCCCCCGTCCGCGTTCACGTTCACGAAGCGCACCTCGCCGAAGCCGCCGAAACCGAGCGTGCCACCGATGTTCACGCCGAAGGCGGCGTGGATCCCGGAGTCGCTGATGGCCTCGAAGCCATCGACGCTCGTACGGTAGGCACCCACGCCTCCCAGCAGGTAGGGAACGAGCCCCACGCCCGGCAGCTCGACGACGAGGCTCAAGGCCCCGTTCAGCATGTTCGTCTTCGGCGTGGGTGATGCCTCGCCGAACGAGTGATAGCCGCCGTCGCCACGAATGCCTACGGGCAGGTTCGGGAATCCGAGGTGCAGGCCGGCGGCTCCGTGCCAGCCCACCTCCGCCGCGTCCGCGAAGTCTCCGAGCGGAGTGCTCAAGCCGGCCCCGGCCATGAGGCGGACCTGCGCCTCGAGGCCCGGCGTGGGAGCCGCGAGGGCGAGCACGAGCGCAGTGAGGGCGAGCGAACGGACGTTTGGCATGAGGGGTCCCTGGTGCGTGTGACGGTCGAGCGCGGCCCGAAACTTCTCACGCAGGCGGCCACCCCTGCAACGGCATGCGGCGCACCGGGGCCTCAGAGGACCCAGCTGGCTCCCAGGATGATCGCCGTGTAGCGGTAGTCGGAGGACCCCGTCGAGAAGCTCTGCAGGCCCGTCGACGAGTAGCCGGCGCTGAGCGACACCTCGCGGCCGGGCGCGACCCGGTACGCCGCGCGGGCCGAGGCGCGGACGGTTCCCCCCAGCTCCCCCGCCTGAGTGACCTTCTGGACGCCGGGCGCCAGCTCGAGCAAGAAGCTCCACGGCTGGGGCTGATGCAGCAGCCGACCGCTGAGCTCTGCGATGCCGTAGAAATCAGGGTCGAAGTAGCCGTCGGTCAGATCCTGATCGAACGAGAACGTCCGGTAACTACCGCCCACGGAGAAGAGCCGGCCGATCCGGCGAGACACGGACAGGAAACCACTTGTGCGGTCGTTCCCCTGCGTCCCCTCGAAGCGCGCCCAGCCGACCGAGGCATCGACCCGCCAGAGGGGCAAGGGCGTCCAACGGCCGGAGGCGGTCGCGCTCGTCGTGCGCACACCCGTTTCGACGAGCAGCGCAGTGGCGTCGAGTCCGCTCCCGGCGAAGTCGAGCCGAAATGTGGCCGGGTGGCGCGCCGGGCTCCGCACACCGAGCGAGTAGGCCGCGAAGCTCGAGCGCGAGGCGGCGTCGGTGCGATTCCCGCCGAGGCCGGCCGACACCGTCCAGCCCGGCTCCAGTTGGTAGCTCGCCCTCACCGTGGCGCCGACGGCGGACCTGCGCAGCGGGCCGGTCTCCAGGTCGCGCCAGTACGCGTCGGCGCTCACGTCCAACCGTGGGATCGGGTGCCAGCCCCCGGACAGGTTCGTGGTGAGCATGCGATTGCCGTCGGAGTCGTCCTCCCACACCACGGTCGGATTCGCCACCGGGTCGAGGGCGAGGCTCACGGCGCGCAGCTGCTCGCGCACGTCCGGGCTCGTCGGTGCCAGCGCCTCCGCGTCGCGCAGCACCTCCAGCGCGGCCGCATTCCTGTCCTGCCAGCGCAGGATCTGCGCCAGGCCGACGAGCGAAGAGACGTTCGTACCGTCCACGGCGACGGCGCGACGGTACACCTCCTCTCCGTCGACGAGGCGATTCGCCCAGCCGAGCGCCCTGCCCTTCCCCTGCAGCGCCCGCACGTGGTCGGGATCCGCCGCCAGGATACGGTCATACTCGACGATCGCGCCGTCGAGTTCGTTCGCGAACGTGAGGGCCTGCGCAAGCCCGAGCCGAGACTCCACGTCGTCCGGATCGCTGGCGAGCAACGAGTCGTAGACGGCGGTGGATGCTTCGAAGCGCGAAGCCCAGGTCAGCACCTGCGCCTGTCGCCGTCGGGCCGCGCCGTTGTCGGGCGCGATGGCGAGAAGCTCGTCGTAGCTCGTGAGTGACTCCTCGTAGCGCCCGGCCCACGCCTCGAACAGGGCGCGTGCCTCGAGCGCGCCGGCGTGCCCCGGACTCTCGGCGAGGAGCGCACTGAGCTCATCGAGCGCGCGCTCGGTCTGGCCGGCCCAAGCCCACACGCGCGCCCGATCGACGCGCGCGTCGAGGTTGGTCGGTTCGACCTCGAGCAGGCGCGCGAAGAGCTCGTCGGCACCCGCATGGTCCTCCTCCCAAGCCCGCATGAGCGCGAGCCGGTGGAGCGCGACGCCGTCGGTCGGGTCGGCCTCGAGCCGCGCCTGGTAGATCTCCCGCGCCACCGCCGTGTTCCCCGAACGCCACGCTTCGTCGGCGGGATCGGCCTGAGGAGCGGTTGCGGCGGGCGGAGCGGCCGCCTCGGACGGCGATCGACCGACTCCGTACGGATCGAGCCCTGCGAACGTCTCACTCATCACGCGGTACGAGGGCCGCGCTCGCTCCCGCCACCGCGGCTCCTCCCAGGTCGCCCATGAATAGCGTGCAGCCGGGGGCGGGTCGACACCGAGGGAGCCCCCAGCGCCACCCCGCAGGGTGGCGACGACGCCGATGCCGTCGATCGTCTCTGTACCGAGCCCGCCGAAGACCGAGTCGGGCCAGGCCGTCACCCCTGGGCGGAGGCGCCACTTCCCGTCGGGCCCGAGCACCGCGTCCCGTGTATTCGCGAGGCCGGGGCCTTGCAGCACCGTGCGGCTCGACGGATCGGTCACGTTGAGCAGCAGCCAAGGGATGCGGACCTCGAGGGACCGGCCGCTGCGCTCCCAGTATCCGTCGGGGGCCGCGCCTCGAGGTAGGATCCCGCGGTCGTAGCCGACGGCGAGGAACTCCGTGGAGTCACGCGTGAAGCGACGCCGATTGACCACCACGCGCAGCGGCTCGTAGACACCGCTCTCGCTGGGCTCGGTGTAGTAGGGGAGGTTGAAGCGCTGCTCGACCCGCGCGTGGAACAGCCCCGGCGGCGGATCGGCGACCTCGAGCCTGCGGCCCTCGAGCCCGCGCGCCCCCTGCCCGACCTCCACGAACCGGAAGGGATTGGAGCGCGGCTCGGCCACGACGCGGACCTCCTCCGCTGTGGCACGCAGCACGAACTCGACCCCGACGGGGAGGCGCTCGCCCGCCCGGCCCGGCCAGCGGAAGCCCCCCGCCTCAGGGTCGAAGACGTCGAACCCGACGAGCACCGTGTCCTGGGGGCCCGCCGACTCGGTATCGATCAGGAGCCAGAGGTAGGCCTCGTCGTGTGTGGCCCTTATGCGCATCCCGGGTTGCTCGAGCAGGGGCGACACACCGCTCCACGCTCCCAAGCGAGCCTGCAGAGTCGCCCCGGGGAGCCGGAGCTGGGGCTCCATGGCGAAGACCCCGTAGTGCTGCTCGGCATCGAGGCGGTTGTACCAGAGGCGGTTGCGGTCGGGCGGAAGCTCGAACTCGGTCACGACCCAGTTCCGCTTGAACCACTCGTCGATCCACGCGAACAGTGCGCCGCCGGCCATGCCGGCCTCCGCGAGCTCGAGGGTGAGTCGGCGGTTGATGTCCGCCATCGCCTGCTCGTCGAGGCCGCCGTGGTGCCATCCCTGCGGCTGCAGGTGCCCGATGCCGAGCGAGGCCGGCACCCCGTACTCGGACACGACCACCGGCATGTTCGGGTGATGTCGCTTGAGAGCCTGGAGGTAGCCGAAGTAGTTCGAGCGGCCCAGCGAGGACGCGGCTGCCTGGTACGCTTCCCCGAGGAGCATGAAGTCGGGGTAGTACGGATAGGCATGGAACGACGCGAAGTAACCGGCCGGGAGTCGCCCCGTCGGCGTCACCAGCGCAGCGTCGAGCGCCAGGCCGTCGTTGTCGTACTCGCGCTCCCGCACGCGCGGCGTCTCGCCGAGCGCCCGTCGGATCGCCATCTCCTCGTCGACGGTCGCCTCGGTCGGATGATCGATCGGGTCGAGCGTGGGCCAGTTCGTGTACGCCACGGGCCGCTGCGCCCGGTACGTCTCCGTCTCGTACGCGACGATCTCCTCGCTGGCTCGACCCATCCAGGCGTCCATCGCGTTGCCGCCGCGCACGGTGAGGTAGCGGCCCTCGAAGCCCGAGCGCCCCCCCCGGATGGAGTCGAAGGCGATCGCGCTGAACGGCTCCCACTCGCGACCGATGATGTAGGCCAGCGTCCAGCGTGACACGTCGGCCGTATAGTAGCCTGCGGCCTTGCCGGGCATCGGCTCGATGTCGGCGCGCCCGTGCAGCAGGTCGACCACGTCGCGCATCTCCTCGAAGAACGAGGTCTGGTAGCTCGCACGCGCGAAGTCGTGATCCGGTGGGAGCTCGGTCCAGACCCCGTGGATGAGCCAGAGCAGACGGTCCGGGTTGCGCGTGTTCCAGTCGAGAAGCGCCTGGTAGAAATGCGGTGGGTGGATCGTGTAGACGCGCACCACGTTGGCGTTCATCTCCGCCATGCGAGCGATCCACCGCGCGTACGTCGCCGAGTCCGGAAACTGGCTGGGGTGCCGGCCCGGCAGCGCAGCGCCGAGGTTCACGCCCTTGATGTAGAAGGGCCGCCAACCGTCCGCGGTGCGGATCTCGAAGCGGTCGCCGTTCGTGCGCGCCGGGTATACGAGCGTGTCCGGGAGGACGAGCGGCGGCCGGTCCGGGACGGCGCCCAGCGAGATCCGCGCGAGATAGTCGAGCGCAGTGGCGTGGTCGGGCGACAGCTCGAGCACACGCGCGAAGCGCGTTCGCACCGCCTCGAGGTCACCCTGGCGCCAGGCCGCGAGGCCGAGTCCCGTGAGCGCGTCGATGTTGTTCGGCTGCGCCGCTACGACGACCGCCCACAGCGAGTCCGCCCGCTCGACCGCGCCCGCTCGCAGGAGGACGTAGCCCAGCCCCGTCCTCGCGTAGTGGTCGTCGCCGCAGCGCGCGAGGGCGGCCTCGAAGCGGAGACGCGCGGCTTCCATGTCCCCGGCCGAGTACGCGGTCCATCCGGCTTCCGCGTCTGGGCCGGACGCTCGCGGGCAGGCATCCTGGGCGGCGGCGGGCGAAGCCGCGAGCGCGAGGCCGACGACGAGAAACGCAGCCTTCATCCAGACTCTCCCGGCTCCGCGAGGGTCGAGGCGCACGTCAGAGTATAAAAGCCTCGCCCTCGCCCGTTATACCCGCTCGTGCAGGTCCGCCTCGCGACGGCTGCGCGCCTCTGGGAGGATGAGGCGCACCGCGCGCCTGAAGAAGACGTAGTTCCAACCCCAGTTGAGCAGAACGAGCGCGCGGTTACGGAAGCCGATCAGCCACGATACGTGGATGCCGAGCCAGAGCAGCCACGCGAGGAGGCCACGGAAGGCGAATCCGAACACGTGGGCGACGGCGGCGTTGCGACCGATGACGGCGAGCATGCCCGGGTCGCGGTACACGAACGGGCGCGGCGCCCCGCCGGCCAGGCTCCGCACGATGTTGCGAGCGACGCACCGCCCCTGCTGGATCGCGACCTGGGCCACTTGCGGCAGCGGTCGCCCCTCGTCGTCCTCGCGGTACGCGAGGTCGCCGATGACGTAGACTTCGGGCCGGCCCTCGACGTGCAGCGTGTCGGTCACGGGCACGCGCCCGCCGCGCCCCACCGGCAGCCCCCACTCGGCGGCGCGGGGGTCGCCGCGCACTCCGGCCGTCCACACCACGGTCTCCGTGGCGATTCGCGCACCGTCGGCGAGGACCACGGCCGCGGGCTCCACGGCCTCGACCGCGGCGCCGAGCCGGACCTGGACGCGCCGCCGGGCGAGGCGCCCGAGCGCGTAACGGGCGAGCTTTTCGGGCATACCGGCGAGGAGAGTGTCGGACGCCTCCACGAGCACGATCCTCACTTCTTCCGTCGATACGTCCGGGAAGTCGCGCAGCAAGGGGCCGAAGATCAGCTCGGAGAGCGCACCCGCGTACTCGACCCCCGTCGGCCCGCCGCCCACGACGACGAAAGTCAGCAGGCGGTCTCGCCGCTCCGCGTCGGCGCCTACGGCAGCCTCGAAGCGCGTCAGCACGTGGTGGCGAAGCGGCACGGCGTCGTCCATCCAGCGAAGTGGAAAGGCGTGCTCGGCCGCCCCCTCGACGCCGAAGAAGCTCGGCTCGCTCCCGAGCGCCAGGACGAGGCGGTCGTACGCAAAGGCACCCCCGTCCGTGTGAACCCGGCGCGCCTCCATGTCGAGCCCGGTCATCTCCGCCATGCGCACCCGCACGTTCCCGGCGCCGCGGAAGATCGAGCGGACCGGGTGCGCGATGTCCGTGGGGACGAGCTCCGCCGCGGCGACCTGGTACAGGAGCGGGAAGAAGGTGTGGTAGTTGTTGCGGTCGATCAGCGTGACGTCGACAGCACGGTTGGCGAGCCCGCGCGCCGTCCAGAGCCCTCCGAAGCCGGCACCCACGACGACGACCCTCGGCGCGGCCACGTCAGGCTCCGGTAGCGCTCGGCCTCATACCACGGGAAGGCCGGGATCGACGTCGCGCGCCCAGCCCACGAGCCCGCCCCTCAGGTTCGCGACCGGGCCGCGGCCGGCGCGCGCCAGCTGCTGGGCGGCGGTGAGACTGCGCTGTCCGGTACGGCAGTACACCACGACCGCCCGGTCCTTCGGCACCTCGCCCAAGCGCTCCCCGAGCTCACCGAGGGGGATCAGGCGCGCGCCGCTCGAGCCGAGGTTGCTCACGGCCCACTCCCACGGCTCCCGCACGTCGAGCAGATACGGCGGCGCGTCCGACGCGAGCCGGGACGCGAGGGCCTCCGGGAGGACGATCTCGACCTCGCCTTCGCCGGCGCCGTTCTCGGCCTCCGCCGCGACACCGCAGAACAACTCGTAGTCGATGAGCTCGCGCTGCGTGGGCTCGTCCCCGCATACCGGGCACGCCGGGTTACGCCGCAGCGCAACCTCGCGCCACTCGAGGGCGAGGGCATCGAAGATGAGTAGCCTACCCGCGAGGCTCGTGCCGGCACCGACGATCAGCTTGATCGTCTCGAGCGCTTGGAGCGAGCCGATGATCCCGGGCAGCACGCCCACAACGCCGCCCTCGGCGCAGTTCGGCACGAGGCCGGGCGGCGGGGGCTCGCGGAAGAGGCAGCGGTAGCAGGGCCCTCCGTCGGTCGCGAAGACCGAAGCCTGACCTTCCCAGCGGAAGACGGAGCCGTAGACGTTCGGCTTACCCGCGAGCACACAGGCGTCGTTGACCAGGTAACGCGTCGGGAAGTTGTCGGTGCCGTCGACGACGACGTCGTAGTCGGAGACGATCCCGAGCGCGTTGGCCGAGGTGAGACGCGCCTCGTGCGCCACCATCTCGACGTGTGGGTTGACGTCCCGGAGCCGGTCGCGCGCGCTCTCCAACTTGCTGCGGCCGATGTCCTTGGTCCCATGCAGGATCTGGCGCTGCAGGTTGCTCTCGTCGACCTGGTCGAACTCGACGATGCCGATCGTGCCGACCCCCGCCGCGGCCAGGTAGAGCGCGAGCGGCGACCCCAAGCCCCCCGCACCTACGCAGAGGACCCGCGCCTCCTTGAGCCGCCGCTGCCCCTCGAAGCCGACCTCAGGAAGGGCGACGTGTCTCGCGTAACGGAGAAGCTCCGCGCGGCTCAGCCCGTGCACGTTCATGCAGCTTGCACCCCCTCCGACGCGATGGGGTTCCGGGTCGGGGGCGCGGCGGAGCGGCTCAGAGGCCACCCGCCGCGACGACGCCCCCTTCGGCGAGGATGCGGAACTCGACGGCGTCGTCCCTGAGTCGCTCCACGACCTCGCCGTCGACCCCGCCGCGCTCGGCCACGTCGGCGAGCAAGAGAGCGAGCGCATAGTACTGGAGCGGGATGTTCGAGGTGGACCGGTCCGGCCAGAGCACACGATCCCGCAACCCTCGGTACATGTAGACGTCTTCGTAGAGCCGGAGGGAGTGGTCGAGTGCGAACCAGGTACCGCCGTACGACTCGCTGCCCCGCACCAGCTCCCCACCCGTCAGCTCCCGGCTCGGGCGGGGCTCGAGCTTCGTCACGAGGCCGTTGCGGACGCCCCAAGGATCGAGCCCGAGCTCGGTGAGCATGCCACCCTGAGCCGCGAAGAAGATGGGCCGCTCCGTGATGGAGTCGTGGATGATGCGTAGGGCGATCAGATGCCCGCGGTGGAGCTCGGTCCCCGCCGGGTAGGTGACGGCCAGGCGGGGGAACGGGACGGTCATGTCTTCGGCGAGGCGCGTACCGGAGACCGCGTCGAGCTGCTGGTGCGTGAACGTCGTGATCGAGCGCTGTGGGCGGCCGGGGTCGTCGTACAGTCCGGGAACGAGGCCCGGGTCGAACGGACGTTGGTTCTCGGGCCGTGTGAGCCTCTCCAGCTGCCGGGGGTACCAATCCGTGAAGAGGTACTGTCCAACGATGACGGTCACGTCGCGCCGGATGCCCTCCACTTCCTGGAGATACCAGAGAGGAAAGGTGTCGTTGTCGCCGTTCGTGAAGAGCACTGCATACGGCTCTACGCTCATCAACAAATCGTAGGCCCAGTCGCGTGCGGCGTAGTCGCCCGAGCGACTGGCCCAGTTCCAGTTGAGGGCGAGCGGTATCAGCGCGATGAGCAGCACCGGAGCCGTGAGCACGAAGCGCCGGGTGCCTGAGAGCATGCCCGCCAGGGTGTGCCACGTCCACGCGAGGCCAAGCCCTGCCAGGACCCCCCAAAGCTGGAAGCCCGCGACGTAGAAGTAGTCCCGCTCGCGCACCTCGTGCAGGCCCGGATCCGTGATCTCCGGGGCCAGGGAGTATCCGTATCTGAAATTGAGGTACACCACGAGGCCCACCGTGAGCAGCCCGGTGAGCGTGGTCAGGTAGGCGAAGAGCGCTCGGTCCGCACGCCACGCCGCCCACAGACCGAGTCCTCCGAGCGCCAGGAAGAGGAGGCTGAACGGCAGCCGGGCCGTCGATGGAGTCGGGTCCGGATCCAGGCCGCGAGACCACTGCCAGTCGAAATACTGCCAGTACATCTCGAGCTGCGCACTGGCCGGGGCCTTCCGCTCCGTCACCGGGGGCGTCTGGTATTGAACGCGCGCGAGGTTGTCCGCGAGCGCCGGGCACGTCGCGCCCGCGGTGAGGGCACGCAGCGGCCCCGGGAGCAGTCGCTCATAGATCGCGACGGCCGCGCCGGCGACCGTGTCGCACGTGGGCTCACCCTCGTTGATGACGGGATCCAACGCCGCCCGCACGGGCAGGACGAAGTTGAAGGAGAGGCCGAGGAGGACGAGCGCGACCGCGCGGCCGATCACGGACGCATCGAGCAGCCGGGAGGGGCCCGACAGCACGACGAACAGGGCAAGGGCCGGGGCCGGCAACAGCGACATCGGGTGGTTCGTCGATCCGAGCGCCAGGAGGAAGACGGCCCAGAGCAGGTAGCGCACGCTCTTCGGTTCGTGCCTGCAGTCGTGCCAGCGCACCGCCAGCCAGGTCACGGCCGCGATCACCAACATGCTGATCGTGTAGACCTTCTCGTTCACGTTCGACTGGTTCCACACCGTGAACGCGGTGGCGCCCAGCAGGGCGGATACCGCCGCCCCGACGCGAGCGAGCCGGGGGCTCTCGTAGAGGGCCAGGAGGAGTCGGTGCGCGACCAGGTAGAAGAGGCCGGTCGCCGCCGCGCTCGTGGTAGCGGCGAGCAGGTTGACCCGCACGGCGACCGACAGCCCGAGCGGCGCGAGCAGGACGGACCACACGCGCCCGAGCATTACGAATAGGGGATTCCCCGGCGGGTGCGGAATTCCGACGATGTGCGCGGTCGCGATGTACTCGCTCGTGTCCCAGAACGCGGTGCTTGGTCCGAGCGTGAGCACGTAGAGGGCCCACGCCGCGAGCGCGGCCGCGAGCGCCGATCCGTACGGTGGTCGGTCCTTCATGAAGTGGGGGTCTCCGCGTTCGGGGTCGCACGCTCCGTCGACTCTGCGACCCATCTACGTCGGACGCCAGCTTCCCGTCCCCTCCGCCTTTGATAGCTTCGGGCCATGCTGCCGGCCCCGCGCTTCCGCACCGCCCGCTACGCCAGGGCTTGGCTGGCGGGTCCGACCGACTTCGTCGAGGAGGAGCTCCCGCTCTCCCGCGAAGGGGTAATGGTGCCCGCAACTCTGGTTCGCCCGCGGCGCGCGACCGCGCCGCTTCCGGCGTGGGTGGTGCTTCACGGCGTGACCCGGCGCGGCCGCGCGCACGTGCAGCTGGCTCGCTTCACGCGCACGCTCGCGTCGACGGGTGCGGTCGCGATCGTGCCAGAAGTTCCCGAGTGGCGCCGGTTCCAGCTCGCGCCCCGGCTCGCCGTGCCGACGTTGGTCGCCGCGATCGCCGGCCTGCGGGCGACGGGCTGGGCGCGTGACGCGCGCATCGGGCTGGTAGGCTTCTCCTTCGGCGCCCCGCACGCGATCGCCGCCACGGCGCACCCCGCAGTTCGCGACGAAGTCGCGGGCGCCGTTGCCTTCGGTGGCTATTGCAGCCTGGAGCGCACCGTGCGCTTTCTCATGACGGGCACACACGAGTGGCAGGGGCGCTCGCATCGGCTCGCGCCGGATCCCTACGGGCGCTGGATCGTCGGCGCGAACTACCTCACCGCGGTGCCGAGGCACGAGAGCGCCGGTCCGGTGGCCGACGCGCTTCGCGCTCTCGCCGCTCGTGCCGGCGACGAGGGAATCCCCTCGGCGGACGCCCGGCTCGACTCCTACAAACGAGAGCTGCGGGCGGCCCTCGACACCGGCGCACAAGGGCTCTTCGATCTCTTCGCCCCGGACGGAGAGACCCTTCCGGACCCGGAGCGAGCCGCGCCCATGGCGAGGGAGCTGGCGGCAGCGGCTGCCCGCACGGAGCCCGAGATCGAGCCCGGCCCAGCACTTGCCGACGTGCGGCTGCCCGTGCACGTGCTCCACGCGCGGTACGACAACTTGATCCCGTACTCGGAAGGGCTCCGCCTGTATGCGTCCCTTCCCCAGAGCGCGGGCTCCCGCGTGACCGTGACTCGACTCTTCGGTCACTCGGGCCAGGGCTCGCTCCCTTCGTTCGGGCGCGCGCTTCGGGAGCTGCCGCTGTTCCTGAAGGCGCTCAGGCAGGTCCTGCGGTTGGTCTGACGGACCCTTACTTCGCTCGCTCCGCCCGAGCCAGCTCACGCGCCGCGGCCTGGACCGCCCCGTCCTTGTCCTCCAGGGCTGCCCGCACGAGCTCCTTCGCGTGGGGTGAGCCGATCCGGTGGAGCGCCCGGTACGACGCCACGCGCACTTCGGTCGGTGGCTTCGAGAAGAGCGAGCGCACCGCGTGCTTCTCGAGCGTCGGGACCGCACCCGGATCGCCGAGCTGACCGAGGGCCCGGATCACCGGGACGAGCACGTCCGGATCCTTCTCTGCATCGAGCAGGCCGAGTAGCGGCCTGAGCGCCCGCTCGACCTTCAGCTCCCCCGCGGCCGTGGCCGCCGCGACCCGTACGTCCGGGTCCGGGTCTTCGATGAACCCGACCACGAGGCTTGCGGACTCCGCAGCCTCCAGGCGCGCGAGCGAGAGCAACGCCTCCTTGCGCACCTTCGCGTCGGGGTGCGCGAGCGCGCTCGTCACGAGCTCGACCGCCCGCCCACCGCCCGTCTCGCCCAGGATCGCCACGGCGTTGCGCACCAGGAAGCGGTTGTCGTCGTCGACCATCGCCTCGACGATCGGACGACTCGCGTCCCCCATCGCGATGAGCATGTCGTAGTAGGCGCGCCGGGCGTGTCTGTCGGTCGCGTCGGTGAGCGCGCCGCGGAACGCTTTCGCCATGATCTCGCCGAGGAGGTGGCAGAGCGTCGTGTACTCGGCCTTCTTGGCGTCGTCCCGCACCTGCCCGATCCGCTGCACGATGCGGCTCGCTACGGCCGGGTTGATGATCGTCGACGCCATGTCGACGATCGTCGGATCGGGGGGGTCGCCGGCCCTGCTCACGAGCCGTTCGACGGCGTCGGCGACCGGATCCAGGGCCAGCCGGTCCCGCAGCGCGGCGGCCGCTTCCTCGAGCCGCCCCCCCGAGCCGGGCTCGCCGGCAAGGTACGCTCCGAGCGCCTCTTCGAGCTCCGCCTCCTGCACGGCGTCCACCGACGGGGCGTCGACGTCGACCGCCGGCTCGACCCCGGTCGCCGCGTCCTCGACGGGGAGCGGCACGAACAGCTCCTCCGCCGCGTCCACTTCCAGAAGCGGCGGCCCGGGGTCGTCCGGGTCGGTCTCGCGGATCACGTCTCCGACGCGGTCCGCGACCACGTCCGTCGGTTGCGCAGGGTCCGCCTCGTGCGGGAAAGCGGCGGGGGACTCCTGCACGTGGGGGGTCACGGCAAGGTCGGCGAGCGCCGGATCCGTCGACGCGTCCGGGAGCGGGACCTCGACGGCATCCTCCGCGGGGAGTGGCGGAGGCTCCGGGCCGCGCACAGGCGTGGGCGCGTTCGTGAAGAGGGCGTCGATCGAGCGTGCGAGCCCGCTGAGCTCGCT
>JBFGFY010000001.1:0-61538 GCA_041579355.1 Longimicrobiales bacterium | reverse complement strand
CGTTCCTCCGTTCTAGCGGACTCCCCCCGCCGCTCCCCGCGTCTTGTCCGATGCCACTTCGGAACGGCCCCCACCCCTCGGGGCCGACGGCCTGCCGGGGCCCTAAGCGTACTTCGGAACGGCCCCCACCCCTCGGGGCCGACGAGTGGCCGGGTGGCCCTCGGGGCACATCCGGTCCCTGCTCGCCCTCCCTGCGCCCCCGTCACTCGCTTGGTGCCGCGATGGCCCCGGCGAGCGGGAGGCGCCCCACGCGACGCTGGCGAATGGAGACCCCAAAAAAGCGAGTGACGGTAGGCGCTAGGCACCTACCGCCACTCTTGGCACGCCCCCCCAGGGCGTGTTGCCCACCCGTACTGGCGTGGGACTTTGTGCCGGCGGGACGACCGAGGTCGAACCACACCGGCACAAACTCAGGCTGTTTTGCGCTCCAGGTCGAACTCGAAGTTCGGCCTCTTCGGTAACTCAGCAAGTGGCGTGCCGCTCAGCGGAATGACTCGCGTCACGTCACCATCGATATATAACGGATATGCCCAATTTCCATAGCGGATCAACTGGATCAGCTCCGGGCCCTTCTCACCGGGCGACGGCATGACGGGCTCGGTGATGGCACGCCAGACGCGGTCCACCAGGGTCATGCGCTCCGACACCGAATCGGCCCAAAGCGCCAATCGGATGCGCTTGCGCTCCTCCACGGTCATGCCCCGGATGACGCGGCGATGGCCCCGGAAGCTGTGCGAAAGCAAGAACGCGATGGCCTCGGCCTCGGGCACCGGGTCCACCCCATGGTCGTGGTAGCCCGGGGTCCTGACTCGACGGCTGTCCCGTAGATCGATGTATCCATCGGCCGCAACTCGCATCTTGGGCCTCCTCATCGTGCACGCCAGGTGGGGGTTGTGCTCATGCCCCCCGTGGGGACAAGTCCCGTGCCGGGGAAGGGAAACATACGGCGCACCGGGACCTGCGGCCGTAAATCGCTGTGACTCGGCCACTTGGACCCCGTGTTGGCGGAGGCGGGGGCGCCGGAGGAGGGGCGCGGCGGCCCGCAAACGCTTCCGGGAGGGGTAAACTTTGCAGAGCTTGGCGGCCATGATGTCACCCGCGCCACGTGCCCGGCGGGCACCCGACGAGCTCGGCGCACACGTTTCGACGGCGGGCGGCGTGCAGAACGCACCCGCCCGCGCCGCCGAGATCGGCGCCGTGGTCCTGCAGCTCTTCACGAAACAGCCCAGCCGTTGGGCCGAGCCGACGCTCGACGATACGGTGGCTTCCGGGTTCGCGGCCGCCCGGGCGGAGCACGGGATCCGCGTGGCGGGAGCCCACGACTCCTACCTGATCAACCTGTCGTCACCCGATCGCCGGCTGTGGCGCATGTCCCAGCGCTCTTTCGAGGCGGAGCTCGCTCGCTGCGCGGCGCTCGGGCTCGACTTCCTCGTCACCCACCCCGGGAATGCGACCGACGGGGACGTGGCGGCGGGCATCGGCCGAAATGCGAAGGGGATCGCCGAGTCCCTGGAGCGCGTGGGCGACGGGCCGCGCGTGCTCCTCGAGCTCACGGCCGGGACCGGCACGACCGTCGGTGACAGCTTCGAGCGGCTGCGGGCCATCCTCGATGCGGTGCCCGGGCGGTGGCAGGACCGTATCGGGATTTGCTTCGACACGTGTCACGCGTACAGCGCGGGGTACGACCTGGTGAGGGACTACGACGGGGTTTGGGCCGACTTCGACGACCTGCTCGGCCTCGACCGGCTCGGGCTCGTTCACCTCAACGACTCGAAGCACCCGCTGGGCTCGCGAAAGGACCGCCACGAGACGATCGGTGAGGGCACGCTCGGACTCGAGCCCTTCCGGCGGCTCATGCGCGACGAACGGCTCCGCCATGTGCCCAAGATCTTGGAGACACCCAAGGGCGACGATCCCGTGGCCGCGGACCGGGCGAACCTTGCACGCCTCCGCGGCGCGCGGGGCGCGTGACTATCGACGCATCGGGCGAGGGCCTATATTTGATCCGCACATCGGGGGGCTCATTTATTGAGCCAACAAACCGAAGCCGGGACTGACTCTCGGGAACGACGCTAGGCCCCCTTCGAGGGGAAAGCGGCAACTCCTGAGGAGGTCACCAGAAGTTAGATCCGGGCTTCAATAATTCCCCTCCGGTGTGCTGCGGGGGCCGACGTCCTTCCACGCCCAGTGCGTGGTGCGGACGCCGGCCCCCCGCTTCTTTCCAGCCTCGCCCAGCTCGGATCCCGCGGGAGCTTCCGGGCCGCTGAGGTGTTACCGACAGCCATGCCCAACGTCCTCATCACGCGGCTCGTGCACTTCAGCGCCGCCCATCGGCTCTTCCGGGCCGATTGGAGCGACGAGCGCAACGCAGCGGTCTTCGGGGACTGCTCGAATCCGAACTGGCACGGACACAACTACGAGCTCGAGGTGAGCGTCGCAGGCCCGGTCGATCAGGAGACGGGCTTCGTGATGGACCTCAAGCGCCTCAAGGAGCTGGTCGAACAGCGCGTCATCGCCGACGTGGACCACAAGAACCTCAACACCGAGGTGCCGTGGCTCGAGGGCGTGAACCCGTCGACCGAGAACGTCGCGGTCGCGATCTGGGACCGGCTCGAGGACGGGTTACCGGAGGAGGTCAGACTCGTGAAGGTCCTCCTGCGAGAGACGCCACGGAACTGGGTGGAATACTGGGGTCCCCGGGGAGCCGGGGAGGGAGTGATCGGATGAGCGACACCGGAGTGCAGGCGCCGCCCTCGGCGGATCTGTCGCGCGTTTCCTTCGAGCAGCTCGTCGCGGAGATGATTCGCCGACTCGGTGACGACCCGGCCCGTCCTGGCATGCAGAAGACGCCGGAGAGGGTCGCGGAGTCGATGTCCTTCCTCACCAAGGGATACGGAGAGTCGCCGCAGGACGTGCTGGGCAACGCGCTTTTCGAAGAGGCGCACCAGAACATGGTGCTGGTGAAGGACATCGAGCTCTACTCGCTTTGCGAGCACCACCTCCTGCCCTTCTTCGGCAAGGTCCACGTGGCGTACGTGCCGAACGGCCGGATCGTCGGGCTCTCCAAGGTCGCCCGGCTGGTCGAGGTCTTCGCTCGCCGCTTCCAGGTGCAGGAGCGCCTCACCGAACAGATCGCCCAGGCGATGTGGGACACCGTCCAGCCGCAGGGCGTGGCCGTCGTGGTTGAGGCGTACCACCTCTGCATGATGATGCGGGGCGTGGAGAAGCAGAACTCGAAGACGATCACCTCCGCCATGCGAGGAGCCTTCCTGGAGGACCAGCGCACGCGCGACGAGTTCCTTCGACTCACCACGAGCGTGCACGAGCCCCTGTAGAGGCTTCCTCCCATGTCGACGGCGAGGCTGCTCGCGGGGCGGTCCGCGCTCGTGACGGGCGCGAGCCGCGGTATCGGGCGCAAGGTGGCGGAGCGGCTCGCCGAGGCGGGGGCGCGGGTGTGGTGCCTCGCCCGGTCGGCGGAGGCCGTCACGACCCTGGCTGGGGAGCTGGGCGGCGACGCCGTCGTCGCCGATCTCGCGGACGACGCCGAGGTTTGGGCCGCTCTCGACCAGGTCGGCGACCAGCTCGGTGGAGCTCCCGACATCGTCGTGAACGCGGCGGGTGTCTTCGGCCTCGCAGCGGGGCACGCCGAGAGCGTGCGCGCATTCGACGAGAGCCTCGCGATCAACCTCCGCGGACCGTTCCTGGTCAATCGAGCCTTGCTGCCCGCCATGCTCGAGCGCGGCAGTGGCTTGATCGTGAGCATCGGGTCCGTCGCGGGCCGAAAGGCGCTCCCGGGCAATGCGGCGTACTCCGCGTCCAAGTACGGGCTGCGTGGGTACCATGAGGTGCTGCTGGAGGAGCTGCGCGGCAGCGGGGTGCGCGCGACGCTCATCGAGCCCGCCGCCACGGATACGGGACTGTGGGACCCGGTCCAGACGGCGACGCGGGACGACGTTCCCCAGAGGAGCGCCATGATCACGGTCGACGACGTGGCCGATGCCGTCCTCTTCGTGGCCACCCGCCCCGATTCGGTTCGCATTCCGCTTCTACAGATCGAGCACGCCTGAGCAGGAGGATTCCTTGAGCGGCTACGTGTACTCCGTCAGCGCCCAGGCCCACTACGACGCCGCGCACTTCCTGCGCAACTACGATGGCAAGTGCGCCAAGCTGCACGGCCATCGCTACGTGGTGGAGGCGGTCGTGCAGCTCGAGCACCTCGACGCGTCGGGGATCGCGTTCGACTTTGCCGACCTGAAGGCCGCCCTCCGCGCGCTGGCGGACGGCCTCGACCACGAGAACCTGAACGAGCTGCCGCAGTTCGAAGACGTGGAGACGAGCGCGGAGAACCAGGCGCGCTACTTCTTCGAGGAGCTGAAACGGCGCCTCCCCGCGCCGGCGGCCGCTGGGTTGGTCTACACGCGGGTGTGGGAGTCTCCGACGCAGTGGGCGCGCTACGGCCTCCCCGAGGTCGCGCGCCCGACTCCCTGAGCCCACGGCGCCCCGAAGTGCACCTGCTCCTCACCGATCGGCTCTCCTGTCCGCGCTGTGGCCCGACGTTCGGGCTCATCCTGCGGGCCGACCGGCAGCGCGACCGCCTCGTCCTCGACGGGGCTCTGGGGTGCCCGAACTGCCGGGACTCCTTCGCCGTGGTGGACGGTTTCGCAGACTTGCGCGCACCTCCTCGCGGCGAGCTCGGGCCGGGCTACGCGGGACCCGCGCCCCCGGACGCGGTCCCGGGCACGGCTCCCGACGAGAGCGCGGAGCGCCTGGTAGCGCTGCTCGGCGTAGTGGGCGGACCCGGTACCATCGCGCTGGTCGGAGAGCCCGCTCGTCTCGCGCGTTCCGTCGCCGACGCGCTCCCCGAAGCGCGCGTGGTGGCGGTCGATCCGGACCTGCGAAGCTGGCCGGAGACTCCCGAGGTCAGCCGCGTCGCGGCCGCGCCGGGGCTCCCATTCTTCACGGCGAGCTTGCGCGGGGTGGCGCTGGACGGACGCCTGGGCAAGGCGTTGCTCGTCGAGGCGGCACGCGTCGTGCATGCCAGGGCACGCGTGGTCGTGGTGCGCGCAGCCGCGGGGACGGCCGACGTGCTCGAAGAGCGCGGCTTGAAAGTGTTGGCCCAAGAGGCCGAAACGGTCGTAGCTGCAAGGGGTTGAGCGTTGCGTGCCCATACCGCGCTCGTCTACCTTCTCGCGAGCCAAGGAACGTCCGCGCGCGTGCGCCGCACCTGGCTTTCGACGCCCCATCCAACCCGTCCGCATGGCGTTCTGGAAGAAGCTTCTCGGCAGCGATACTCCCAAACCCGTCGACTACTACGAGGAGGGAGCCGAGCTGCTCGCGAATGGAAAGTTCCACGAGGCGCTCACTTCCTTTCGCCTGGCCCTCAAAGCGTCGCCGGGCGACGTCATCGTGCTGCAGCAGATCGCGATCTGCTACACGCGCATCGGCATGACCGAGGAAGCGGCGAAGACGTACCGGCACGTGCTCCAGAAAGACCCGAACGCCGCCGGCGCGCATTACGGGCTCGCCTTCATCCTGCTCAAGACGGACAGGACCGACGAGTCGATCCGGCACCTCGAGGCCTTCCTCGCGAGCGCACCCAGGAGCCCCGATTCCGGGGCGCACGTAGAGCACGCCCGCTTTACCCTCGCACAGCTCCGGGAAGAGCACGGTCACGGCTCCTCGGAGCCGATCTGACCGCGCGCCGATGAACGCTCCGAACGTTCGCCAGGTCCGACTCCGTTGGGCCGGGGAAGGACTGGTCTTCCACGGCGGGCCCGACGGCGGCCCGGAGATCACCATCGACAGTGACGCGACCCAGGGGCCGTCTCCCACGCACACGCTCCTGCTCGCCCTCGCGGGGTGCATGGCCGTGGACGTGAAGCTCATCCTCGAAAAGTCGCGGGTGCCCGTCGAGTCCATCGAAGTGGAGGCGCAGGGGGTGCGCGCCGAGAGCATCCCGCGAAGGTTCGTCTCGATCACGCTGACGTACGACGTAAAGGGACCCCGCGACGTCGACGCGAAGAAAGTCCAGCGCGCGCTCGACCTCTCGCGCGACAAGTACTGCAGCGTGCTACACTCCCTCGATCCCGGAATCCAGATCGATCTCCGGGTTCGTGGGGAGAGCCCGTAGAGGAGGAGAGGTGGCGAGCACGTACGCGGTCGACCGGCGCCCGGTGCCCGAGTCTACGCTCGTCGAGCTTTTCTTCGAGGCCGTCGACCGCCACGGCGATCGTGCCGCGCTCCAGAGGCTCTCTTCACCGGACACCCTCGAGAGCATCTCGTACCGGCAGGCCCTAGCCATCGTGAAGCAGGTGGTGGCCGCCCTCGAAGCAAGCGGCATCGCTCGGGGTGACCGGGTTGCCATTCTCTCGGAGAACCGCCCCGAGTGGTCGCTGGCGGACTGGGGATGTCTGTGCGCGGGTGTCCTGGACGTACCCGTCTACACGACCCTGACCGCGAAGCAGGTCGGCTACCTCCTCGAAGACTCGGGTGCGGGGTTGGTCCTCGCCTCCACGTCCGAGCAGGCCGACAAGGCCGTGGAGGCGGCACGCGAGCGCAACCTGAAGGTCGACGTCGTGGTGTTCGATGCGTCGGAGGAGAAGCGGGAGGGGGTCACGTCTTGGACCGGTTTCCTGGCGACGGGAGCCGAGCGGGCGGCGGCCTGGAAGGACGCCGACTTCCGCGCGGCGGCCATGAGCACCAAGCCGGACGACGTGGCGACCGTGCTCTACACCTCGGGCACCACGGGGGACCCGAAGGGGGTCATGCTCACGCACAACAACATCGCGTCGAACGTTCGGGCGAGTGCGATGGTGCATCCCGTCGGCGACACGGACAGCACGGTGAGCTTCCTGCCCCTCTCCCACATCCTGCAGAGGATGGTCGACTACTTCTTCTTCTGGGTGGGGTGCACGATCGCCTATCCACGATCGATGGACACGCTCGTCGCCGACATGAAGGTGATCCGACCGACCGTCGTGGTGTCCGTTCCCCGTGTCTACGAGAAGATCTACAACGGCGTCATGCAGGCGTCGGGGATCAAGAAGGCGCTCATCGACTGGGCGGTCGGCGTCGCCGACCGGGTCGCGGACCTCCGCCTGGCGGGCCGTGAGCCGACCGGGCTCCTGGCGCTCCAATACTCCGTCGCCGACCGGCTCGTCTTCTCCAAGGTGAAGAACGCCGTCGGGGGACGCCTCCGCTTCTTCGTGAGCGGAGGTGGGCCGCTCGCGCCGGTGCTCAACCGGTTCTTCTATTCGATCGGGCTGACGATCCTGGAGGGGTACGGCCTCACCGAGACGAGCCCGGTCACGAACGTGAACACGCTCGAAGACTTCCGGATCGGGTCCGTTGGCAAGCCTTTGCCCGGCACCGAGATCAAGATCGCGGAGGACGGCGAGATCCTCGTGCGCGGTCCCCAGGTGATGAAGGGCTACTACAACCGTCGCGACGCGACCGCGGAAGCGATCGACGCCGAGGGGTGGTTCGCGACCGGTGACATCGGTGAGCTGGACGGGGAGGGCTTCCTCAAGATCACCGACCGGAAGAAGGACATCATCGTGACGGCGGGCGGGAAGAACGTCGCACCCCAGCCCATCGAGAACCGCCTCAAGACGCATCCGCTCGTCGAGCAGGTCGTGATGATTGGCGACCGCAGGAAGTTCTGCAGCCTCCTGATCGTGCCGGCGTTCGACAAGCTCGAGGCGTGGGCGGACGCCAACGGCGTCCGCTTCGAGAGCCGTGACCAGCTCGTGCGCGATCGGCGCGTTGTCGAGTACGTCGAGGAGCAGGTGCTCGGCACCCTCGGGGACCTGGCTTCCTACGAGCGCCCGAAGAAGATCGCGCTACTCGCCGAGGACCTCACGGTCGAGAACGGCTTCCTCACCCCGAGCCTGAAAGTGACGCGACGCGTGGTGCACGAGCGACTCGATTCCGTGATCGACGAGCTGTACGAGGAGGAGGCGGTCGACGCAGCCCGATGACCGACACAGCCAGCGGCCAGGTGATGGTCGCGCTCACCACCGCGCCGAGCGTCGAGGTCGCCGAGCGGATCGGGGGCGCCCTGGTCGATGAGCGCCTCGCGGCGTGCGCCAACGTCGTTCCGGGCGTAACGTCGATCTTCCGGTGGCAGGGTGAAGTTCAGCGGGAGAGTGAGGTGCTCGTCATCCTGAAGACGACGGCGGCGGCGGTAGACGCGCTCGGGCGGCGCCTGGCCGAGCTGCACCCCTATGAGGTGCCGGAGCTCCTCGCCTTCCCGATCGAGCGCGGGCATGCCCCGTACCTGGGCTGGGTGCGCGCCGAGGTCGGCCGACATGGGACGTAGCCGCAAGCGGAGGCGTCGCAGGCAGCGAGAGGCGGAGGCGCTCCAGGTGGAGCTACTCGCCGCCGAGGAGCTCCCGGGCGAAGCGGAGGAGAGCGAGCCGCCCGGGTCGCCCGGGCCGGCCGCGCCGGCCGTCCCGGATCGTAGCCCTCCAGCCGAGAGTGCCGTCGCGGGCCGGACGGAATCCGAGCGGGACGCGCCGCCGCTGGACCTACAACCGTCGGACGAGCGACAGGCGGGTGGGGGGCGGGCGGACACGGGGAAGTCGGAGGTGCCCAAGGCGGAGCCGCAGGAGGTCCGCGCCCAGGGGACCCCCGCCGCATCCCCCACCGGGAGCCCGGCAGCGGCGCCCGACGTGGCGCTCGGCCGGGACTTCGCCGAGCGGTGGGCGCGCGCCGTCGGGCGCCGGGCGCCGCTCCGTCCGGTCGACGGTGAGGCCGTGAGCCCGGACGGGGACACGGCGGCGGCGCCGAACGGCCAAGACCACCATGAGTCGGCCTGGGACCACGCCGCAGCCGCGGTCCGCCCCGCGGGCGAGCCGCTGGCGAGAGCCAAGGAGCTGGTTCAGCAGGGTCGCGTCCACGAGGCCATTCAGCTGTACCTCGGGATCCTCACGGTGAACCCCCAGAACCTGAAGGCTCACAACAACCTCGGCGTGCTCTTCGACGAGCTGCGGCAGTATCCGGCAGCGCTCGAGCACTTCGAGGCAGCCGAGCAGATCGCGCCGGACAACGTCGAGGTACTCGTCAACTTCGCCTCGACGCTCAGCTCAGTGGCCCGCTACGACCAGGCGGAGGCGCTCCTCCGGCGCGCGCAGAGGATCGACGCGGAAAGCCTGAGCGTTCGACTCGCCGTGGGTATCCTCTATTTCCGCCGTGGCCTCTACGCCGAGGCGGAGACGGAGCTGCGGTGGGTGTGTGCGCGCGACCGCGACGAGGGGTCGGCCTTCTACTACCGGGGTGAGGCGCTCAACCGGCTGGGCCGCTTCGAGGAAGCGTACCAGGCCATGGAACGGGCGAAGCTCCTGCTCCCGAACGATCCACGTCCCTACTACACCCTCGGACATCTGTACGACAGGAAGCACCAAGCGGAGGAGGCGGCGGAGATGTATCGTCAGGCCCGGCGTCTGCAGAGCCGGTGATCCGCGTCCTCCTGGGCGATATCTCCGAGCAGCGTGTGGACGGCGTCATGCGACCGGCCCGCTCCGATCTGGCGCCGGTGAGCGCCGCCTCGCGCGATCTAGTGCTCGTGGCGGGCTTCGAGCTCCAGGAGCGGCTCGCTCGCATGGGGCTGCTTCCGGTAGGTGGCGCGGTGCTCACGCCGGCCGGGCTCCTGCCCTGCCCCTTCCTGATTCACGCGGTCGTGATGTCGGAGGAGGAGCCGGCGACGGCGCTCTCGGTGCAGCGTGCGCTCAGGAACGGCCTGCGCCGGGCCTCGGATTGGGGCCTGGGCAGCCTGGCGCTGCCACCCTTCGGCTTGGCGGTCGGCGCGGCGGATCCCGAGATCGCGGCCAGGGCTCAAGTGGAGATCCTCTTCAACCACCTCGACGAAGGCCTCCCCCCACGCGACCTGACCATCGTGGTTACCTCCGACTACGAGTCCGACCTCTTCACGCGCCTCGTAGAGGAGATGTCGCGCGCCCGCAGCGCGGCGCGGAACTAGTCCCGGCCTCCGCGGACGGTCGCAACACTCTGAAACACGGGACCGGGGATACGAGACTATTTTGCTCCTCGGCGGGTGCGACAACTTTAGACAGGGTCGGCACCTGCCGGGCCGCACCGCTCTCGGAGGAGCACATGCAGGATGGGTAAGCGAGTCTTGGCCTTCGCGATCGTGCTCTCGTGGCTGGGCATGGTCGGCTGGCAGTTCCGCTCCGAGTACTTCCAGCCGGAGCTGACGCGCCTCGCAGAGGCGGCGCGGGGTCTCGCGCCGGGGATCAACTTCTACACGTTGCGCATGGGCGACCGTACCGTCGGCCAGGCGACCTCCCGGCTCGACACGCTCCCGGACGGGTTCGAGCTCGAAGACCTCATGAACCTCGAGCTCCCCGCGCTCGGTCAAACGGGGGTGGCGGTCGCCCGCACGCGGGTGCGGCTCAATCAGGCGCTCGTGATGCAGGAGTTCGCCTTCACACTCGACAGCGAGGTCGGACGATTCGAGGCGAGGGGCAGGCTCGGGGCCGACACGACGCTCAACGTCTCGATCGTCTCCGCCGGCAGTGAGCAGAACCTGAGCTTCCGTCTTCCCGAGCCGCCGGTGATGGCGAGCGTCGTGCCGATCCGCGTGGCGATGGGCGGGGCCCTGCGCGTGGGTCAGACGGTACGCCTCCCCGTCTTCGATCCGACGAGTCTCTCCACCCGCACCGTCGAGGTGCATGTGGTCGAGTACGACACGCTCTTCGTGACGGACTCCGTGTCGGTCGACCCCGTAACCCGCCGGTTCGCGTCGGCACGGGTCGACTCGATCCCCGCCTGGAAGATCGCGGAGGTCTTCGGCGGGATCCGGGTCGAGAGCTGGGTCGACGCCGACGGTCGAATCCTGCGTGCCTCGAGCCCGCTCGGCTTCAGCATGGAGAAGACGGAGTACGAGCTGGCGAGACAGGCCCAGGAGGACGCCCGCCTGGTCTCCACCTCACCCATCGACGACGACGTGATCCTCTCGACGGCGGTGCGGAGCAACGTAGACCTCGGCGACATCGAGGAGTACCAGGAGCTCCGCTTCCGGCTCACCGGTGTGGACCTGGCGGGGTTCGAGCTCGACGGCGGTCGCCAGACGCTCCGGGGCGACACGCTCATCGTGCGACGGGAGAACTGGGACGCGCTCACCGCGGGCTACGACTTGCCGTATCCACGCATGGACCTACGAGCGGCACTCGAGCCCGAGCCCCTCATCCAGAGCGACGACCCGCGCATCATCCGGCGGGCCCGTGAGATCACCGCGCGCAGGACGTCGTGGTCCCAGAGCCCCAAGGACGTCGCGCGACAGCTCACGACCTCCGTCTACAACATGCTCGACAAACGGATCACCTTCTCGGTGCCCAACGCCGTCCAGGTTCTCGAAACCCTGCAAGGCGACTGCAACGAGCACACGGTGCTATACGTCGCCTTCGCCCGGGCGCTCGGGCTTCCGGCGCGCACGGCGGTGGGCCTCGTCTACCTGAACGGCTCGTTCTTCTACCATGCGTGGCCCGAGGTCTGGCTCGGCCAGTGGGTCGCCGTGGATCCGACGTTCGGACAGTATCCTGCCGACGCGGCGCACATCCGCTTCGTCATCGGCGGACTCGCGCAGCAGGTCGAGATCGTACGCCTCATCGGCAATCTCGACATCGAGGTGATCGGCAGCTCGGTGGTCGCAGAGTGACGGCCGAACGGGGGGGCGAGGCGGCGGTATTGGCGCCCCGCGAGGAGCATCTCCGGACGACCGGCGAGATGCTCGAGCTGCGAGGTGTCGTGAAGCGGTACGGGAAGTTCACCGCAGTGAAGAGCCTCGACCTGACGGTCCACCGGGGCGAGATCTTCGGCTTCCTGGGGCCGAACGGTGCCGGCAAGACGACGACAATCCGTATGGTGGCGGGAGTGCTGCGCCCGACGGCGGGCCAGGTCCTGGTCGGGGGCAACGACCTGGAGCGTGAGGCGGAGGCCGCCAAGTCGCGCATCGGATACATCCCGGACCGACCCTACCTCTACGAGAAGCTGTCGGGCGGTGAGTTCCTCCGCTTCGTGGCGGGGCTCTGGGGGCGCGACGGCCAGGAGGTTCGCGAGCGGATCGACCGGCTGCTGGAGCTGTTCCACCTCACGCCGTGGCGTGACGAGCTCATCGAGAGCTACTCGCACGGCATGCGCCAGAAGATCCTCATCAGCTCGGCGCTCATTCATCAGCCCGAGCTGATCGTGGTCGACGAGCCGATGGTCGGTCTCGACCCGCGGTCGGCCCGCCTCCTCAAGGATCTCTTCCGCACGTTCGTCGGCAACGGCGGTACGGTCTTCCTCTCGACCCACACGCTCGAGGTCGCCGAGGCGCTGTGCGACCGAATCGCGATCATCAGCGGGGGCGAGATCATCGCCCTCGGCACCATGGACGACCTGCGGGCGCAGGCACACGCGGGCGGAGCCCACCTGGAGGAGATCTTCCTGAAGGTCACCGGGGGCGAGGCCATGGCCGACGTGATCGAGGGGCTGCGCGAGGCATTGGAGTGAACGGCGTAGCGGCACGACGGGCCGGCCTCTTCTGGCTCCTCAGGCCGAAGGTGCGCACGAAGGTGAACCGTGCGCGCTCGGACGAGGGCCGGGTCTTCAAGGCCATGCTCCTGGGCTTCGTAGGCTTCTTCTTCTGGGCGCTGATCTTCGCCGTGATCTTCCGCATGCTGCTCTACTTCCGCGGCACGCAGGGGATCGGCGACCTACTGGCTGGAAAGCTGCTCGGGCTCGCGTTTCTCACGTTCCTCATGATCCTCGTCCTGTCGAACGTGATCACGGCGCTCTCGACCTTCTTCCTCTCGGAGGACCTCGAGCTGGTCGTCGCGTCGCCGGTCGAGCCCGAGTCCGTCTACGGCGCGCGCCTCATCGAGACGATCGTCGACTCGTCGTGGATGGTGGCGCTCCTGGCGATCCCGCTCTTGCTCGCCTACGGCGTCGTCTACGCCGCGGACGGGTGGTACTACCTGCTCGCCGTCGGCGCGCTCGTGCCCTTCCTGGTCATTCCGGCGGTGCTCGGGAGCGCGGTGACGCTCATCCTCGTGAACCTCTTCCCGGCACGCCGGACCCGAGACCTGCTGGCGCTCATCGGGCTGTTCGCGGTGGCCGGCGTCGTCGCGCTGCTCCGCTTCGTGCGGCCCGAGCGGCTCATGCGTCCGGAGGAGTTTCGCAGCCTGGTGGACTTCATCGCCGTGCTCCGGACGCCCACCTCACCGTGGCTCCCGAGCGAGTGGGTGAGCGACGCGCTGATGTCGTACCTGGGCGGCTTCTTCCAGTGGTTCCCGTTCCTCTTCCTGTGGAGCACGGCCGCCGCGTGCGTGGTGCTCGGCGCATGGCTCCATCGCCGCTATTTCGACGCCGGCTTCACGCGGGCGCAGGAGGGCGCGCACCGGCGCTCGAGCCGCTCCGGCCGGACACTGCTCGAGCGCGTGCTCGCTCGCGCCAAGCCGAGCACCCGCGGCATCGTCGCCAAGGAGATCCGCGTCTTCTTCCGTGACACGACGCAGTGGTCACAGCTCATCCTGCTGGGCGTGCTCGTGGCCGTCTACGTCTATAACATCACCGTGCTCCCGCTCTACACGGGCGAGCAGGTGTCCTTCCTGCTCATCAACGTGGTGTCGTTCCTGAACCTCGGACTGGCCGGCTTCGTGGTGGCGGCCATCGCGGCACGCTTCGTGTTCCCGCAGATGTCCATCGAGGGCCGGATGATGTGGCTGCTGCGCTCCTCTCCGCTCGACGTACGACGGCTGTTCTGGTCGAAGTACTGGATCGGGACCGTGCCGCTCCTGGTGGTTGCGCTGCCGCTGATCGTGGTCACGAACGTCGTGCTCGACGCCTCGCCGTTCATCTTGACGTTGACGACGCTGACGATGATCGGCGTGACGTTCGCGCTGACCGCGCTCGCGCTCGGATTCGGAGCCCTGTACCCGAATTACGAGACCGAGAACATCGCCGAGATCCCGACGTCCTTCGGTGGCCTGCTCTTCATGATGGCGGCGGTTACGTACCTCGCGGGAGTGATCATCCTGGAGGCGTGGCCGGTGTACCTCTTCCTCGACGCACGCTTCCGGGGTGGTGAGGCGTATGTGGGCACCGGGCCCCTCGTGCTGGGAGTGAGCGGCGCCGCCCTGCTCACCGCGGTCGCGGTATGGGCCCCCTTGCGTGCGGGCATCGCGAAGGTACGCTCCGTAGACTTCTGAGCGTGACGCAGCCGGGCGACTTCCGCCCGGCCATTTCGACAAGTCGGGAGAGGAGATGCTCGAGGCGATCAAGCGGTTCTTTGGCTCTTCGATGAGCCCGGTGGCGAGGCCAGAGGC
The DNA here is from genome assembly GCA_041579355.1 of Longimicrobiales bacterium. Taxonomy (GTDB): domain Bacteria; phylum Gemmatimonadota; class Gemmatimonadetes; order Longimicrobiales; family Gaopeijiaceae; genus UBA2982. The sequence goes on along the minus strand of JBFGFY010000001.1, from coordinate 47,211 downwards.
GCCGGAGGCCCGAAAGGACATACGGCTGGCGGCCTGCGCGCTCCTGCTGGAGCTGGCGCACGCCGACGAGGAGTTCACGGACGAGGAGCGCCGCCACCTCGAGTCGGCGGTGCGCCGTCAGTTCGGCCTGGCGCCGGCGGACGCCGAGCGCCTGCTCCAGCTCGCCGAGCAGGAGCGTGCGCAGGCCGTCGATCTCTGGCAGTTCACCAACCTGATCGCGGAGAGCTACTCGGTCGGTCAGAAGATGGTGCTCGCGGAGATCATGTGGGGCCTCGTCTACTCCGACGGCGAGCTCGCGGGTAAGGAGGACTACCTCATGCGGAAGATCTGTAATCTCCTGCGTCTGGAGCCCGGATACCTGGCAGAGGCGCGCAAGCGCGCCGAAGAGGGGAGTGGGGCTGCGGGCGCGATCGACTGAGGAGGGTAGGGGCTGTCGTGAGCGACGAAGGCGCGACCCGCCGTTACAGCGAGGAGGAGATCGGACGGCTCCTGAAGCGGGCGACCGAGATCCAGCTCGCCGAGCCGACGGGGGCGGGCCCGACCGGCATGTCCCTTTCGGAGCTGGAGGCCATCGCGCTCGAGGCGGGGATCGACCCACGGCACCTCCGCCGCGCGGCCGTCGAGCTGGAGAGCGGATCCGCCGGCGAATCCCTGGCGGAGAAGCTCGCCGGCGAGTCACTCCTGTTGACGCTCGAGGCCGTGGTGCCCGGCGAGATCGACGCGACCGGGTGTGAGCAGCTCGTTCCGGTCATCCAGCACATCGTGACCGAGCACGGCCAGGCGAGCCTTCTCGGCCGCACGCTCACGTGGCGGGTCGAGACCCCCTCCAAGACGCGCTCCACCATGGTGGTCGTGAGCGCGCGGAACGGGGAGACGCGCATCCGCATCGAGGAGCGCCTTCAGGGTCTCGCCAGCCAGCTCTTCGGCGGCATGGTCGGGGGCGGCGGCGGCGGCCTCGGGATCGGTGTGGGCATCGGCGTCGGGGTCGGCGCTCTCGGCTCGGCGGCGTTCGCGATCGCCTTTCCGCTCGGCGTGACCGCGATCGGCTACATCGCCGCCCGGGAGATCTACCGCGTGCAGGTAAAGGGACGCCGCCGGGCGCTCTCGGCCCTGCTGGAGCGCCTGCGCGTAGAGGCCGCGGAGCTCGTGGCGCCCCCCGAGGAGCTGCGGGTTCACGCCCCTGACGCCCTCCCGCGGGGGTGACACCGCCCGGGTGGGCGGGCATATTTGGGCGACGAAACCACACCACCACGGCGACCGATGCGCGATTTCCTACCCGGCGGCTACCTCTTCACGCACCTGATCTTCTGGACGGTCGTGGCTCTCGTCGCCGTCGGCACGAACGCCGTCGCGATCATCCTCTCCATCGGGCTGGGCTTGCTGGTGCTGGAGACGGTCACGCAGCAGAAGTAGCAAGGATGGCCCTCCTCGTCCTGGGCATCCTCGGCCTCGCCGTAGGCATCTGGTTCGGGCTGCCGGGCCGCTATCAGCAGACCTCCGACGACATCGAGCGCCTCATGGAGCGCGGGGGAGGCACGCGGCGTCGCAGGCAGAAGCGAGAGATCTCTCCGCTCGCCTGGATCCAGCGCAAGCTGAGCGCCAGTGGCAGGCCGCCGAAGCCGACCCGGCGGCGAGGTTTCCGGCTCGAGGCGCCCGAGAAGCGAGACCGCCGCTAAGCGGTGGCGAGGGTCGGGGTCAGGCCAATAGCGCGTCGATGAGCACGAGCGCGACGCCGATCACGGCCCCCAGCAGGTAGCCCAGCCGCACGATCAGGCGCAGCTCCCTGTCCGTGACGCGGCGTACGATCTCCTCCATGCGTGGCATCGGAAAGTGGAGGACCTTCTCCTCGACCCGGCGCGCCACGTCGATGCGCTCGACCACGTTCGGCACCTGCGTCTGGAGCCACTCCCACAGGGGGTCCGCGAGGGCGCCCTCGATGCGCGCGGCTCCGTCGGCCGGCAGCCAGCGGGCCGGGGTTCCGATGGGCTGGTCGAGGATTCTGGCCACGAGGCGGCGGGCGCCGGCCTCCACCGCCTTGCGGGTGCCCTCGGCGCGGGCCGCCGCCACCAACACCTCGGCGATCCGCTCCCGCGGCACCCTCTGCAACACCTCCCCCCACGTGCGTGCGCCCGCCTTGTCGATGCCCTGACGGAGCTTCTCCACGAGGAACTCGCGGGTCGCCGGGTCGCGCGCCATTGCCACGACCCATCCCGCCAGGGTTTGCTTCGCCTCTGTGACGTTGGGGTCGTCGGGACTCCCGAGCACGCTCGCCACCGGCCGGCGGAGGAAGTCGACGATCGCCTCGTTGACGCCGCGAGCCATGGCGTCCTGCACGGCCGGGTCCCGCAAGATCTCGGAGAGACGGTCTGCGCCCTCGGCTTCGATCGTGTCGAGCACGCGGTCTACGGTGTCCTCGGTCATGACCAGCCGGGCGACCACGCGCTGGTGGAACTTGAGGTCGCGCAGGAACCGGTGCAGGAGGTCGTGGATCGTCGCCTCGAAGCGCGCCCGAGCCTTGGGGTCCTCCAGCAGGCCGCCGAGGCGCTCGGCAGCGAGCGGGAGGTAGCTCGCGATGGCTTTTTCGACCGACCCGACGAGCCCGAGCGGCAGGATCTCCTCGAACGTCTTGCCCGGCGTGAGCAGCTTGCGAGCGGCGCGGTCGAGGTAATCATCGACGGCCGCCGAGAAATCATCACTCTCGACGGCACTCTGGAGCCACTCCTCGACCATCGCCTCGACCGCGGCTCCCCGCGTCGGCGTCAGCACACCGCCGATCGGCTCGTCCGCGACGGCGGCGACGATGTCGTCCGCCCTGCGGCCGACCGACTGCTCGAACCCGTCGGAATCGACGTACTCGCGGAGCTGCGCAAGCCCGCGCTCGAGCGCTTCTTCGACGAGCGCGTCGACGTCGGCCCGCACGGCGGCGGGGATCATCTCGCGCACCGAACCGCGCTCGCGGTTCAGGACTTCGTCGACGACGTGCGCGAGCTTCTCGTCGAAGGCGTCGCGGAACTCGCGGTCTGCGAAGGTTCCCGTCAGGTCTTCGGGGGTGAGCAGGCGGTTGCCGACGGTACGGCCGATCGCGGCGGCGAGGCGCGCTTGGCTCTTGGGAATCGCCCCTTGGAAGAAGCGCAGCCGCCAGCGGCCGAGCACGCGTGGCGGCTCGTAGGGGTGGAAGAGCATCCAGATGGCGACGGAGTTCGTCAACCCACCGGCGAGCGCCCCGAAGCCGATGGTGATGAGCGCTCGGAAGAGCTCGTCGGGCACCCGATCACCGCCTCTCGTGGACCAAGAGGCCCCTCATCTGGTAGAGGGAGCCCTCCATGCGCACCTGGCCGACGACGGCATACAACGCACGCACCGGCAGCAGGGGGCCCGGGCCGGTGCCCGCATCGATGTCCGCCGACGCGACCTCGAGCTCGGCCTGCAGCTGCCGATCGGGCGAGCCGAGGCGCCACGCCACGGGCACGTCCCGGCGGGCGGGAGGGAAGGCCTGAGTCGCGCTCCAATCCACGGTGACGTCCGTCCAGACGCGCTCGTTCTGGCCCAGGTCCGCCCAGACGCGGTACACGGGGCGCTCGGGGCCACCGTGCTCTTCGTCGGCGGCGAGCACCAGCACCACCGAGTCGCCCGACGCCAGAAGCGCCCAGTCGCCTCCCGGGGGGGACCGCCCGGCCGACGCCCGCGCCATGTGCAGGATGACCCCCGCGACCCGCTCGTCCGCGAGGAAGGCGACGCCGTCGACGAGCTCGACCGCTTCACCGCGTGGCCCGCCCCAGCTCGCACGTGAGTCGCCCATCGTGAGCTCCAGGCGCCGCGCACCCTGCTCGAAGATGATGCCGTCCACCACGTCGCCCTCTTGCACGAGCAGTCTCAGGTTCCCGTACGGGAGAATCCGGGCCGGGGTTCGCGTCGGGGCCGTGGCCCATGTCGCCGAGTAGAAAGCGTCCCAGGTGCCGCTCCGCTCCAACCAGCCGTGGGCCTCGCGGATGATCGTGTCCGGGCGCACGGTCGTGCGCATGAGCCAGGGGACGAGGAAGACGCTGTCCTCGCTCACGCTGGCGAAGACGAAGCTCTGCTCGTACACCGGGTTGGCGCCGGCCGCGCCATCGCCGCCCGCATCCGCTCCCGCGGGCGCTGCCTGGGGCTCGGGCGCTGGCTCGCCGCACGCCACGAGCCCGACCGCGAGTATCGCGAGGAGCTGCCGACTCGACGGGCGGGGCGTCCTACTCCCGCCGGCCGAGCCCGGACGATCCTCGGCTAGTTGGGCTCGATCCATGCCGGCGCGCGCAGCGGGTCCAGGATCTGCCCGTCCTTCACGTCGAGCGTCCGGTCGAGCGTCCGGAAGAAGCGTCCGATCGCGCGGCGGCTTCGCCCGAAATCGGCACGGCTTCCCTGCACTCTCGCCCTGACATCCACCCGTGTCTGCGCGTTCTCGTCGAGGCCCACTTCGACGAGCACGTCGCATAGGCTTCCGAAGAGCAGCGGCTGAACGTTCCCCTCGATGATGCCCTCCTGGTCGTCGGCGGTGCGCAGGTCCCAGCCCCGGAGCTCACCAGACACGAGCCGGACGGCGGAGTTCCAGACGTCGTCGAAGGGGATCGCATAGGTTCGTCCGAGGAGTCGCCGGTCCTCCGAGGTGGGGTCCGTCGTGGCCCCGTTCTCCGTGAGACCCCTCAGGATCCCCTTCAACGCCGGGCGGCCTCGCTCCCGATCGCGAACCGCACGGTGACGTTCGCGTCGACGGTCTGGCTCCCCGCCTCGATGGGCGTGGGCGCTGCCTGCGCCTGCATGCGTACGGCGTCCAGCATGATCGGTGGTGGCCGCTGGGCGCCGCCCCGGATCTCGAGCGGTCCGCCGAGCGTGTAGCCGAGTGCCCCAGCGATGGCTTCCGCCTGGGTCCTGGCGTTGCGGACGGCTTCGGCGATCGCCTGCAGACGGGCCGCCTCCGTGTTCGACGCCGAGAACTGGATGCTCGCGACGCGGTTCGCGCCCGCCCCGACCGCGACATCGATGAGCCGCCCCACGTCCTGCACGTTCGAGACGGTCGCGCGCACGGTGTTGTGTGCCACGTAGCCGATGATCGAGCGCACTCGCTGTTCGTTCATGGAGTACTCGGGTTGGAGCGAGTACCCGAAGGTCTCGAGCTGGAGGCCCGAGAAGTTGCCGCCGCGAAGGGCTGCGTAGATCCGCGACATCTGGTTGGCGTTCGCCGCGGACGCCGCCTGCGCCTCCCGTCCCCGCGTTTCCACGGCGAAGGAGATCTCGGCCCGATCGGCGGGGAGCTCGACCGTCGCCTGCCCGTTCACCTCGATGAAGGGCGCTTCCTGTGCCGATGCCTGCTGTGCCACCGCGATCTGCTCGGGTGACAGCTCGTAGATGTTCGGGGCCACGCGCTCGACGGGTGGCGGTGCGCCCGCTTGCCCCTGGACGCCGGGGCCCGCGCACGCGGCGAGCGCGAACGCGAGCGTGAAGTACTGCCGGGAACCCCTCATCGTGTCGCTCCCTTCGGCGTCGACGGTGCCAGACTCCCGCTCCTCAGCGTGAACGGATATAGTGTGGCGCCCTCGTCCATCGCCAGGCAAATCCCGCATGAAAGCCGTGATTCCACTCGCGGGCAAAGGCACTCGCCTGCGCCCGCACACGCACCATACCCCCAAGCCACTCCTGAAGGTCGCCGGAAAGCCCGTTCTCGCCTACATCCTCGACGACCTCCTTGCACTCGGGATCGACGAGATGGTCTTCATCGTGGGCCACCTGCGTGAGGAGTGCGAGGCCTGGATCGACGCCGAGTACCCCGACCTGACGAGCCACTACGTGCTACAGGAGGTCCAGGACGGGACGGCCGGGGCGATCGCGCTCGCGGAGCCGTTCGTGGACGAAGATCTCCTCATCGCCTTTCCCGACGCTGTGCTCGAGGTCGACTACGGAAGGATCGCCTCGCTCGGCCCCGAGTACGCGGGCGTGATCTGGGCCAAGGAGGTCGAGGATTACCAGCGCTACGGCGTGATCGTGACGAACGACGACGGCACCATGGCCCGCATCGTCGAGAAGCCGAAGGAGCCCGTCTCCAAGCTCGCCAACATCGGCCTCTACTACATCCGTGAGTGGCAACTCCTCTTCGAAGGGATCCACCACACGCTTGGAATCGATCCCGGACCCGGTGGCGAGTTCTATCTCACCGACGCGTTCCAGTACATGGTCGATCACGGGGGGCGCATCGCCACCGCGCCTGTGCGGGGGTGGTGGGACGCCGGCAAGCCCGAGACGCTGCTCGAGACGAACGGCCACCTCATCGGGACGGGAAGGGGAGGCGTCGACCCGACCGCGAAAGTCGAGGGCGCGGAGATCGTCGAGCCCGTGAGGATCGAGGCCGGCGTGCGGCTGCGCGGGGGGCGCATCGGTCCCAACGTGACGCTAGAGGAAGGCACGAGCGTGGTGGACTGTGAGATCGAGCACACCGTCGTGGGGCCCGGCGCCGTGCTGGAGGGGTCCACGATCCGCCACTCCATCGTGGGGGCGCACGCGCGCATCGTGTCGTCTTCGGGGACCTTCCTCGTGACCGACCACTCGGTCGTCGAGGGAGCCTAGGAACCCGCATCCGACGTTGCGGAACAGGTGTTTCTGCACGTAGCCTGTGCCGTCATGTCCAGCCCCGCCGACCCGCTCGAACCACACGGCCCGTCGGCCGGCCCAGGCGGCGCGAACGGCGCCGAGCTGGTGACCGGTACACCCGAGGGCGTCACGCGCGTCGTGGAGCAGCTCCTCGACGAAGTGGGCACGGAGGTACAGCCGCATCCCCTCTTAGACGTATCCGGGCTCCGCGGCCGGGTTGCCATCGTGACGGGAGCCTCGAGCGGCATCGGTCGCGCGGTCGCGCTCGACCTGGCACGGTGCGGCGTCGACATCGCCTTCTGCTTCCTCGACTCGGGCTCCAAGTCACGCGTCGACGCCCACGAGACCGCGCGCTTGCTGCGCGAGGCCGAGGTCCGGCTCTACTTCCGCGCCTGTGACGTGCGTGAGTCGCACGACGTCCGCCGCTTCGTCGCGGAGACGCAGGAGGAGCTGGGCACCGTGCACATCCTCGTGAACAACGCCGGGGTCAGCCGGGACCGCCCGCTCTGGCGCATGGAGGACCACGAGTGGGAGTCGGTCGTGCGGACGAACCTCGACGGCGCGTTCTACTTCACACGCTCGGTGGCTCCGATCATGCGAGCCCAGGAGTTCGGCAAGATCGTGAACGTGAGCTCCGTCCACGGCATCCGGTCGGTGTTCGGCATCTCGAACTACGCGGCCTCGAAGGCGGCGCTGATCGGCCTCACGCACAGCTCGGCGGTGGAGCTGGGCCCGATGAACATCAACGTGAACGCGGTTGCACCTGGCTATATCCGGACCACGCGGCTGACGGAGAACGTCCCGTCGGACGTGCTCGACCGCGCGCGGGAGGAGTCGGCGCTCGGCCGTCTCGGGGACCCTCAGGACGTCTCGAGCGTGATCCTCTTTCTCTGCTCGGAATCGGCGCGCCACATCACGGGTGCCGTCATTCCGATCGACGGGGGCTATCTCCTCTAGTGCTGCCGCGGACAGCAGGTCGCCAGCGCGGCCGCAGCCGCGGGTAGTGCGTTCCCTCCTGGGGCTGGCGCGGCGGGTCGACGCGCTGAACGACCGGATCGGCCAGGCGATCCATTGGCTCGTGCTCCTGATGGTGCTGCTCGGCGCGCTCGCCACCCTGAGCCGGTACTCGTCTCGCTCGCTCGGCCTCACGTTGAACCTGACGCCGGCGACCGAGCTCCAGTGGTACATGTTCAGCGTGATCTTCCTGCTCGGCGCGGCGTACGCGCTCCAGCACGACGTACACGTACGGGTCGATGTGCTCTATGAGCGGCTGAGCCGGCGAGCCCGGGCGTGGGTCGATCTGCTCGGCACGGTGCTCTTCCTGATCCCATTCTCCGCGATGATGCTCTGGGTCTCGTACCCCGCGGTGCGGGCCTCCTGGCAGATCCGCGAGACGTCTCCCGATCCGGGTGGCCTGCCTCGCTGGCCGATCAAGGCGCTAATCCTGGTGTCGTTCGGCCTCTTGGTCCTCCAAGCGCTCGCTCAGCTCGTAAAACAGATCGAGGTGATCCGCGGAGGGGACGTCGGGGTCGACGGCGGGCTGGAGCCGGAGGCACACGTATGAGCCTCTGGGGGCCCGCCATGTTCTTCGGCGTGCTCGCGATGATCTTCACCGGGTACCCCGTGGCGTTCGCGCTCGGCGGCACGGCGCTCCTCTTCGCGCTCGCCGGGTCGGCCTTCGGGGCCTTCGATCTCGTGCTCCTCTTCGCGCTCCCGGAGCGCACCTTCGGCACGATGTCGAACTCCACGCTCCTCGCGGTGCCGTTCTTCATCTTCATGGGTGCCGTGCTGGAGAAGAGCAAGCTCGCCGAGCGGCTGCTCGAGACGATCGGTGTGCTCTTCGGTCGCTTTCGAGGTGGGCTCGCGATCGGCGTGATCGTGGTCGGAGCTCTGCTCGCCGCCGCGACGGGCGTGGTGGGGGCGAGCGTCACGGCCATGGGGCTCATCTCGCTGCCGGTGATGCTCCGCAACGGGTACCAGCCGGAGCTGAGCGTGGGGGTCATCTCGGCGGCGGGGACGCTCGGGCAGATCATCCCGCCGTCGATCGTACTCATCGTGCTCGGCGACCAGATGGGTGTGAGCGTCGGCGCACTCTTCCGTGCCGCGCTCGTCCCCGGCCTCGTGTTGACCGGCGTGTACGCGCTCTACGTGACCATCGTGGCGCTCCTGCGCCCCGAAGTCGCGCCCGCGCTCCCGCTCGAGATGCGCGAGTCGGGCTGGGCGCTCGTGCGCCGCGTGCTCGTTTCCCTGCTCCCGCCGCTCGCGCTGATCGCGGTCGTGCTCGGGAGCATCTTCGCGGGCGTCGCGACGCCCACCGAGGCCGGCGCGCTGGGCGCGGTGGGCTCACTCGTCCTCGCGGCGCTCCACCGCTCGCTCTCGCTCGCCGCGCTCCAGCGGGCCATGGAAGAGACGAGCCGGCTCACGATCATGGTCGTCTTTCTCCTCATCGGGTCCACCGCCTTCGCGCTCGTCTTCCGGGGCTTCAACGGCGACCTGTGGATCGAAGGGGCTCTCACGGGTGTGCCCGGAGGGGCGCTCGGGTTCCTCATCGTCGTCAACTTGGCCGTCTTCCTACTCGGCTTCTTCATCGACTTCTTCGAGATTGCCTTCATCATCGTGCCGCTCGTCGTGCCGGCGGCGGCGGCTCTCGGCATCGACCTCACCTGGCTTGGCATCGTGCTCGCCGTGAACCTCCAGACGTCGTTCTTGACGCCTCCGTTCGGCTTCAGCCTGTTCTACCTCCGCGGCGTGACACCCACCGACATCTCCACGACGACGATTTACCGGGGGGCCATGCCCTTCATAGCCATCCAGCTCGTCCTGCTGGGCGTGTTGGCGTGGATCGCCATTCCGAGCTAGGAGGGCTCGAGTGTCTGAACGTTTGCCCGCGATCTGGTCGGGCGGCCGTCGCCGCCTGGGCCGCGACCCGGTCTTCGGACCCTGGGTGCGGAAGATCGGACCGATACGTGTTCCGAGCTTCGGAGACGATCCGTTCTTCTACCTCGTGCGTGCGATCGTCTATCAGCAGCTTGCGACCGCCGCCGCGCGCACCATTCACGGTCGCGTGATCGACGCGCTCAAGGGTGACGTCACTCCGGCCAAGGTTCTCCGCACGCGTGAGGCGACGCTTCGGAAGGCGGGGCTTTCCGCCAACAAGCTGGCCGCGCTCCGCGACCTGGCCGCCAAGGTGCGCTCCGGGGAGGTCGGGGTCGGAGACCTCGAGGCGCAGCCCGACGAGGAGGTCGTGCGCCGGCTCACGCTCGTACGTGGGATCGGGCCCTGGACGGCCCACATGTACCTGATGTTCCGCATGCACCGGCCCGACGTGTGGCCGGTCGGCGACCTGGGCGTTCGTAGCGGCTTCGGCCGCATTCACGGGCTTCCGGAACCGCCCACGCAGAAGGAATTGGAGCCGCTCGGCGACGCGTACCGTCCGTGGCGAAGCGCGGCGGCCTGGTATTGCTGGCGCGCGCTCGAGACGGAGCTCGCGTGAGCCGCCGGACGCTCTCGCTCACGGACGCGGTCTACGACTACCTCGTGGAGGTCTCGTTACGCGAGGCGGACGTGCTGCGTCGCCTGCGCGAGGAGACCGCGGCGCTCGAACAGGCCGACATGCAGATCGGACCGGAGCAGGGGCAGTTCATGGCGCTCCTGCTGGAGGCGACCGGAGCCCGGAGCGTGCTCGAGGTGGGCACTTTCACCGGGTACAGCGCGCTCGCGATGGCGCTCGCCCTCCCCCGGGAGGGGCGGGTGCTGACGTGCGACGTGAGCGAGGAGTGGACGGCCGTCGCACGCCGTTACTGGGCGGAGGCCGGAGTGGCGCACAAGATCGAGCTGCGGCTCGCGCCCGCAGGCGACACGCTCGCCGAGCTGGTGGCCGACGGCCGAGCCGATACGTTCGACTTCGCGTTCATCGACGCCGACAAGCAGGGGTACGACACCTACTTCGAGCGCGCGCTCGAGCTCGTGCGACCCGGTGGGCTCATCGCGCTGGACAACGTCCTGTGGAGCGGGAGGGTGGCCGACCCGTCGGACCACGACGCGGATACCGAAGCGATCCGGAGGCTGAACGCGAGGCTGAAGGACGACGAGCGCGTGTCGCTCAGCCTGGTACCGATCGGTGACGGCCTCACCCTCGCGCGAAAGCGCTAGGTAGGTGGTGGTGGACGTCCCGCCCATCGTGTGGGATCCGTCGTACGAGATCGACATCGGCGCCCACGTCTTCATCACCGCGAAGTACAGGCTCACGCGCGAGCGAATTCTCGAGCAGGGGGTCGTCACCGAAGCGCATTTCGTGGAGCCGACGCCCGCGACGCCGGACCAGCTCGCGTGTGCGCACACGCCCCAGTACCTCGACAAAGTGTCGTCGGGCTCGTTCTCGCTCGCCGAGGTCATACGCCTCGAGGTTCCGTTCAGCCCGGAGGGGCGGGACGCCATGGTGCTCATGTGCGGGGGCACGCTCCTCGCGTGCCGCCTCGCGCTCGAGCACGGAGTGGCCGTCCACCTCGGGGGCGGCTTCCACCACGCGTTCGAGGGTCACGGCGAGGGCTTCTGCCTGCTCAACGACGTGGCCGTCGCGGTGCGCACGCTCACAGCGGAGGGAGCGGTGGAGCGCACCGCGGTGGTGGACCTGGACGTGCACCACGGGAACGGAACGGCGGCCATCTTCGCCCACGAGCCGGCGGTCTTCACCTTCTCCATGCACCAGGAGAACAACTACCCGGCGCTCAAGCCGCCTTCGGATCTCGATCTCGGCCTCGACGACGGCACGCTCGACGACGAGTACCTGGCGGCGCTCGATCAGCACTTGCCCGCCATCCTCGACGAGCATGTCCCGGAGCTCGTGGTCTACCTCGCGGGGGCCGACCCCTACCGGGAGGACCAGCTCGGGGGGCTCTCCCTCACGCTCGAGGGCCTGCGCCGGCGCGACCGCACCGTGCTCGAGGCGTGTCGGGAGCGAGACATCGCCGTCGCGGTTACGCTCGCGGGCGGTTACGCGTGGCAGCCGGAGGACACGGTGCGCATCCACGCCGCCACGGTCGAGGAGGCGGTGCGGGCCGTAGGAGGCTGACGGCTCCGTCTCAGACGCGGCCGATCACCCACTGCTGGTAGCCGAGCTCGCTGTAGTCCGCGAATCCCCACTGCGCGTCGCGGAACGCGCGATACGACTGGTAGATGCGGCCGAAGTCGGCGTTGCCGGCGGCGAGCTGGTCCAGGTAAGCGTGAGACTCGCGCCACGCTGCGGCCATGATGTCGTCGGAGTAGCGCCGCACGCTCACCCCGTGGTCTTGGACCAGGCGCCGCAGCGCCGCCGGGTTCGCGGCGTCGTACGCGGCCATGCGCTCGCAGAACGTGTCGCCGCACGCGGACCAGAGCGCCTGCTGGTAGGCCGGGGGAAGGTCGTCGTAGACCTGGCGGCCGATCAGGAGGCCGAGCGTCACACCCGGCTCCCACCAGCCGGGGTAGTAGTAGTAGCGCGCCACCTGGTGCAGGCCCATACGCTCGTCGTCGTGGGGTCCGACCCACTCGACCGCGTCGATCGCGCCCCGCTCGAGCGCCGGGAAGATCTCGGGCGCCGCGAGCGTCTGCACCGTGACGCCGAGCCGCGACATGATCTCACCACCGATTCCCGGGATCCGCATGCGGAGCCCGGCGAGCTGGGCGAGGCTGTCGACGGGACGCCGATACCACCCCCCCATCTGGCCGCCGGTCGTGCTCGCAGGGATCGAGAGCACGCCGAACTGCGCGTACACGTCGTTGATCATGTCGAGACCGCCGCCGTGGTGGAGCCAGGCGAGGATCTGGCGTGTGGTCATGCCGAAGGGGATCGCCGTGTCGAAGGCGAGGGCCGGGTGCTTGCCGATGTAGTAGTAGCCGGAAGTGAGGCCGCACTGCAGGGTGCCTTGCATTACCGCGTCCATGACCTGCAGGCCCGGGACGATCTCGCCTGCGCCGTAGACGCGGATCGTGAAGTTGCCGCCCGTGAGTGCCTCCACGCGCTCGGCGATGCGCGCGCCCGAGCCGTGCAACAGGTCGAGGTTCGGCGTGAAGCTGGTCTGCATGCGCCAGCTCACACGTGGCCCTTCGATGCCGCCTTCACCCGCGGACCCGGCGCCCTGCGGAGCACACGCGCCGAGCGCGGCCACACCCGCCGCCGAGCCGCCCGCGCGCTTCAGGAACTCCCGTCTCTTCATGGTCATGGCGGGGATGTAACCCGCCCCCGGCGACCGTGCAATCGTGCGCCAGCGCCTTGGCTCCGAGGTCCTGAGCAACGGAACGCGGGGACGACTTGCGGTTACTGGACCCTGGACTCGAAGATGTGACTTCGAGAAGCACTAGAGGTGGTGAGCCCAATGTTCCGATCCCGACGCTCCTGGAGGCTGACGAGCCCGGCTACGCTCGCGCTCTTCGCGCTCGCGCTGGCCGCGCCGGCGCTGGCTCAGTCGACGGGGCCCGTGCACCGGGGGTACGACCCGACCGCCACGATCGGTGGACACTTCCACGAGGGTGAGCTGGGCGAGCTCGCGCTCGTGCTCGAGCGAGGCCTCAAGTGCAACTGCAGCTGCAACCTCGACGTGCATTCCTGTCAGTTCCAGATGCAATGCGGCGTCTCGCCGGGCTGGTCCGAGAGGATCCGGCGGTCGCTCCAGGCCGGTGAGTCGCCCGAGGCGATCCAGGCCGGCTTCGTGGCCGACTTCGGCACGACCGTGCTCATGTCCCCGCCTCCCGAGGGCTTCAACCTCGTCGGCTACCTGCTGCCCGCGGTCGCGATCGTCACGGCCGGTATGTTCATCGGCCTGTTCCTGGCCCGCCGTCGCGCCTCGGAGGCGCCGACCCCGGTCCGGGAGGTGCGCGCCGAGGACGTGGAGCGCCTCCGCGAGGCGCTCAAGAAGCTGGAAGAGTCCGAGGGACCCGACTGGTAGCCCCTCACCCCGAAGGTCTGCTCGCCGGCTACAGACCGCTTCCGGGCACCTACGACGAGGCCTTCGAGGCGGACGGGACTGTCCGGGCCCAGGCCCGGGGCGTGATCGGGAGGATCGACGGGCTCCCCGAGGCCGAGTTCCGGCAGCGTAAGGAGCTCGCCGAGCAGACGCTCCTGCGACACGGCGTCACGTTCGCGGTCTACTCGGACGAGCGCGCCGGGGTCGAACGGGTCTTTCCGTTCGACCTGATTCCCAGGCTCATCGCCGAACACGAGTGGACGCACCTCGACGCCGGCCTCAGACAACGGATCGAGGCGCTCGAAGCCTTCCTCGGAGACGTGTACGGGGATGCGCGGTGCGTCGCGGAGGGGATCGTCCCGAAAGAGATGATCGAGGCCTCCTCCGGCTTCCTGCCGCAGATGAAGGGCATCCGTCCTCCCGGGGGCGTGCGCATCCACATCGCCGGGGTGGACCTCATCCAGGCTCCGGACGGCCAGTTCCTCGTCCTCGAGGACAACCTGCGCACACCGTCGGGTGTGTCGTACGTGCTCGAGAACCGGGCTGTCATGAAGCGGATCTTCCCCAAGATCTTCCAGGAAGCCCGGGTGCTGCCGGTGGTCGACTACCCGCTCCGCCTCGTGAACGCCCTCGCGAGCGTGGCACCCGACGGGCGAGACGAGCCCCGCGTGGTGATCCTGACCCCCGGCCCTTACAACTCGGCCTACTTCGAGCACAGCTTCCTCGCCCGCCGCATGGGATGCGAGCTCGTGGAGGGGCGGGACCTCTTCGTGAGCGACGACCGGGTCTGGGTGAAGACCACGCGCGGTGCGCAGCCGGTGGAGGTGATCTATCGGCGGATCGACGACGCGTTCCTCGACCCGGAGGCGTTCCGCAAGGACTCGGTGCTCGGCGTGCCCGGCCTCATGCACGTGTACGCGAAGGGGAACGTCACGCTCGCCAACGGCGTGGGGAACGGGGTGGCGGACGACAAGGCGATCTATCCCTTCGTTCCCGACCTCATTCGCTTCTACCTCGACCAGGACCCGATCCTCGGGCAGGTGGAGACCTTCATCTGCAGCCGCCCGAAGGAGTGCGATCACGTGCTCGCCAACCTCGACAAGCTGGTGGTGAAGACCGTCGACGAGGCGGGCGGGTACGGGATGCTCATCGGGCCGCAGGCCTCCAAGGCCGAGCGCGACGACTTCGCGGCGCGAATCCGGAAGAGCCCCAGGAAGTACATCGCGCAGCCCCGCATCGAGCTGTCGACGAGCCCGACCTGGACGGGGGAGCGGGCCGAGCCGCGCCGGGTGGACCTCCGGCCCTACGTCGTGAGCGGCAAGACACGCTGGGTGCTGCCCGGCGGTCTCTCTCGCGTGGCGCTTCGGGAGGGGTCGTACGTGGTGAACTCGAGCCAGGGCGGTGGCTCCAAGGACACCTGGGTGCTCGCGAGCAGGCCGACCGGCGGGGGGAGTGACCTGTGATCTCCCGCGTGGCGGAGAGCTGTTTCTGGCTCATGCGTTACGTGGAGCGATGCGACGCGGACGCGCGCCTGCTGCGCGTTCACTCGGGCATGGTTCTCGACACCGTGCTCCCCCGCGAGCGTGCCTGGCGACCGCTCCTCATCGTCGAGGGTGAGGAGCCGGCGTTCGACGAGCGGTTCGGTCGCTCCGCGAGCGGGGACGGAGAGGTAGTCCAGCGGTACTTGACGTGGGATCCGGGCTGCAGCGTCTCGATCCTCAGCTCACTTCGCATGGCGCGCGAGAACGCACGCACCGTGCGCGAGACGATCAGCCTCGAGATGTGGAACAGCCTCAACGCTTTCTGGCTCTGGATGTGCTCGGATGTTGCGAGGGCGGTCTACGACGACGAGCGCGCGGCGTTCTACGAGGAGGTGAGCAACCGCTGCCACCTCTTCGAGGGGATCAGCCACAACACGATGCTGCACGAGGAGCCCTTCGACTTCATGAAGCTCGGCCTCAACCTCGAGCGAGCCGGGCAGACGACGCGCATCCTGGACCTCCAGCACCACGCGCTGCAGGGCAAGGCTCTGCTCCCGGACGAAGCCGTGGGAGCCGCCGAATGGATCGCGATTCTGCGCACGTGCTCGGCGTACGAGCCGTTCTTCAAGAAGGTGCGTGGGACGCTCGACGGGCCTGCCGTGGCGCAGTTTCTTTTGCACGAGGCCGCCTTTCCGGGCTCGGTCCTGCACACAGTGACGCGGGCCAAGAACTTCTTGAACCGCATTCGTCCCGCGGACGTGCCGGGAATCGGTAGCGCCTCCTCGGAGCTCCTCGATCGGCTGCACGCCTATGTCGACGCCCTCGACATGGACAAAGTGCTGCACGATGGAATTCACGAGGTGCTCACGTATATCGTTGATTCGATCGCCGAGGTCTCCCAGGCCATCGGCCAGGACTACTTCTACGCGGTCCCTACCGTGGGCGCCCCGGCGGTGCCCGGCCCGGCAGAGGCATGAGCGAACCCAGCCAGACGACCGCGCCGCCGGAACTCGAGCGGCGCACCTCGCGACTGTACTCCGTCACGCACACCACGACCTACCGGTACGGGAGCCCGGTCGAGCGGAGCAGGCACGTCTTCCGTCTCCGCCCGGTGCACGACCGCTACCAAGAGGTGGTGGAGCACGAGCTCTCGGTCTCCGTGCCGGGTGCCCTCCGCGAGTTCGAGGACGTCTTCGGCAACCAGGCCGTCCACTACGAGATCCAGGAGACCTACACGGAGTTGATCATCGAGGCTCGCTCGGTCGTGCGGGTCTATGCCGGCGACCAGGCCGGCGGCGGGGATTTCCAGTCGCCACGGATGTCGATTCCGATCCTCTGGATGCCTTGGCAGTCGCAGATGATGCTCCCGTATCTGCTCCCCCCGGAGCTCGAGGAGTCCGAGCTGCAAGAGCTCGCGGTCTACGCCCGCGGCTTCGTCGAGCGCAACGGACACAATCTGTGGGAGACCATCCTCGATCTCACCCGGACCATGCGCGCTGAGCTCGTGTATGAGCCCGGCGTGACCCAGCTCGAGACCACGCCGTACGACGTCTACCGCGCGAAGCGTGGTGTCTGCCAGGACTTCGCGAACCTGCTCATCTGCCTCGCGCGCCTCGAGCGTGTGCCGGCGCGCTACCGGGTCGGGTACCTGTATACGGGCGGTAACTACGAGAACAAGATTCAAGCCGAGGCCTCTCACGCCTGGGCCGAGGCCTACCTGCCCGCGGAGGGTTGGCGCGGCCTCGATCCGACGAACGGCGTCGCGGTCGGCCTCGATCACATCCGAGTCGCCACAGGACGGAACTACAGGGACGCGACGCCCACCTCGGGGGTGATCAAGGCGGGCGGGGGCGGGGAGGAGCTGATGGTCTCGGTGCGGGTCGACGTGTTGCAGTGAAGCTGCTTCGGGCACGGGCGGTTTCCTGCCAGGCCCTTGATGTGGGAGCACGCTCAGACATGTTCCGGAAGCGCGCACGCCGCGCAACGTCCATGGGGCTCATCGTCGCGAGCTCGGCGTGCGTTTCGTCGGAGGCTGCCCCCGGTGCTTCCGGCCAACAGGCGGACGAGGAGGCGCGGCGTCGTATGGTCGCAGAGCAGATCGAGGCGCGGGGGGTTCGCGATTCAGCCGTTTTGAGCGCCCTGCGCAGCGTCCCCCGGCACGAGTTCGTCCCGCCCCAGTATCGCTCGCTCGCCTATGCGGACCGACCGCTTCCCATCGGGCTCGGGCAGACGATCTCGCAGCCGTACATCGTGGCGCTCATGACCGAGCTCCTGGACCCCGAGCCGACCGACCGGATCCTCGAGGTCGGGACCGGCTCCGGGTATCAGGCCGCTGTGGCCGCGCGGGTGGTCGAGCAGGTCTACAGCATCGAGCTGCTTCCGGAGCTGGCGCGGACCGCTGCGGAGCGCTTGGAGCGGCTCGGCATCACGAACGTGGAGGTGAGAGCCGGGGACGGCTACCTGGGCTGGCCCGACCATGCGCCCTTCGACGGCATTCTCGTCACGGCGGGGGCCGACCACGTGCCGCCGCCGCTGGTCGAGCAGCTCGCACCCGGCGCGCGTATGGTGATCCCGGTCGGAACCAGCGACGCCGACCAGGTGCTCCAGGTCGTAGAGAAGCGTCCCGACGGCTCGGTCCAGGTGCGTGACGTCGTCCCCGTACGGTTCGTCCCGCTCCTGCGAGGGAACGAGGGACCCTGAGCCGGGGCCTCCGCGGGCGGCCGCGAGTCTGAGCCGCGTCGGTCAGGCCCGTCCCGAGAGTCAGCCGCCGGCGCTTCTCTGCTCGAGCTGGCTCCCTGGAACGGCCATGTAGGTCGCGTCGCCGCGGGCGACCTCCTTGCCGCGCTCGTCCGTCACGACGGCCTCGGCGTGGATCACCTGGCGACCCAGCCGGACGACGGTCGCCTCGCACTCGACTGCTCCCTGCGAGACCGGCCTGAGGAACTTCACGCGCAGGTCCACGGAGACCAGGGCGCCCCGCTCGCGGCGGAGCTCGAGAAAGCGGTCGGTCATCAGGAGCGCGTGCGCGATCCCGGTGTCGATGATGGTTGCGATGACTCCACCGTGCATGATTCCGGCCGGCTGCGCGAGGTCGTCCCGGTGCGTGATCCGGGTCCTGGAGCGGCCGGGCTCGACGTGCAGGATCTCGAGGCCGATCAGGTGGAAGAAGGGAAAGTTCTCCGCGAACGCGAGAATGCCCTCCCTGGAGTATCGGTCGGGCTCGCCCACGGAATCAGCCGTTCACGAAGCTCAGGTAGCCGTGAGGATCGTCGTTCTCCGCCCTCACGGTCTGCATGAATTGCTTCTGGAGCGCGAGCGTGATGGGTCCCGTCTTGCCGTCGCCGACTGGGATCCTGTCCACGCTCCGGACCGGCGTCACCTCCGCCGCCGTGCCGGTGAAGAACATCTCGTCCGACGTGTAGAGCGCCTCTCGCGGGACCGGCTCCTGCCGGACCTCGTAGCCCAGGTCGTGGGCCATTTGGATCACGGCGCCTCGGGTGATGCCCACGAGGGACGTGCCGTCCAGGATCGGCGTGATGATGACCCCGTCCCGCACCAGGAAGAGGTTCATGCCCGTGCCCTCGCTCACGAGGCCGCCTGGCCCGAGCGCGATGGCGTCCGCGTAGCCGTTCGTGACGGCCTCCATCTTCATGAGCTGGGCGTTCACGTACTGTCCGCCTGCCTTGGCTCGGGCGGGGAACGTGTTCGGCATCGCACGCTGCCACGAGGTGACGCAGACGTCGACGCCGGTCCCGAGGGCGCCCTCGCCGAGATAGGTGCCCCACGCCCAGGTGGCCACGTACGTCTCGATGGGGCTGTTCATGGGGTAGAGGCCCGGGGCTCCGAAGCCGCGGAGGATCATGGGGCGGATGTAGCAGTCCTTGAGGCCGTTCTTGACCACGATCTCGCGGCTCACGGCGGCCACGTTCTCGGGCGTGTAATCGGGCACCATCCGGTAGATGCGCGCCGAGTCGAAGAGCCTCCGGATGTGGGCGTCGAGGCGGAAGATCGCCGGTCCCTTCGCGGTATCGTACGCGCGCATGCCCTCGAAGACCGACGTGCCGAACTGCACCGCCGTGGAGAGAATGTGGAGCTTGGCCTCGTCCCACGGCACGAACTCTCCGTCGCGCCAGATCCAATCCACTGCCTGGAGCCCCGCCGCTGCCATCACGCCACCATTGTTTGATGCGTCAAAGATCGCCCTCGGCCAAATGTACGCGCCGGTCCGCCGGCGTGAAGACCGACTCCGCGGGCGGAGCGCGGCTCAGCGGTCGTGGAAGTACGTATCCGTGCCGTCCAGCCAGTCTTGGCGGGGCGGGCTGAAGATGTCCACGTCGAGGGTGTCGGCGAGCGCTTCCGCTTTGTGTGGGACCCCGGAAGGGATGAAGAGCACCTCGCCCGAATTGATGACGAGCTCCTGCACGTCGGCCGAGCCCTCCTCACCGAGCCAGAAGCGGAGCGACCCCTCGAGCACCCACGTGAGCTGCTCGTTCTCGTGTGAGTGCCAGGGGACGATCGCGCCCTCGTCCAGATAGACCTGGGCCAGCATCATCCGCTCGCCGGTGAAGAGTCGGCGCGCGATGTCGTCGGTGACCTGCTCCAGGCGGATTTTGTCCCACTTTTCGTGGCGGATCGTTGTTGCGCTCATCGCCTCGCTCCAGGCGTAGGGGAAGGACGCCCAATCGGGGCGCCGCCTCCCCCACTGTCAATGCCGCCCGTCCGCGGCTGCTACGACTCGCGCAGTGAGCGGGTCGGATCGACCTGTCCCGCCCTGCGGGCCGGAAGCCAGGCGCCCAGGGTCGCCGTGGCCATGAGGAGCAGCGCCGCGCCCGCGAGCGCGAGCCCGTCCGTCGGCTCTACCCGGAAGAGGAGCGAACGGAGCGCTCGTCCGAGCGCGTAGGCGACGCCGAGGCCCAGCACGACACCCAGGAGCGAGATCGCGACTCCACGCGCGAGCACGAGGTGCACGAGCGAGCGGGGCTCCGCGCCGAGCGCCAACCGGATGCCGATCTCGCGTACCCGTTGCGCCGCTCCGTAGGAAACGAGTCCGTAGAGGCCGACCACCGCCAGGGTGAGCGCGAGCAGGGCGAAGGCGCCCACCAAGTAGCCGATGGTGCGCGTCTCCGCCATCGAAGATGTGAGCGCGGACTCGAGGTCGACGACCGTGCTGACCGGGAGCTCGGGGTCGAGCGTGGCCACGGTCCCGCGGATCTCCGCCGCCGTGGGTCTCCTGCCAGGCTCGGCGGCGAGGTGCAGGACCATCCGTGACGAGTACGCCTGGGAGAGAGGGTAGTAGACCCCTGGGTTGGGTGGGGCTCGGAGCGATCGCATCTGCACGTCGCCGGCGACGCCGACCACGAGCCACTCCGGGTCGCCCGCCAGGCGCTTCCCGACGGGGTCCTCTCCCGGCCAGAACATCCGCGCGAGAGCCTCGTTCACCACTACCACCGCCTCGGGCTCGTCGTCCAGCCCGCCGAGCGGCCGTCCGCGCACGATGTCGATGCCCATCGTCTCGAAATAGCGCGGGCCGACCACGTTGTACTCGGCCTCGAACTCCACGTCGTCGCGCCCCTCCGGACGGACCGTCGCACGCGAGTGGCCGCCCACGAGCGGGGTCTGGTTCGCCAGCGTGGCAGAGCGAACGCTCGGCATTGCCGCCGCGGCGCGGGCCAACTCACTCGCGAGGCGACGCCCGGAGACCTCGTCGTACCGTCCGGTGGACTGCAGGTCCACGAAGGCGGCGGTGAGGCTACTCGGATCGAAGCCGGGATCGGCGGTGGCTGCGTTCGAGACGCTGCGTCCCAGCAGCATGGCCGCGGCCACCAGCCCGAGGGAAAGCCCGAGCTGCGCCACGACGAGACCGTCCCGAAGGCGCGTGCGCACGCGGCCCGGGGTGGTCGCACCGCCGCGCAGGGAGTCGATCGCCGCCTGCCGGCTGAGCGTCCACGCGGGTGCGAGCGCGAAGAGCAGCCCTGCGAGCCCGCCCACCGCGACGAGGAACACGAAGACTCGCGCGTCGGCTCCGAGTGAGACCGTTACGGCGTAGGGAAAGAGGACAGGCAAGAAGTCGTCCGCCAGCAAGACGATGGGAACCGCGAACGTGGTGGCCAGGGCGGCGAGGAGGGCACTCTCGACGACGAGCTGGCGGGCGACGCGCGAGCGTCCGGCCCCGAGCGCGAACCGGACGCCGACCTCGGCGCGCCGAGCCGTGGCACGGGCGAGCGAGAGATTCGCCACGTTCGTGCAGGCGAGGAGGAGAACGAGACCCACGATGAGCAGCAGGATCAGCGAGAGCTGCTCGGCCTGCCGCCGCTCCGAGGGGTCGAGCCCGACCCCCTGCTCCAGCAGCACGAGCATGTCCGCGTTGACCGGATCGGCTTGGCGGAGGCGCTCGGACACGACACGCATCGACGCCTCCGCCTCCGCGAAGGAGACGCCCTCCGCGAGGCGACCGACGAGGAAGACCCAACTGGAGCCCCACTCTTCATAGAGCGGCATGCCCCGAAACGTCCCGCGCTGCATGGTGGGCACCCAAAGCAGCGGCGGCGAGCCCACGTTGCGTGCGCCCGCGAAGCCGGGCGGCGCCACTCCGATCACCTCGTACGCCTCGGCTCCCACCGGCACCGCGCGGCCGACCACGGCGGGATCGCCTCCGTAGCGGCGCATCCAGAGCGCGTGGCTCAGGACCACGACGCGGTGTGCGCCCGGCTCCACGTCGTCCGTGGGGCGGAACAGCCTGCCGACGTGCGGGCGGACGCCGAGCACGTCGAAGTAGTCTCCGGTGGCGGCCTGTCCCAGCACCTGCTCCGTATCCGCGCCGCGGCCGATCACGAAGATGCCGTCCGAGTATCCTGCGACCCCGGACAGCGTGCGGGCCTCGGCCCGGATCAGCCGCAGGGCGGGCCAGGAGAAGTTGTCCCAGCGTGGCGCGGACTCGTACGAACGCGCGATCTGGACGAGTCGCTCAGGCTCCTGAATCCCACCGGGAGGGCGGAGCAGCACCCCGTTCACGAGCGAGAAGATCGATGCGTTGGCACCGATGCCGAGCGCGAGCGTGAGTGCCGCCACCAGCGTGAAGCCCGGCGCGCGGCGCAGCAGACGCGTCGAGAAGCGCAGGTCGTCCAGGATCCCGTCCACAGTCCACCCCTCCATCCGAATCCAGAATGCATGCGGCCACGCACCGGCCGCGAACTCGAGCGGCCCCGGCAGACCAGCGGCGGGGCGCTCGGAGCGGGCTCGCCGGAGGGCGTCCATCTCGGCCTCCCACTCCTCCAGCCACTCGCTCCTCCGGTCGCCGGGCACCAACCAGGCGGCCGAGCGCACGAGCCACGTCGCCAGCCGCCTGCTCATCCCGGGCGGCCGACAGGCTCGGCGTCGAGCTCCGCCGCGAGGCTTGCCAGCCGCGACGCTCCCTCGGCGAGAGCCCGGGCTCCGTCGCCCGTGAGCTCGTAGTAGCGCCGGCGGGGTCGGCCCTCGCGCTCGGCCACGCGTTGGTCCTCCCAACGAGCCGTGACAAGGCCGCTGCGCTTGAGGCGACCGAGCGTGGGATAGACGGTGCCCGACGGCAGTCCCGTGCTCGCCACGAGGTCGAGCCCGTATCGACTCTGCGCGCGCAGGGCTGCGAGGATCTTCAGGGACGTGATCCCGAGCGCACGAGGCATGGCGTCGACTCCGTTCACCGGGTGGGCGGGAGCTATATAGAAGTGTAAGATATGTAGTACTACATGCCGGCAGCCCCGTCAATCCGCGGGAGGATTCGGGGACCCCGGGGCCCACGGCGGGGTTGGACACGCCGCGCAGGCGCGAAACCGGAGGAGAGCGTGACGGAGCGAGTCCTGAAAACCGAGGAGGAGTGGCGGGAGCAGCTCGGCGAGGAGGCGTACCGCGTCCTTCGCGAGAAGGGGACCGAGCGGCCCTTCACCGGGGAGTACCACGACGAGAAGACGAAGGGTGTGTACCGCTGCAAGGGCTGCGGCACGCCGCTCTTCTCGTCCGATACGAAGTACGACTCCGGTAGCGGTTGGCCCTCCTTCTACGAGCCGATGGACGACGGCGCCATCCAGGAGGAGACGGACCGCAGCCACTTCATGACGCGCACCGAGGTCCTGTGCTCGGCTTGCGGCGGCCATCTGGGTCACGTCTTCCCGGACGGCCCGAACCCCACCGGGCTTCGCTACTGCATCAACTCCTGCGCGCTGGAGCTCGAGCCCGAGGACGAGCAGGGGTGAGGCGCGTTTTCAGCAACTGGTTGCCCCTCCTGCTCATCGTGGGCGCCACCGCGTGCGCGTCACGGTCGGCCGCCCCGCCGGAGCCGGGCACCGTCCGCGGCTTCGCTCCCGATCTGCGGGGCCGACGCGTGCTCCTCTTGCCGGTGCAACAGAACCTCGGCGTGCCGGGTGACCCGGACGCGGAGTTGGCGTTCGGGCTGCGCGACCGCGGCTCCGGCGTGACCTGGGTGCTGCCGGCCGAGGTGGAAGCGGTGCTCGCTCGATCACCGGCGGTGCAGGCCAGCACGCGCGGACTCCAGGTTGGCCAGTTCCTCATGGCGGAGGTCGACCGGGTGGGCGACCCGCTCTACGGCGAGCTGCGCCGGATGTCCTCGCTCGTGAACGCCGACGCCGTTCTGCTACCCGTGCAGTCCGCCTTGGCGGCCCAGCCCGGGGCGGATCCGAAAGTGCGCATCTGGACGGCGCTCATCGAGGTGCGCACCGGGTATGTCATGTGGTTCTCCGTCCTCGAGGGCGAGAGCTTCCCGCGTGGGGACCCGCGCGCGCTCGCTTCCGCGGTGGACGAGTTGTCGAGGACGCTGCTCTGGTACGTCCAGGGCTGACCAGGCTGAAAGGAGTCGATCGTGCTCGCGGGTGACGTGATTGGAAGGCGGAGCTGGGCCCTCGGGCCGGGGCTTCTGGTGGCGCTCGTGGCCTCGGCCTGCATCGAGCAACCTCAGCTCACGCTCCCAACCGCCGAGGAGGTGGAGGCCTACTACTCCACGGAGACCGACCTCGAGGCCGAGATGCGGGGCAACCTGGCGGTCGTGACGGTCGTGCAGTCGGCGACGCAGCTGCGTCGGGGCGGCTCGCTGTGGGCGAAGGTGGGGCCTTACATCTACCTCTTCTCCGAGGAGACCCACCGGCTCTTCACGGACTTTCCAGGTCTCGCCGGGGTGAGGGTCGCCACTCGGACGGCGGGGGGCACGCCTGTCGCGCGCGCTACGCTCTCCCGGGACGAGCTCTCGGGGGTGCTCTGGCGACGCGCCCTCAACATCTCCGGCCAGGCGCGTCGCGACGGGACCGAGCGCCCCTCGCTCCTCGAGGACCTGATCCGCTGGGGAGAGGAGCACACTCAGTTCGAGTACGATCCCCGCTACACGGGCGCCCGCTGACATGGCGCGCACCATCACCGTGATTCCCGGGGACGGGATCGGGCCGGAGGTCACGACCGCGACGCTCGAGGTGCTGAACGCCGCGGGGGCCGACCTGGAGTACGACGAGCAGCTCGCCGGCCTCGCGGCCCTCAAGGAGCTGCGCAACCCGCTCCCGAAGACCACGCTCGACTCGGTCGAGCAGAACCGGATCGTGCTCAAGGGGCCGCTCACGACTCCGTCCGGATCGGGCTTCCGCTCCATCAACGTGGAGATCCGGAAGACGTACGATCTCTACGCCAACGTTCGACCTGTGCGCACCATCGTCCCGGGTGGGCGCTACGATGACATCGATCTCGTGCTCATACGCGAGAACACGGAAGGGCTCTACGTCGGCGTCGAGCACTACATCGGCATGCACGGCGATCCTCGCGCGGCGGCCGAGTCCGTGATGATCGTCACGCGCTTCGGCGCCGAGAGAATCGTGCGCTACGCGTTCGAGTACGCGCGCGAACGGGGCCGCAAGAAGGTGACCCTCGCGCACAAGGCGAACATCCTCAAGTACACGCAGGGGCTCTTCCTCGACGTCGCCAAGGAGGTCGCCCAGGGCTTCCCGGACATCGAGTGGGAGGACCGGATCATCGACGCGACCGCGATGCAGCTGGTGCTCGATCCATATCGCTTCGACGTCCTCGTCATGGAGAACATGTTCGGCGACATCCTCTCCGACCTGATGGCCGGCCTCGTGGGTGGGCTCGGTTTCGCCCCGGCGGGCAACATCGGCAAGGACGCAGCGATGTTCGAGGCCGTCCACGGATCTGCGCCCGACATCGCGGGGAAGGGGATCGCGAATCCGACCGCCCTCCTCCTCTCCGCCTGTCTCATGCTCGACCACATCGGCCAGCCGGAGGTGGCGGGCCGCATCCGTGCGGCGCTCGACGCGGTGGTCCTCGAGGGGCGTGCGCGCACCGCGGACATGGGCGGGCGCGCAAACACGCGCGAATTCACCGACGCGCTCGTTGGAGCGCTCGGCTAGAGAGGGTACCGGGCGCCGTGGCGAGGCGGGAACGACCGACCTGGCGCGACCGATACCCGGACGAGGTCACCTGCATCCGGTGCCTCGAGGTGAAGGACCAGATGCTGCTGGACCGATTGCTCTGGTGCGCGGAGTGTCGCGCGCGCGCCCGCAACCGGGCGGGCTGGTGGGGCTGGTTGGCGGGGCTGGGGTTCGGCGCCGTCGTCGCGCTCTACATCTGGACCTTCATACAGCCCACCGATCTCGTGATCGGAGGTTGGGTCGGGACGGTGATCGCCGCGGTCTGGATCGGCTCCAAGGTCGCGCGCGAGATCGCGTACGGCGTCATGCGCTTCAGGAACTCACACGCCGTCGACGCCGTGCCCCCTGACATCCCGGAGAACCCTGCCTAGCCCGCCACCCCGGTAGGCCGCTGGCGGCGCGCCTAGAAGGGGTGCGGGCCGGGCTCGAGCGCGTCGACGTACTCGGCGAACTCGGGCGTGTAGAAGTCGCGGCGGATGCTCCACACCCACTTCACGCCCGGCCACCAGAGCAGCGCCGAGTACTGCCGCTCCATCGAGTGCCAGTGCGGATCATCGAGGCGCTTCTGTCGTCGCTGGTAGAAGGCGTCCTCCCAAACTCGATAGTTCCGCTGCACGAACGCCACGAACTGGAGGCGCTCCGCCTCGGTGAGGCCGTCAGGCCCGTCCTTCGCCTTGACGAAGAGCTCCGAGAGCTGCTGATCCAGGAACGTGGCGGCGATGCCTTCCCGGAAACCGACCGAGGTCTCATGGATGGCCGTTAGCTTCGACTCTTGTACCTGGCCGCGCACCTGCCAGGCCAGATAGAGCACCGATATCACGACCGCGATGGCGCCCACGAACTCGCCGATCGCCCCCAGCGCGTCCCAGTTCATCACAAATTCCCGTTCGATCGATGTGCCAGCCGAAGAGAGCGCACGAATCACGACGGAAGCGCCCCGCAAAGCAAGGCCCCTCGGGCCCCCGGGCATCGGCAATCGCCGCCCGAGCGGCTACACTTCGGCTCCTTTGCAGCCCGCACGACACCCGCTTCACGAGGCATCCCGACCGATGGCCAGGTTCGAAGGCTTCGACTTCTACGACATCGACGCGCTCCTCTCCGAGGAAGAGCGCATGGTCCGAGACACGGTCCGAAGCTGGGTCGAGGACACGCTCATGCCGGTCATCGGCGAGGCGTACATCGGGCGGCGCTTCCCCAAGGAGCTGATCCCTGGGCTGGCCGAGCTCGGCGTGTTGGGTGCGAACCTACCCGAGGAGTACGGGTGTGCAGGCCTCAACAACGTGGCGTACGGGCTCATCATGCAGGAGCTCGAGCGCGGCGACTCCGGGGTGCGCTCGTTCGCCTCCGTGCAGGGCGCGCTCGTGATGTACCCGATCTACGCCTTCGGCAGCGAGAAGCAGAAGAAGACATGGCTGCCGAAGCTCGCGTCCGGTGAGGCGATCGGGTGCTTCGGGCTGACGGAGCCAGACTACGGCTCGAACCCCGCCGGTATGATCACGACGGCCAGGGAAACGTCCGACGGGTGGCTGCTGAACGGGGCCAAGATGTGGATCACGAACGGCTCCATGGCCGACGTCGCGGTGATCTGGGCCCAGACGGGTGAGCTCGGAGACGTGAGGGGGATCCGCGGCTTCTTGGTGCCGACCGACACGAAGGGCTTCAGCGCGAAGGACCAGAAGGGCAAGCTCTCCCTGCTCGCCTCGGACACGAGCGAGCTGGTGCTCCAGGACGTCGAGCTACCGAAGGACGCCCTGCTCCCCGAGACGACCGGCGGGCTCAAGCACCCGCTCATGTGCCTCACGCAGGCCCGCTACGGGATCTCGTGGGGCGCGGTCGGTGCGGCCATGGCGTGCCTCCACGAGGCGCTGTCCTACGCGAAGGAGCGCGTGATGTTCGGCGGACCCATCGGGGGCAAGCAGATCCAGCAGGTGCGCCTCGCCGACATGCTCACCGGGATCACGCAGGGGCAGCTCCTCTGCTATCGGCTCGGTCGCATGAAGGACGAAGGGACGATGACGCCGCAACAGGTCTCGCTCGCCAAGCGAGCCAACGTCGACATGGCGACGAACGTCGCGCGCGAGGCTCGCAGGCTGCTCGGCGGCAACGGCATCCTCGTCGAGTACCACTCGATGCGGCACATGGCCAACCTCGAGTCGGTCTACACCTACGAGGGGACGCACGACATCCACTCGCTCGTCCTCGGCCAGACGCTCACGGGGATCGCGGCCTTCTAGAGCCGACCTCGGACTCGCGCGCCCACGACGGCCTCCCTACGTTGGTGGCCAGGCGCGCAGGGCGCCCCCCGTCCGCGGAGAGGACCGAGTCCACCTGAGGCAGTGACGTAGCCACGTGGTCGACGCGTGACCCTTCTTCGTGGCCCGAGTGGCGGACGGCGGGCCCATGCGAAGGAGGCTCACCGTGCCCGACCTACATCTTCCCGTCCGCCCAGACCTGGGCCAGCTCCGCCGTCAGGCGAAGGAGCTCCTGAGGGCGATCCACTCCGGAGACGCCTCGGCCCTCGATGCGCTGCGCCGGTACCACCCCAGGCGTGTCGAACCGGCGAGAGCGAAGCTGGCCGACGCCCAGCTCGTTCTCGCCCGCAGCTACGGCCTACCCGAGTGGCGCCGGCTGAAGCTCGCGTGCGAGGTCGTCCGCGCGATCTGGGAGGACGACGCCGACGCTCTCCGCGCGCACGTCGTGCGCCACCCGCACCTGTTGCACGAGGATGCCCGCGGGGTCGAGGGCAACTGGGGGCCGCCGATGTCGTACGCGGCGAACCTCGGCCGTGAACGGATCGTGCAGATGCTCCGAGACCTCGGCGCGCGGGACCTGCAGCACGCGTTCGACCGCGCCTGCCTCCAGGGCGAGGTCTCGACCGCGCGCCGACTCCTGGCGTTGGGCGCTACGCCCGCGCCCGATGCCTGGATGGGGCCCGCCGAGACGCAGTCGGGAGAGGGCGCGGAGCTGCTGGCCGAGCTGGGCGTTCCACTCGGGGACGGGGAGGGTGATCGGTTGGCTCCGGTCGCGCTCGTCTTGGAGACGTACAGCCGGAACCCACGAGGGAAGCACCGCTGCCTGGAGATCTTCGCAGAGCTGGGCGTCTCGCTCCCGGACACCCCGCCGATGGCGGTCCACCGCGGGCGCGTCGACCTGCTCGAGCGCCACCTCGAGCGCGACCCCGACTTCGTGAACCGGACCTTCAGCCACCGCGAGGTCTATCCGCCCGAGCTCGGGTGCCACGAGGACGAGACCTTGGCGCTGCACGGCACGCCGCTCGCCGGAGGCACGCTCCTCCACCTCTGTGTGGACAACGACGAGACGGAGCTGATCGAGTGGCTGCTTGCCCACGGAGCCGAGGTGGACCGACCCGCGGCCGTGGACCCCGACGGGTTCGGCGGGCACACCGCGCTCTTCGGCTGCGTCGTTTCGCAGCCCTACCGCGTGGGGCTGCGGCGGGACGCCGGCGTGGCCCGCCGGCTCCTCGACGCGGGCGCCGATCCGAACGCGCGGGCGTCTCTACGGAAACGGCTCCGGTTCGTCGAGGACGAGACGTGGCACGAATACCGAGACGTCACGCCGGTCGGGTGGGGCCAGCGCTTCCACGACCGGAGCTGGGTCAACCGGGCCGTGATGGACCTGCTGGCCGAGCGGGGTGGCCGGGCCTGAGCAATGGGCCGCGCGCCCGCGAGTCCCTCGTCCGCTCAGGGAGCGGGCGGAAGCGCTCCGGTCCTGAGCTCCGTCACGATACGCTGCGCTCCATACGCGTGCGTGAGCGCGGCGTCGATGGCGCGCACGTCGACCATCACGTTGCGGCCCTGCTCGGGCAGGTAGATGTAGTCCCGGGTGAGGCCGTTGACGTTCCTGTCGAAGTTGAGCCCGACGAGGTCGAGGTCGCGGGTCACGGCCGGGGAGCCCGAGTTGCCGCCGTAGGTGTCCGCCGTCGAAACGAAGTTGAGCGGCGTCGAGAGGTCGAGGCCGGCGGGTGGTGAGCTCCAGCGGTCAGGCAGGCTCCAGTCGACGCTGCCCCCGTGCCCGATGGCGCGGTCCCAGATGCCGAAGAAGGTCGTGTACGGGGGCGCGATCGTCCCGTTGTATTCATAGCCGCTCACCACGCCGTCCGTGATGCGCGGCGAGAAGGTGCCGTCCGGAGGAATGCTCTCACCGAAGATCTCGAAGCGCGCGCGCCCGAGCTCGATCGTCAGCTCACTCTCCCGGTCCGAGAGATCGTTCCAGCGGTCCGCGAACGCGCCGTACGCGGGCACGATCGCGGCGGCCAGACGGACGCCGGGATCGTCGGGGGACAGGTTGCCCGCCTCCAGCGCCGCGCTCGTGCGGGACGCGCGGCCGAGTGGGCCCGCCAGAATCGCCTCGGCCGCCGCCCGCGGTCCCCCCCGCCGGGCCAGCTCGGACGCCACGGGGTGGCTCGCGGGCAGGTACCGCTCGAGGTCCGAGAGCCGGCTCTCCAGCCAGCTGCGGTCCAGCGGCGCCGGAAGATCCGCGACCTGGAGCAGTCGCTGACGCATCTCGCGCAGCGCGGCCTCGGACGCGCCCCCCTGCCTGGAGGCCAGATACACGTACGCGGAGAACGCCCGCCGCAGCGCCGCGGAGGAGAACGCGGGACTCGTGATGGAAAGGAACGCTCCGTACTCGGCCGTGAGCTCGCGCTTCGCCGCCTGGATCCGCCCGATCTCCTCGAGCACGCCGCCGACGCGCGTCGCGAGCGCCGGGCGCGCTGCGATGGAGTCGCGGAACTGCCTCTCGCCCGCCGCCTTGCGAGCCACCACGACCGGGTTCTGGAGCGCGTCGGCGCGACCCCGGTACGCCTTCAGCGAGTTCGACAGGCTGAACATCATGTCGCGTACGCCCATGGCGTCGGCGCGCTCTGGATCCTCTTCGTAGAAATCGGCGAGCGCCCGGTGCGTGCTCGCCAGCCAGGCGATCGTCGCCGGGATCGTGACCGAGCCCTGGAGTCGGATCTGCTCCATGGTCGCGAGTCGATTCGTCTCGCCCGGGTTGCCGATCACGAAGACCGCGTCCCCCTCCTCGACCCCCGCCGCCCCCCATCCGAAGTGGTGCGTCGGGCGGTACGGCTGTCCGTCGTCGTAGATGCGCAGGAAGGCGAAGTCGAGAGCGTAGCGAGGATAGGTGAAGTTGTCGGGGTCTCCACCGAAGAAGCCCATCTCCAGCTCTACGGCGAAGACCATGCGCACGTCGGTGAAGCGTCGGAACACATAGACGGAGTAGCGGCCGCCGCCGTACAGGTCGACGAGCTGCACGTAGAGTGAGTCCGCCATGGGCGCATACTGTGCCCGCGCTTCCGCCACGATGGCGTCGGCGGCGCTCTGGCGGGCCCGGGCGCGCTCGGTGTCGCTCGTGGCTCCCGCGAGCGCAGCGAAGACCCGCCCGGAGACATCCTGGACGGCGAGCAGCTGATCGGCGTAGAAGCCCGGGATCGGACGCTCGTCCTCCACGCGCGGAGCGAGGAAGCCGTCGTCGAGGAGGCGCTCGCCGGAACGCGAGAGGTTGCTGACGGCGTCCCTCACGCAGTGGTGGTTCGTGACCACCAGGCCATTGGGGGAGACGAACGCGGCGGAGCAGCCCGGGATGCGCAGCGCCGAAAGCCGGGCGCGCTCGAACCAGGCGTCGTCGGCCCTGAAGCCGTACGTGGTGGTGAAATACTCCTGAGGCGCGTATTCGAACGGCCACATCTTCCCGTAGTCGAAGCGGCCGACCTGGATCGTGTCGAGGTCGAAGGACGCGACCTGGGCCTGGATGGGGGTCGCGAGGACGGACGCGAGGGCGGCCGCGAGCAGCGTCGTCTTGGTTCTCATGGCCCCTATCGTGTCGGCTCGGGCCGGCGGGCGCCAGCCGGTGCGCATCTGCGGCGCCGCTCGCGCGGGACGGCGCGTCCGCTACCTTCGGCGCGCATGCGCGACTCCCACAGTCCACACACCCGCCGTGCCACGGCCCTCGGGGCGCTCGCCGTGGTCACCCTGCTCGCATTCGTGCTGTGGCGGCCGTGGGAAGCGCCTCCGCGCCACGACTTCGTCGGCGCTTCGATGGGAACGTCCTACCGGGTCACCGTCGAGGCGCCCCTCTCCGACGAAGAGCGGTCACGGGTCGGCTCCGTCATCGAGGAGCGCCTCGGCCGCGTGGAGACGCTCATGTCCACGTACGACCCCGACTCCGAGCTGTCGCGCTTCAACCGGACCCGGAGCACGGCTCCGATGGAAGTGAGCGACGAGTTCCTGGAGGTGCTGGAAGTCGCGCTCGCGGTCGCTCGACGCTCCGGAGGTGCGTTCGACCCCACCGTCGCGCCACTCGTCGAGGCGTGGGGGTTCGGGCCTGCGGCCGGCTTCGGCGCGACCGCCTCACGGCCGACGGACGAAGAGCTCGTGCGGCTGCGCGCGCGGGTCGGATATGGGCTGGTGGCCGTCGACCGTGCCGCCGGAACGGTCGCGAAGTCCCACCCGGCGGTCGCGCTCGATCTGTCCGGCATCGCCAAGGGCTACGGTGTGGGCATGGTGGCGGAGGCGCTCCGCTCACTGAGGCTCGGGCAGTTTCTCGTCGACGTCGGAGGTGAGCTCGAGGCTGCAGGTGAGCCTGCGGGACGGTCCGGCTGGACGATCGGGATCGAGCGCCCCGACCCTGGGGTGGCGGGAATCTGGGGCACCGTCGAGCTCCGCGACGAGTCGGTCGCCACGTCGGGTGACTACCGCGACTACTACGAGGAGGAGGGCGTGCGCTACGCCCACATCATCGATCCCCGTGACGGGCGTCCCATCTCGTGGCAGGGGACTTCGGTGACCGTCCTGCACCGGAGCGCGGCCCTCGCCGACGCGTGGGCGACGGCGTTGTCCGTGTTGGGCCCGGAGGAGGGATTCGAGACCGCGGCGCGTGAGGGACTCGCCGCCCTCTTCCTGCGCCGGAGCGGCTCCGGCGTCGAGGCACTCGCGACGCCGGCGATGGCGGGGCGTGCGACGCGGCGCGAGGGTCAGCCATGAGCCACCTGGCAGGGCCACGCCCCGCGCTGCTCACCGACCTCTACGAGCTCACGATGCTGCAGGCCTATCTCCGGACCGGGATGACCGAGGAGGCCGTCTTCGAGCTCTTCGTGCGGAGGCTGCCCCCGGAACGGGGCGTCCTGGTCGCGTGCGGCCTGGAGGGGGCTCTCGATGACCTCGAGGCGCTCCGCTTCGGCAGCGACGACCTGGCCTACCTGGCGGGCCTCGACCTCTTTGACGACAGCTTCCTCTCGTGGCTGCGCGCGTTCCGCTTCGAGGGGAACGTCTACGCGCTCCCGGAGGGCACTCCCTTCTTCGCCGAGGAGCCCATCCTCCAGGTGGTGGCGCCGCTTCCGGCCGCGCAGCTCGTCGAGACCTGTCTCATGAACCGCATGCACTTCGCCACCGTGGCCGCCTCGAAGGCGCTGCGCGTGGTGCACGCGGCACGGGGGCGCGCGGTGGTGGACTTCGGGCTCCGGCGGATGCACGGGGCGGACGCCTCGCTGGAGGCGGCTCGCGCGTTCCGCCTGGTCGGCGTGCAGTCTACCAGCAACGTGCTGGCCGGGCGCCTCTACGGAATTCCGGTCGCGGGCACGATGGCGCACAGCTTCGTGCAGGCCCACGACTCGGAGCTCGAGGCCTTCCGCGCGTTCGCGGCGGTCTACCCGGAGACGATCCTCCTCGTAGACACGTACGACACACTCGAGGGCGTGCGAAACGTCGTGCGCCTCGCGGAGGAACTGGGCGAGCATTTCCGCATACGGGGCGTGCGCCTCGATTCGGGTGACCTCGCGTCGCTCGCCAAGGAAGCTCGCCGCCTGCTCGACGAGGCGGGGCTCGAGCGGGTCGAGATCTTCGCGAGTGGGGGGCTCGACGAGCACGAGATCGAGCGGCTGTTGGACGAAGGGGCGCCCGTGGACGGCTTCGGCGTGGGGACGCGCATGGGTGTCTCGAGCGACGCCCCGTCGCTGGACATGGCGTACAAGCTCGTGGCGTACGCCGGGACCGGCCGCCTGAAGCTCGCCACCGGCAAACGCACGCTGCCGGGCCGGAAGCAGGTGTTCCGCGTCGTCGAGGGTGGCGCAGCGGTGCGCGACGTGATCGGGTTGGTCGACGACTCCGAGGAGGGACGACCGCTGCTCGTGCAGGTCATGCAGGCGGGAAGGCGCCTTCCCGGAGCCTCACCGCCGCTGGAGCAGCTGGCCGCCGACGCGGCCCGCGCCCTCGCCGAGCTGCCGCCGGACCTCGCGTCCGTGACGGGCCCGGAGCGGCCCTACCCGGTGGTCACGAGCGACGCGCTCGAGGCGCTCACGCGCGAGCTCGCGTCCGAGGCGGGCGGCTAGCGGCCTAGGGGGTGTAGGGCCACTCCACCTGGACCGGCGCCCCCGACGTCGAGATGTGGGTCCCCGGGGAAGACGGCGTCGGCCCGGTCACCTGCACCCGCAGCAGGGCGCCCGCCTGCGAGGTGTTCACGACGCGCAGGTAATACCCGGTCGTGGGCGTCGTCGTGAACGTGGGCTGCTGGATCACGAAGGGGACGCTGGGGCCCTGGCCGATGAGCTCGAGGTGCAGCTGCGTCGAGGTCGTCGGCATGTTCGTGAAGGTTGATTGGCTCAACGTGTGCGAGTTCGGGGACAGGGAGCTCACGAGGCGGAGGGGCACCCCGTCGAACACGGTCTGGTACACGTTCAGAATTCCTCGAACCTCGAGCACCGGTTGGGCGCGGGTACCCGACCTCAGGCGCTCGTCGAACGAGTAGAGGGCGCCCGACACGTACACGTCCGAGTCGAAGATGACTTCGCCACTGATCTTGCTGATCCCGAGGTCCACGAAGACCTGGTCCTGAAGACCCGGGTTCGAGAGCCAGACGGACTGATCGATTTCGCCCGCCAACCACACCGCGGTTCCGGTCGAGTGGAACGACTGCGTGGAGAACTCGGCGGCCACGGTGAAGTCTCCGTAGGCCTGCAGGATGCCAGCCGTGAGCTTGCCGACGTGACTCGCTCCGTTGAACGAGACGTTGCCGAAGGCGTGCACCTGGCTCCCGGGGTCTCGCATCACGAGCGCACCGACGTTCCGCCGCACGTCGAGGTTTCCGTTGACCGCGAGCGAGTGTGGCCCGATCGAGAGCTCGTGGTTCAGGACCAAGTTGTTCGTGAAGAGCGCTCCGGAGAGAGCCCGCGGGACGGACACGAGAAGGTCGGGGACGAGGCCGTAGAGCACGGTGCCCGGGCCGTTGAGCTCGACCCAGCCGCCGAAGACCTGGCCGTCGACCGCCAGGTCCCCGCCCACGAAGATCGAGGACCCGCCCAGGTCGAGGGCGCCACCGGGGCCGACCGTCAAACCCGCAACCTCCGCCACCGACCCGACGCTCAGGGCCGGCGGGTAGGCGTTGGCGCCAATCAGGACAGTCTCGGAGGCGGTGGGTACCTGGGCTGGCTGCCAGTTGCTCGCGTTGAACCAATCGTTCGCCCCGACCGGGTCGCCGCCGATCCACGTCCGGTCCGCAGTGGGCGGCGGTGGGCAAGGATGTGAGCCACTGCCGCGGATCGTGCCGCCGTAGTTGGCGCAGACGCCCCCGACGGTCACGGTGCCTTCGACTTCGAGCGTCGCGCCGGAGTAGAGGACCAGGTCACCGCCGACGGTGACCGTCTGCGCGGCCGGGATCGCCCAGAAGCCACTGACCGTCGCGGCGCCCGTCACGACGGCGTCCGTCCGGAACTCCGTGCGTGCCGTGTTCGCCGCGACCAAGTGCGCGACCCGCTGCTGCGTCGCACCCGGTAGCGCGAAGCTCACGAACTGCTGTGAGTCGTTGCCGAGGTAGAGGGTATGGTTGTTCGTGCCCGCGAAGGCGGTCGGGGAAGAGGTGGTCACCGTGAAGTCCTCTTCGACCAAGAGGAGCCCTTCGGTGAGATAGCCTTCGTGTGCGTCACCGTCGAAGAGGGCGCTACCGACCACATGGACCAGCGAGCTCGGTTGCGTCATCACCAGCCGGCCACCCGCGCCCGAAACGGAGAGTGTCCCGCTCACGAGGACCGCCTGCCCGTTCACGTCGAGCTCCGCACCCGAGATGTCGAGGCTGTTGGTCGCGAGCGTGAAGCCGCCCAGCGCCCTGTCACTGCGGATCTCGAGAGTGGGAAATGTCCCGAGAAGGACGCTGCCCGGTCCGGTCACGCGCACGAACCCGTTGGTGACGTCCGCCTGCTCGGCGTTGAGGTCACCGGCCACGCTCAGCCGGAAGCCGCCCAGATCCAGCGTCGTGAAGGCAGCTGCGACCAGACTGCGCGCCGCGCCGTCACCCGAGAGCACGACGACCACGTTGGTGGGCAAGAACACGTCGTCGGCGGGGCCCGGGATCCCGGGCGGGCTCCAGTTCGCCGCGCGGTGCCAGTCGCTCGGTCCGGCCGGATCGCCCCCCACCCAGGTCTTCGAGAAG
Source organism: Longimicrobiales bacterium (assembly GCA_041579355.1). Taxonomy (GTDB): domain Bacteria; phylum Gemmatimonadota; class Gemmatimonadetes; order Longimicrobiales; family Gaopeijiaceae; genus UBA2982. The sequence continues at coordinate 11,316 of JBFGFY010000001.1, read as the reverse complement.
GTCTGCTGCCCGCACGGGTGCGAGCCCGCTCCGCGGATCGTCGCGCCACCGTCGACGCACCCCTGGCCGGCGGTGATCACCCCATCCACCTGGAGCGTCGAGCCGGCCGCGAGGTTGAGCGCCCCGGACAGGTACAAGGCGCCGCCGGCGGGGACGACGAGCGTGCCGTTCGCGAAGACCGAGCCCGACGGCCGGAGCGTGCGGGTGCCGAGATCGAGGGACGCGTTGATGGTCACGTCACCTGCCACGGTCGCGTCGCGTGGCCAGCTCAGCACCGCGTCCACGACCAGCGACGAGGTGATCGCGGCCGGGACCATCGTGACGGCGCCGACGAGGCGCAGCTCGGAGTAGGTGAGCTGGCCGTTGGCGTCGTTGAGCGCGACGCCCACGGCGACCACGTGGTCGTCTGCGACGACGGGGCCGGCGAGCACGTCGATCGTCCCGGTGGCGAACAGGGGCGACTGGAAGGTGACCGTTCCCGTCTGGTCGAACGTGACGTTCCGGAAGCGCTGCTCGGTCTGCCCGGGGGCCAGCAACGTCACCGTGCGGTCGTTCGGGCCCTCGAAGACGACGCGGTGGTTGTCCGTCGCAGCGAACGACCGATTGCCGCTGGCGGTGAAGTTCCCTCGCACGCGGAGCTCACCGGCGGTCAGCTCCCCCTGAGTATCACCGCCGGCGAAGCTCGCATCCCGAGTCGTGAGGCGGTCGTTCGCGGCGGCCATCCGCAACCGGCCGCCCGTGCGGGTGGTGAGGAGCCCCGCGACGTCCACCACCTGTCCGTTCACGATGAAGCGTCCCGCGGAGGTGACCTCGAGGGCGTCGACGGAGAGCGCACCGGAGGCCGTCACGTCGGCGTCGGCGATCTCGAGGACCGCGCGGATCGTGCCGCGCACGTCCGTCCCGCTTCCGATCATGATCACGCGGCCGTTCCCGGCGATCGTGCCGGACGAGACCAGGTCGCCGTCCACGGAGAGCGCCGAGTTGGTCAGTGTGAGCGTGGCGCCGGTGGCCACCCTGAGGTCCGCGATCTGGGCGCTGGAGCCCGTCATCGTCGGATCGACCGGCGAGGCCGGGATGAAGACCTGGTCCGTTTCGATCGGCACGCGACCGAGGCTCCAGTTGGTGGCCGTGTTCCAGTCGGGGGTGATCCCGCGCCACTCGATGTCGAACCCGGGGGGCGCCACGCTGCGCACCTCGACGGTGAACTCCGCTGAGGCCGGTCCCGCCGTCACCACGATCCGTGTCGTGCCGGCCGCGAGTCCGGTGAGCGTGGCGACCGCGCCCTCTGTGGTCACGCTGGCCACGGTCGGATCGGTCGAAGCCCAGAAGATCCGGGGTGTCGCCGTCGAGCCCGGTGCGAACTGGACGACGGGTGTCAGCTGCGCCGAGCCGCCCACACCGATCTGTGTGGGAGCGCCGGGGAGCGCGAGGGAGACCACGTCCATGTTGCCGAGGGGCCCCCGGTAGACCGGGACGTTCTGTGCCCGGGGCGGCTCACTCCCCCGGACCGTCAACGGACCCAGGCGACCGCTCCACTCGGTGCCCTGGCCCGCGAGGAGCTCGACCTCCACCGTCACCTCGAGGCTCGGCGCTCCGCCCAGCGTGATCGCCAAGCCGAGCGACCACTGCGAGGCGTTCGGGTCGACCGCCTCGTCGGTGCTCCCGACCACCGTCCGTGTCTGGGCGTTCCTGGCCAGCAGCCGGACGCGATCGATGGGCGGCGACGGGAAGAGGGACGGGGTGACCTGGTAGCTCGGCCGGAGGTCGAGCGGAACGGCGCGGCCGGCAGCGGTCGGCGCGTCCGTGCACGCCGTCGTCAGGGCGCACGCCAGCCAGAGGGTGGGGGTGAGGCGGGAGCGGCTCATGCGCGGATGCGCGGGCGAGTGCTCGGGGGAGGGGGGTGGGTACGACCTGCAGCAACTATTATCTACGGGTGGACGGGATCGGCGCGCAACGGAGATGATCGCCTTGACGGACGAGCGGCCGACCGGGCCCCGTGCGGCGCCCGCGGAGCGCCCAGGAAGGGGGCCCAGGTCGCCGGGATACGAGGTCGTGGACCACACCTCCGAGGTCACGCTGCGGGTGTGCGCCGACTCCTTCGAGGGGTTGATCCAGGAGGCGACGAAGGGCTTCGGGGCGCTCGTTCCGGAGGGCCTCCGGGGCGCCCCTTCGATGGACGTGCGCGATTTCTCGATCGCGGGCCTCGACCACGAGGCGACGCTCGTCGCCTGGCTGAACGAGCTGGTCTACCTGAGCGAGATCGAGCTATGGCTTCCCGAAGAAGTCCAGGCCGACCGTCGAGCCGACGGGCTCCGCGTGCGGGCGCGCGGCGTCACCCTTCGTGAGCCTTTCGTCGGAGTGAAGGCCGCGACACTGCACGGCGCCGAGATCCGCGAATCGGACGGCCGACTCGAGGTGGAGGTCACGCTGGACCTGTGACGATTCCGAAGGACTCCATCCGCCGCCGAGGGGACACGCTCGTGGAGATCTCGACCAGCGCCCGGGCGGACATGCGCGTTCCCGCGCGCATCTACGCGGACCAGCGGCTGTGGGAGCAGATCTCGCGCGACCGTACGATCGAGCAGCTGGTCAACGTCGCCACCCTGCCGGGTGTGATGGAGGCGGCGTATGCCATGCCCGACGCGCACGAGGGATACGGGTTTCCAGTGGGTGGGGTCGCGGCGTTCGACCTGGAAGAGGGGATCATCTCCCCGGGTGGCGTCGGCTACGACATCAACTGTGGAGTGCGGCTGCTCGCTTCGAACCGGAGCGCGGCAGACGTGGTGTCCCGGCTCGAATCGCTGGTCGAGGATCTCGGCCGGACGATCCCATCCGGGACCGGTCGCGGAGGCGACCTGGAAATGACGGACCCCGAGCTCGACCGCGTGTTCAGCGAAGGGTGCGCGTACCTCGCGAGCCGCGGGATGGCCACAGAGCACGACCTGGTCCACACCGAATCGGGAGGCTGCCTGCCGGGTGCCGATCCGCGCGCGGTCTCGAAGCGGGCTCGGGACCGGGGGCGTGGGCAGCTCGGCACGATGGGCTCCGGGAACCACTTCGTGGAGGTCGAGCGGGTGGGAGAGGTCGTCGATGACGAGGCTGCCGCGGCGCTGGGCCTTCAGCCCGACCAGGTCTGCATCCTGATCCACACCGGGTCGCGCGGGTTGGGTCATCAGGTCTGCACCGACTACGTGGCCCGCATGGACCGGGCCATGGCCGAGCACGGCATCCGGCTCCCGGATCGCCAACTGGCGTGCGCCCCGTTCGCCTCCCCGGAGGGTCGGGCCTACTTCGGCGCGATGTGCGCCGCAGCGAACTACGCATGGTGCAACCGCCAGGTGATCGCGCACCTCGCGCGGGCGTCCTTTCGCCGCGTGCTCGGTGAGCGGGCCGAGCTTCGCCTCGTGTACGACGTGGCCCACAACGTGGCCAAGGTCGAGGAGTACTCCGGCCGCCAGCTGTGCGTCCATCGCAAAGGTGCCACCCGCGCCTTCGGCCCAGGACACCCCGAGACCCCGGCGGCCTACTCGGAGATCGGCCAGCCGGTCTTCATCCCCGGCAGCATGGGCACCGGCTCGTGTGTCATGGTGGGCACCGGGCTCGCCGAAAAGCGCTCCTTCGGCAGCGCCTGCCACGGGGCGGGCCGCCGCATGAGCCGGGGCCAGGCTCGCCGCACGCGCCACGGTCGAGAGGTCCGCGAGGAGCTGGCCGAGCAAGGCATCATCGTGCGTTGCCCGTCGCTGAAAGAGCTGGCGGAAGAGGCCCCGCACGCGTACAAGGATGTAGACGAGGTCGTGAGCGTCGTGCACCGGGCCGGCCTGGCGCGCAAAGTGGCGCGGCTGGCCACGATGGGCGTGGTGAAGGGCTGAGGGGAGCGGGCACTGTCTCGACCGCGCGACTTTGCTAAGATATGGCGCCCCCCCAGCAAGAGGATGAGTCTGCCGTGACCGACCTGCACACCTTGGACACACTCGAGCGCTTCTCCGACCGACGCGACGCGGGCCGGCAGCTCGCCGAGCGCCTCGAGTCACGGATCAAGGCAGAGGAGGCCGTCATCCTCGCGCTCCCGCGCGGAGGCACGCCCGTCGCTCACGAAGTCGCGGTGCGGCTCGGCGCCCCTCTCGACGTGCTCCTCGTGCGCAAGCTGGGAGTGCCCTGGCAGCCCGAGCTCGCCTTCGGCGCGATCGCGACAGGTGGCGTCGTGGTCCTGAACGAGGATCACCTACGGGCGCTCGGCCTCGGGGACGATGTCGTGAACGACATCGTCGAGCGGGAGCGGCAGGAGCTGGAGCGCCGCGAGCGTCTCTATCGGGACGACCACGATCGCGTGGACATCGCCGGCAAGACGGTGGTCGTGATCGATGACGGGATCGCGACCGGCTCCACGGTCCGCGCGGCGCTGGCGTCGCTCGCGCAGCGCGGCGTCAAGGGGCGCATCGTGGCGTGCCCGGTCGCTGCCGCGGAGACGGTCAGCGGGCTCGAGGACCAGGCGGACGAGGTCATATGTCTGCGCACGCCGATCCAGTTCGCGGCGGTGGGGGCCTGGTACGACGACTTCACGCCGGTCTCGGACAGCGAGGTGAAGCAGCTCCTCCAGGACGCCGCGTCCGAGGTCTCGGAAGTGGTCGACCGACCTTAGCGGACCACGACGCTCACCAGGGCCGCGAAGACGCTCTCGTCGACCGTGCCGAGCACGGGATCGACGGCCTGAAGCCATGCGAGGGCGTTGAGGTCCACGAGCAGATCGACCATTCCGCCTTCGTCTACCTGTAGGTCGATCGCTCGCGAGACCGGTAGGCTCACGTCCTCGATCTCGACCTCCACCCGCTCGACCGGCACACCGTTGATCACGAGGCCTTGTACTTCGGCCTCGATGTCCGTGAAGATGATCTGTAGCTCGTCGTAGCGGGCTGCCGGGACGAGCGCGCGATCGACGGCGTCGAGCTCGCCGCGTCCCCGCACGTCGACGCGCACGCGCACGGGCTCCCCTCCGAGCGGGACCGCTCCCTGGGTCTCGGACACGAGGAAGAGCAGCATCTCCACCTCGACCTCACCTTCGACCTCATGGTCCGAGCGGGCGGGCGCGTCCAGCACGGCCATCTGTGGGCCCGCGCGGCTCGCGGGGCTCGGCTCGGCAAAGTCACCCGACACGGCGACGGTGACCTCACCGAAGCCGCCGGCCGTCAGGTTTCCACACGCGCTTCCGAACGTCGCGAGCGCCATCACGCCAAGAAGTCGTGCTCGGCGCGAAGCGCATACCGTCCAACGATCTATCTTCATGATCTCTCTTCCTCAGGCGAAGGCTGCGCCGCGGATGTGGGGCCGTCGTACACGTCCGCCCAAGCGGCGCGCATCTGTGCCATGCCGAGCGCCCTGAAGCGCTCGTGTGCTGTCTCTTGGAGTTGCCGTGCCGCCTCGGGCTCACCGCGGCGGGCCTCGGCATCGGCGTACGCTTGTAGCGTCAACGCCTCTTCCAGCGCGGGTAGGGTGCGCTCCTTCACGAGCTCGAGTGCCCGCTCGAAGAACACGAACGCATCGGCGTCACCGTCGGTGGCGGCGATCCTGCCGAGCAAGCGGTAGACCTCCGGGAGCTTCGGCACGAGGCCGGCCCGAATGGCATCCCGCTCGGCCTCGCGCGCGTGCTCCGCCGCGTCGAGCGTACGTTCCTGCGCGAGCAATGCCTCGGCCAGGTTGAGTCGGATGGTGACCCTCGCCCGCGCGCCGACGGCCCCGTCGAGGGCGACCCGCAGCCGCTCCTCGGCCTCCCGGAAGCGACCCTGCGCCATGTGGAGCTGGCCCCAGGCGTTCTGCACGAACGGCTCGGCGGCCGCGGCGTCCGCCCCTCGGGCGGCGTCGGCCGCGCGCTCCAGGAGCGGGATGCTCCCCTCCACCTGCCCCGCCGAGCGCGTGACGATGTGCAGGTTGAGCAGCGCGTGCCACCGCTCGGATGCGGGTCCCTCGACGGCGTCGAGCGCGGCCAGCGCCGTGCGGTACCAGTTGGCGGCTTCGCTCCAGCGGCCCTGCTCCTCGAGTACGTTGCCCGCGCCGACAGCGGCCGCCGCGGACCCCTTCGGGTCGCCGAGGGCCTGCTCGGCCCCGTACGCTTTCGTGTAGAGGGTGAGCGCCTCGGTGAGGTCGCCGAAGGAGCGGGTCGCGCGAGCCCAGCGACGGAGCGCCAGCGCGGCGACTCGCTGATCCCGCTCGTCGCGTGCGGCCCGGTAGGCGGCGGCCGCGTAAGCAGCCGCACGCTCGGGGCGCTCGCGCGCTTCCTCCAGGGCGGCCGCCTCCAGCAGTGCCGTCCCCGCCTCGCCGCCGGCCCCGTCCGCGAGCGCGCCGAGGGCCCGCGCCACCGAGCCGTACAGGCGCTCGAGGTGCCGGGCCTCGGCCTGCGCCACCTCCCGGGGCAGCTCCCCGTCGAGCTCGTCGCGCGCCACGACGCGTGAGCCGACCGTGCCGAGCCTCCCCGACCCCGACCAGGTGCGAGTCGGGTCGGGTTCGGAGCGCACCAGCAGACGGTCGAGGAGCGGGCGGAGCTCCTCGAGCTCGGGGAGCGTCTCCCGGATCCGGTCGAGGGTGAGGCGCTTCTTCATGCCTCTCCCTTCTTGCAGGGGGCGTGCTCGTCTCCCGCTGCTGGATCGGGGCAGGCGAACGTACTGCCTAGCATGGAGTTAGGCCGACGGAGGTCCCAGCGAACGGGTTGCTCCAGGCCGGCCTCCTGCCCCGTTTTGGTGCGGGACCGCCCCCATTCGGGGCCGCTACGCGCCGAGGCCATACGACTTCATCTTGCGGGTGAGCGTGTTGCGGTGGATGCCGAGCGTCTCGGCGGCCTCGCCGATGTGGCCCCCGACCGCCTCGAGCACCCGCCTGATGTGATCCGCCTCGACCGCCTCGAGCGTCAGCGTCGGGGCGTACCCGGCCGGCGCGGACGAGCCCGTCGCCGCGGCCGTCGGGGCCGCTGCACCGACGCGCAGGTCGCTGGTCCCGATCGCCCGTCCCTTGGCCAGCAAGACCGCGCGGTCCATCACGTTACGCAGCTCCCGCACGTTGCCGGGCCAAGCCGCGCTCTCGAGGCGGGCGAGCGCCTTCTCGGTGATCGCGCGCACCGGCCGCGCGTGCCGCCGCGCGAAGTGGGCGCCGAAGTGGAGGGCCAGGACACGCAAGTCGCCTCCCCGCTCGCGGAGCGGGGGGAGGGTTAGCTCCACGACCGCCAGGCGGTAGTAGAGGTCCTCTCGGAAGCTGCCGTCGGCCATGGCACGCGCGAGGTCCCGGTTCGTCGCCGCGACGACACGCACGTCGACGCGGATCGGGTCCCCGCCGCCCACCCGCTCGACCGTGCGCTCCTCGAGGGCGCGCAAGACCTTCGCCTGCAGGACGAGGCTCATGTCCCCGATCTCGTCGAGGAACAGGGTGCCGCCCCCCGCGCGCTCGAATCGCCCGACGCGGCGTGCGACCGCCCCCGTGAACGCGCCCTTCTCGTGCCCGAAGAGCTCGGACTCCAGTAGATGCTCGGGGATCGCAGCGCAGTTCACGGCGACGAACGGTCCGGCACGGCGTCCGCTGGCCCAGTGCAGAGCCCGCGCGACCACCTCCTTCCCCGTGCCCGACTCGCCGGTCAGGAGGACGGTCGCCGCGGAGTCAGCCACGCGTGCCACCGCCTCGAAGACGGTGCCCATGGGGGGGCTCTCCCCGATGAGCTCCGGGGGGCCGTCGACGTCCGGGGCCTCGTCGGCGGCGTCTTCGGGGAAGGGGACCTCCCGCCCCTCGTCGAGCGAGCCACGGAGCTCCGCCCGCAGCTGCTCGGGCTGCACGGGCTCCCGGAGGAGCGCGAGGGCCCCTGCGCGCTCGGCCAGCAAGGCACGCTCGAGCGACAGCGCGGGCGCGGTGAGCACGAGCGCGCCAGCGTTCCCCTCGTCGGCCACCCGCCGCGCAATGTCCCCGTCCACGGGGTCGACGGAGAGGGAGAGCACGGTCGCCGTCCAGGGCCGGTCGCGCAGGGCCCTCAGCAGCTCGGCGAGGGAGGAAGCGCGCGTGACGTCGAGCCCTTCGGCCTGACCTGCGGCCTCCACGCCTTCGGCGCTTTCTGCATCGACGAGGGCGAGCAGCCCGGGGGATGGTGCGTTCATGCACCAATATGGTGAAATCGTCGAGACCGGAGAACGAATCTTGGTGCACCACGCCTCTCCGTGGTGTCGGGACTGATCCACAAGACAAATGCAGACAACGACTTACGGCTAGGGCACGTGGCTTGCTTGGGTGAACGGGTGATCTTCCCAAACACCCAGCAACGAGGTGGACAAGTGAACAGAATGCAGTGGGCTTCGCGTGCGGCCGTGGCGGGCCTGGTGCTCGCCGCGACCGGCGCCTGCAGCGATTCGACGGGCCCGGCGGGCTTCCAGTCGGTTACGCTCAACTTCCGCGTGGACGGTGCCGCGGGCGCGGCGCCCGGACCGAGCCGAGTGTCCGGCCCGGCGCGGGTGGCGGGACCGCCGCTCGTGATGCAGGGCACCAACGGCACCCTAACCATCGACGAGATCCGCGTGATCGTGGCCGAGGTGGAGCTCGAGGCGGAGGACGGCGCCTGCGACAACTCCGGGCCCTCGAGTGACGACTGCCCCGACTTCGAGGCGCCGCCGCGCTTCCTCGACCTACCGCTCGACGGTCAGCCGATCGCGGCCATGACCGGTCTCATCCCCGAGGGGACCTACAAGGAGCTCGAGTTCGAGATCGAGGATCTCGAGGACGACGAGCAGGACCCGGTCTTGGCGGCTCAGATCGCGGCGCTCCGTGCCCAGATCCTGGCCGAGTTTCCGGATTGGCCTCGTAAGGCCAGCGCGCTCGTGGTGGGCTCGTTCACGCCGAACGGCGGCTCGGCCGAGAGGTTCCGAGTCTTCCTCGAGGCAGAGGTGGAGATCGAGATCGACCTGGTGCCGCCCCTGGTCGTCAGCGCCGGCGGACCGAGCCGTGAGCTCACCGTCGACGTGGCACCGGAGATCTGGTTCATGCTCCCGGACGGCCGGGTCATGGATCTGAGGCAGTTCGACTACGACCGCACCGGCCAGCTCCTGGAGTTCGAGCTCGAGATGGAGAACGGCTTCACAGAGATCGAGTTCGACTGAAGCCCCGTGCGCGTCAGATCACGAAGCCGCGTAGGACGACGTACCCGACGTAGCAAACGATGAGCAGCACCGCCTCGCCCCGCTGGAGTCCCTCGCGATACAGCATGAAGAAGAGGAGCGCCGCGGTGACGAAGGCGAAGACGGGAAGGTCGAACGTGGTCGTCGCCTCTGCCACCACTAGGGGGTGGATGGCGGCGGCCACGCCTACCGGCACCAGCAGGTCGAAGATGTTGCTCCCGATGATGTTTCCGACGGAGAGGCTCGCGTGGCCCTGGCGTGCGGCGCCGATGGAGAGCGCGAGCTCCGGCAGGCTCGTACCGAGCGCGATGATGAGCGCGCCGACGACGGTCTGACTGATGCCGTAGGCTTCGGCGATGGCGATCCCCTCGGTCACCACCACGTGCGCGGCCAGGATCACCGCTACGAGTCCCACGCCGAGGGCCCAGAACGGCGACAGCGCACGCACCATGGGGCCCTCGACCTCGTCCAGCTCTCGGCTCTCGGCCTGCACGAGCGCCACGAAGTACATGAGGTAGGCGATGAGCAGCGTGGCCCCCTCGACCCGCGTGACGTCGCCGTCCCAACAGAGCGCCGTCGTCAGCGCGATCGCGAGCAAGAGCGTCGTGCCGTCCCGTTGCACCATTCGCTTCGCGATACCCAGGTAGCCGAAGAGCCCTGCCACGCCGAGCACGAGTGTGCCCTGTGCCATGGCGCTCCCGGTCGCGTTGCCCACGATCACCCCCGACGACTCGACACCCTGCAGCTGTTGGATGCTCCCGCTCACCGAGACGAGGAGCTCAGGAAGGTCGGTCCCGATCGCGAGGATCGTGAGGCCGATGAAGCCCTGCGAAAGGCCGTGCCGCTCGCTCACCTCGACGGCGCCGCGCACCGTCAACAGGGTGCCGCCCCAGAGCCCAACGAGGCCGATCGCGAGGAGGGCGGTCTCGAACACGCGGTCAGCGTGTCAGGCCGTAGACGATGTAGTTGATCCCGAGGCGGAACGCGTCATTCGTGGGATCGACCGGGAAGTACCCCTGCGCCGCGTACTCCCAGTACTCGGCCAGGTCGGAGTTGTGGTTCGCGAGCACCATGATGCGCTCGGCCGGATCGTTCTCCTCGAAGATCACCCGATAGTTCGGCAGGACACGCACGAGCGGGTGCGGGACGTAGATGTTCTCGACGTAGAAGAAGGTGTTGAAGATGGGATGCTCGGGGCCGATGTCGACCCACTGCCCCTCGGGGAGCGCGGCCGCGACCTGCTCGGCCATGTTGTACCACTGGTCTTCCTCGAAGTCGTCGAAGATCAGGAAGCCGCCCTTGAGGAGGAACTCGCGCAGATTGGCCGCTCCCTCACGAGTGATTCCCCAGGTGCCGGGCTCCGACACGTAGAGGATCGGGTTGCGGAAGATCTCGTCGTCCTCGAGCTCGTAGACGTTGCTTCCCACGTCGGCGGGTGTCGCGCGCACCGACGTGAACTCGTTCAGCATCGTCTGCATGTTGAGGTCGGCCATGGGGTAGTCGTGCGCCCAAGCCGCGCCCCCAAACCCTCGCCACGAGCGCGGGCCCGCCGAGTAACGGACACGCGTGAAGGTGAATTTGCCGTCGTAGGGGACGGTGTAGCTGCGCCGAAACTGCGGCTCGGGTGTGTCGAGCGCCGAGGCTGCTACCGCGCCGGCCAAGGTGACCGCGGCGAGGAGTGTCAGCCCGAGGCGCACCGGGCCCTCAGACGGCGTCCGAAACGGAGGTGAAGCGGAAGCCGCGCACCTTGAGCGCGGGCATAAGAGCCGCGGCGCCGGTCTCACCCGCCTCTGAGCGGAGCACCGGCTGTGGAACGCCGAGCATCTCGATGTTGGCCAGCACGTTCAGCGGCGACTCGTTCCAGCGCAGGTTCTGCACCGGGCCGACGACCCGCCCGCGCTCGACGAGGAAGGTGCCGTCACGGGTGAGGCCGGTATAGAGGATCGAGCGCTGGTCGACGCTCCTCATGTACCAGAAGCGGGTCACGAGCAGCCCACGCTCCGTGCTCGCGATCATCTCTTCGATGCTCGCCGCTCCTCCGGACATGGCGTAGGCGTCCGCAAAGCCGGTCGGCCCGACCCCCTGGCGCTCCGCCCAAAAGCGGTCGTACTGGAGGCTGCGGAGCTCGCCGCGCTCGAACCAGACCATACGCCGGTTCGGAAGCCCCTCGGAGTTGAAGGGT